>NZ_RQYT01000060.1 GCF_003932785.1 Arachnia propionica | reverse complement strand
CAATGAACGCCCCCGAGCAACACTGGGCTACCTCACCCCACGCGAAGCCTTCCAACGACTCCTCGTTGCTTCCACCACTTGACACTGCCGACGTACTTGACGGCTACCGGCACTCCCGGGAGAAGAAGGCCGCTGCTTTTTCAGGAACTCAATCTCCATCTGGGCTTCACGCAATTCGGCCTTGACCTTCTTCACTTCTGCAAGCTCAGCTGAGGCGAGTTCTATTCCGCCGCCGTCTCGATGAGTCCTAAGCCACTTGTTCACGCAGTTCCCCACGGTCTGGGGAACCAGCCCGCACGCTTTCTTGACCTCACTGACCGAACCTGATTTCTCGATCGCCTCCGTCACGATTTGTTCCTTGAACTCTTCACTGCACTTCGCTCCTGCCATGATACCAAATTTTACCTCACGCCTTCGAATTGGAGCCAGAATATTCATCGGTGTCCACGAAACGTGCAGCAGTCCATCCTGCCTTTGACCACCGCGGTTGCCACGAACCTATGACACTACCCCTTGCCCCAAGAACATTCACTTCACAATTCTAAACACAACTACAGTTGCCTTAGCAACCACCAAGCAAGAGAACTCAAAATCAACAAAGGCGTGGCAATACATAAAAAACCGTAGATCACCAAAAAAATCTTCTTAAAAACATTCATATCGTAGACGCGAATGAGTTGACGACCACGCTTAGTCAACAACATTAACAATCCACTAGTTCCATCTCGAAAAACATTCCGCACACCAAGTGCTTGGCATAGGATCTGATACCCGTCTATCCGAGGAATAGGCAATAGATTAAAGACCACCGAACCCAACAAACCTATGCAAATAACGGCTAGCGGCTCCGCGATTGCATTTATAGAACGAAGAGCCAACCACAAAGAAGTTGCCGGAACAAGCAGCACTAAACTAGTCCAAACCCCGGCAAAACAAACGCCAGCCCGCCGCCAAGAACTGGCAAACAGGCGGAAAGAAGGTGCCTCAACAAAAGCCGATAGAAAAAATGGGAAACTCCACCCGAGTCCTGCACGACTCACCCACCCTCCCCATCGAATGCACGCCACGGCATGACCCCACTCATGAATCAGAATAGAAAAAGTCAGAACAATGCCAGCGATGAGCATATCGACCGGGCGAAACAACGACGACTGGGCTTGCATAAAGAGCACAGAATGTTCAGCATAAATGGACAAGACGCACAAGAACAATAAAGGAACAATCATGCACACAGCCGGGAGGGAAAAAAGAAACTTGGAAACAGCCATAGTACGACGAATTCGTCTTTCAACGTCCGAGCACTCCCAAACTCGACGAAAATACCAAGAACTAGCCAAACTCTTAGATTTAAGCCCAATAGCCACCGACATAGTCGTTCCAGGCCGACGTGAATCGACAAAAGCTCCAGAAGGACTAAAATCTTGCAATAGGCCACTGCCCTCGAGAGTTTGAATCAGGGCAAAGATACGTCGCCAACCTAATGGAAACCCCAGCTGAGCGCAATTTTCCTGGAGCCCCTTGAGGTCCATCGGGCGTGAAAGTAGCTGGAGGACAACATACTCCAGAGTTCCAAGCGACCAAATCTTTGAAAGTCCCAGTATACCAACAAGGTGACGAGGTCGCCATCCGTCCCAAACAACAGGCCCAAAAATGAGATGTGCGCGTCGGGCGGGGACACAAAAATCCGACTCAACCATCCTACTGACCTTGAAACTTCATATTCTAAGACTATGACGAACAACGTGGGCCAAGTACGCCTCATCATTGGGCGTAACACCCAGCCGGTTATTATGCATGTGCAGATAACTACCCAGTAGCACTCGAGCCGATTGTCCAGGGTCGTCAGCAACAACCGGCAATCCACTCCCTCCGCCCTCAAAAACAAGCTCTCCCTTAAAAGTCAACTCAACTATCCGGCTATATAGTTGAATGCAATGAGACCGCCACTCAACTAAGAACGACACTTCTAAGTCACGCTCCCCTACCGCAAACTCATAAACACGTTGAAGTTGTGACCGAACACTACCATCCCCTGAGGAAAGCATCCTTTCATACTTTCCTCGCCAATCAACCCTGGAATCAACATACAGTCGGGCCCAGTACTCCTCGTAGCCATTGAAGAAATCAAGAAGGGACTCACGCCTTGGAATAAACACGCTGGCCATGACCACCATCATCTGTGCGGCAATTCCAAACGTCACAGTCCTAAGATGCATATTCACCCTAGAAAGTAGATTAAGAACTATTCTAGAGGACTCTTGAAAATGCCATTCACTCAAACGAATTCCGCAGGGGCCGCCATAGCGGGTAATCTCCGGCAAATAAGTGGCTACTTGAACCGTATTATTTGGCTGGATTGGCATACGGCCATCTAAACCATAACGCGCCTCCCATTCCTCCGCAGAATACTCCGCAAGAAACATAGAGCGATATAATTCATGCGTCAATTCTGAATCCACGGTGTAAACCGCCGGCCTACGGTGAAAGAACTCACTGCAACTGCGATGAACCAACATACCAATTGCTTGCGATGCAGCATCTACGGAAGCTCTCAGCCTCAGTCTAACATGCGGACCCTCGAGCCAGTACCTCACGAAGAAGTAGTCGTTCACTAACTGTTCTTGTCTAAGCTTCAAAATCAGCGGATTGAGACACTCCACCAAAAGCGGATTGGGGTTAGAAGTATAGTGAATATGAAAAGCATGCCAGCTCCCGCCAAAACCTAACTGTTCGTTGAAGCCCATGGGAAAATCGCCTTCATTGATTAACACATACCTGACCATGACCTTGGGGGATTGATATCACAGATAAACTCCGTTACATAACGCTTTCCGCTGCTTCGATCAACAAGCAGCTCATTTGGGTTCGGCAACATTTCAACTATCTCGATGGGATCAGAATAATTCGCAATAGCTCTGTCAAACAACCGCACCGAGATCTCCGAGTCGAAGTCGACAAACAATGGTTTCGTGGAAGCATTCAATCTCGCCCGATTCACCTCACCGTCGTCGACACTTCTACCCGCTTGAGGCTGAAGAAACACTTGGTCCGGTATCCCATTAGCTCGCTTCCAATCTCTCCAAAGCAAATATCGAGCTGAAACCTTCATATTGGTATGCGTGTCGGGCAGCTCTTTCTTCGGAAATCGCCAAGTTCGACGTTGCAACACTACACCGCCCACTGTCAGCCTAGGGTAACGAAAGCCATTCACCTTCACTCCCTCGAAGAAATTGGGCATTGCCATATTCACCGGTGAAAGCAGTAGCAGCTCCTGCTGTATAGGGGACAGTAGATAGGGCAGCAAGAACCCAAGATACACCGGTACAACCCGTGCACGACGTTCGTCCGACCAAAGTATCACGCCTTTATGTGGGTCATACTTCAGAACCAAGGAACAGAGGTCAATCTGTTCACTCACTGGCCTTTCACTGGTTTCTCCCGGACATAATAACTCATAGCCAGTAAGGTGGGGATGTGCATTCAGATTAGTAGTGTCCATCCCTCCTCTCAATTCAGCCATCAAAACCGAATCACTAAATGGAGTGTTTCTAGAACGCACACGATCAATCACCTCGTAGTCGACAACACTGTCCAACAATTTGCTAAATCTCGAGAACTGCAACCCCATGCCGCAATAGGATTTATTTATAACAACATATGGATTGTTTCCACGGAGACCCATCTGGAGAAAAAAACTCCTCGGATCGGGTTGTATAGGCGCTGTCTCTGGCATATCTCGTAAGAACTCGTTCAACCAGTTCCGGTCTAGCTCAAGAACCCACGGTTCTGGACCACACTGATCTACCGCGCCCTGGAGAAAACGTTGCAATCTTTGCTTCGAATCATCCAGAAATTTAACATCATCCAAATCAAACCAATTTGGCAAAGGATTAACTGTCAGGTTCTCTGAGTAGTCTCTATGTCTCAACAATGCTCGTTGAAGTTCCTCGAAGCAATCCTGCCGAAACTCATCCAGAAATCCAGTTACATCTCTCACTACTCCGCCTGCACCGTAACGTGCAAGAAAATATGCTTTGAGCGCCAATCGAATCGAGGCAGAACGGTCAAATAGACTGAGAAAGCGACCACAGATCTCAAGGGTAGGGAGCACTTCATGAGTCCACCACCCATTGTCCACTTTACAAACAGTTCCACGGTCAGCGACATCTTCGAAACATATTGAAGTCAGATTGATTTCTGAACTGACTCCAATAGCCGATTCTATCCCCCTAACCTCCACCCGCATACGTTCATCCAGTATTCTGCGCGAATCTGATTCAGCATTTACATAATCGTTGACCAACGACTGAAGACTTAGGATATGTTCTGATACTGCCTGCGCCCAAACAGACCCAATCTTGGCAAGGCGAAGGGCGAAATCTGTGGCTGGTCGGGGATTGGCGAGATCAACACTAAATATGGGGCTCACCAGAAACCCAACTTTCACCAACGCACGAATATAATCAAGAATTTCATCTACCGAGGCAGTAACACCCGAATCGAAAAGCAATTCATTCACAATATCGGGTGCCTGCAATTTACGCCCATCTCCCATGAGTTGCACAACGCGCTGAATTATCCCTTCCGCCCCAAGAAAGAAAACGGATTCACTTCGTGGAGATAGTCCCATCTGGTAGCTGTCCGTAGGTCCAACTCGACTTCTACGAACGTAGCGATACCGTAAGCCGCTCTTTAGCACACTCTTGTTCAACTCTAAGGGTACGTCGATAAGCATCCCATCCGTTTCGGTAATAGTATGGATAATGTGCCCAAGCAGAGCCAAATTTATCTCACCAGAAGAAGAAATGCCTTGGCATAGGTCAACCTCCACTAAAGAGGGAGAATCCAGCGGTTGCATGACGAATGAACCCAGACCAACCACGCCTAGGGTGCCGAAGGGACTCGTTTTAGCGGCTGCACGATATAAATATTTCAAAATAGTTTGTTCGATTTTACGCATCCTCTTTTCACTTAGGTTCGGGACGCCTGTAATCCTATCCAAATGGTGATCCAATTCGTTTGATTGGAGCAAAATTCCTTTCCGCAAACGCGGCTCCTTTGCAAAGCGTAGGATTTCTTCACGCACTCTCCGCACCTGTAGTTCCGCAACACTTTCGCCTAGATCCAAATATGATGAGAGTTTCAGGATAGACGACTCCACCGCGTCCACATGCGTCGCCAAGTTCGGGTAAGCCGCACACAGTCGTGAAAGATTCAACCCAGCACGATCTAACGTTCCACCGGCCCTCACTGTTCTACGGAGGTTCTTCGCAGACCTTGCAATAGATGCGGATGTTGTTTCTGCCACGATCTTCTTAAGAACAGCTTGAAACGCATCCCGAGCTCGTCTCTCATCCTCCCGAAGTTCTTCGACTCTCTCAGACCAAGCTATCAAACTCGGCACTTTCAAACAAGAGAGCAAGTTAAAGTCTAAGCCACCCCTACGGAACAAAAATATTTCACTTTCTTCCGCGGGATACCGAACCGAAAGATCACAATCAAAATCACTATTAGTGTTCACCACATTCCAATCCTTCCGTCGGCAGTACGTAACGATAGAATGCACTTCCTGGCTTGTTGGGCCCCACCAAGACAAGGACCAAAGGCCACTCTTCACCTTCCATTTGAAGTCGTTCTCTGATGGCTACATTCTCAAACCCATAAACAGCACCACACCCCAACTCTTCGGATGCCGCGCGCACATAAATCCTTTGAAGGGCTGCTCCTAGTTCGGCATTCATTAACCGGTAACCCCGGGGGCCAATCTTGCTTATAACTGATCCGGGGCAAGCGCTGATCACCAGAATCGCGGACGCCTGCTCAAAGTTGTAATTCTTAAGGTAATAACAGTACTGCAAGAATGGGTGCAGGGGCGGTCCTGGAACTTCGCAAAGGCTGTGTGACTGGGGTTCATATTGATATGCACCTTCTGGAATATCCCCCACGCGAGTAGCGAACACCGAGAGACGGAAAAAATGATGAAGGCTGTCCTCTTGTGAGGGAAAACGAATCAAACGCGGCCCAAGAGCCGACACTAGTAGGGCGCTGAGCTGAGACCTTGACATGCCGGTGGAACCGTCAAACCGCCCAAAACTAGACTCACGTTTTTGCACAGTTCTCCTCCACAGAACTGTTGACAATCGCTCCCTGAAGGGCAGAGCCCAACGCCTCCCTTTTGGAGGAACCAAGCTTTGCTCGGGACATTTTGCTGGCATCGATCTAGTATCATTCATCATTTCAAGCTGGACATCCATGTTCCATGGGAAGGTACGAACTACTCTCGAAGTCTCCAGGAAGTCCACATTAACAGAAGCGCGTTGTGGAGGCTGTCCCGCTGTCACACTTTCGGCCGACTTTATCGCAGTTTTATTCACAGAACCTAACGAGGCAACAGCAAAAACTGATTCTTCCCTCCAATTAAGCCCCAACAACTGGTTCAGATCAGCTTCATCAAACCATAGATGAAGCTCCGGTCGCTCTCCAGCCACCCCATGCCAGCTTCCAAAAAGAGTGCCTATATCGGTGGTTACAACATGATAACAGAAGCTAGCGTATTTGAATGAATTTTTCCAAAACCTTACTGTTGCAACTACGTAGGCGCCTGGTAGCGAATATGTATGGCCGCGGAGAGCGCCCAATATTCTATTCCTGAAATCCCCTAACATGAGTTGCTCCAACATGTGGTGCGCAGAGGAATAGTGGTACACTCCTGCCTGTATCCCAAGATCGGCTCCGATCACTAGATACAGTTCAACCGGGTACATTCCTCCACCAGACGTACTCGCCCGTGCATAGACTGCGCCGGCAGCTTCTTGTTGATGGCTCACGCCGTTGTTTGCAGTGACACGTGTACGTCGATCAAATGGAGCATAAGACGCCCGTAAGCGCATATCAAAATTCCACCACCAAGCACCAATTTCTCCCCCAGATACCGGAATGTCCAAGCGAGGAACTCCCAAATAGATCTTGTGACGGATTGGAGCGTCACTCCAGTCAACCTTGTAACTAGTCGGTTCCATCGGCTCACGACCACGTTCAAGAATTCGACGTACATACTCCTTAGTAATACAAGCCATCGGAATCTCCTCGCAAAGCAAAATCTATCACGGAAATGGATGCGGTACTCGATGCATATCTCCTGTTTCCAAGAGACAAGATTTAAGGCCTGATTTTATCAAAGCTTCTTTAACACGCGGCATCCCCAGCACTCTCTGTTTATTCCAGCCGAAATCTATTGGTACCAGCCCAGGGCAGATGACACAAACGTTTCTGAGCCCAAAAAACTCTTGCTCCGGACTCGTCTGTTCCACGATGATGACATCATAACCAGCATCAAAAACCCTTTGCAAGCAGTAATTGAGTAGATCAAGCAGGAGGCGGGTTTTTGGCTTACGCATCTCCCAATCAGCATAGACTTCGTCAAACCTACAGGCATCAGATTTATCCAGCAGTAACCTCACTTGCGGCTTCATGGACGGCAATCCGAACAATAAGGGGTGGTGCGCTAACTCTCGAACTCTTTCGTAATCTCGGGACATCTCTATAACTTCCTCTTCCACAGCATGAACCCGCTTGGTGAATGAAGGAATATAAGAGGCAATTTCACAAAGCGCTGACGATATTGCTTGAATCGGGTTTACGGACGCCCCTGAAGCCAGAGCAACTTGCCCTAGGGCCTCCTCATTTCTATTGACGGCCAGGGCCGTTACTACCGGAATATCGAAGTCGATTCTGTTATCGAATAAGCGGACATCGTATCCGATATAGCGCATACGCGCCATCATGAATTGGAGAGCTTGGTCCGGCACTGATTCCGGTTCAATTTCGGGCAAATGAGCTCCCCCATACCACCCGATCAAGAATGCATCTCGTTCAATTAACTCAAGTAAACCGTAGAGGATCGCTTCCTCTAAATTTGCTCCTGCCGCACAACCATTTGAGCACTCTTGAACAAAATTGCTTGATACATCTTGGTCCAGATAATATACCAAACGTTCGGGGACCAGTAAGGGTGATTTGTCCCGGAGAGAGAAACCCCAGACCCAGTTCATCTCCAACTCGTCAGAATATGAAACAAAAAAGGGTTCGCGACGATAAAATTCTTCGTTATATAAAGCACAATCCCTTGGATCCAAGGTGCCAATACCTGCTAGGGCTCTCCTCGAGCTTCGTTTCAAGGATTTCTGACGGCACCGTGTGAGACCCGCGTGTCTCTCCAACCCTTCCAAAAGGGCAACCCGGGCACTGGACGCATAGTCGTTTGCATGTCCACTCCAATAGAAATCATGCAGCATCCAAGACCCTCGCACCATCATGGAACCAGTAACTGGTGCCGTGGTGGTACACAGGGTGTCGGGCAACATACCTTTACCTAGGACTCCACAAACAGGGTTTGCCAAAGCATCAAACGACAAATCGATCTCTTCCAGAGATTTACACCGAGCAGAGCGATCCGAAATAATCTCTCTGGGTTGCAGGTTCAGGATAGCCAGTTCAGCACTATCAACAGGTCTTTCGGCACAACAACAGTGGGCGTCTGGTACGAGTGGATAGAGCTGCATCAAACCCGTGTCTAACGCTAGGACCTGAACCATAGAGAAACCATGTGGTTCAGACGGTTGTACCTCTCCCGTTAGAGCCCTCTCAACCATTAGAAGAGCGGTAGCTTCAAGATAGGCCGTTTGATGCATTGGATTAACACCAATACTCTCAAACTTCCCTCCGTCTCGTTCGAGTAGATCTCTTTCCGGTTGTGACCGAAGTTTCTGCCATCGAAGCGCTAGACAGCCGGCGCAGCCCATATGAGAACCGCTCACTCTATTGTTAGGAGGCGGTGCGACCAGCAACTTATCTCTAGAGAGGAAGAAGGGAAGCACGTCACGATTTTCAGTTGCCGCCATTTCAATGGCGTTCAAGCACCACAACCTCGACTCAGCCGGCATCTTCAGCCCATAGGATCTTACCAGTTTGGCAATTCTCGACTCGGGTCCGGTTAGTTTCGAAATAGGATTCTGGTTATCGCATGAATGGGAGACCGGTCGTTGATCTTCCTGAGCTGATTCACCTTGATAGCACCAGTCGCTGCAACTAGTCATCTAATAAGTCCCACTTTCGTGCCAATCAATGCACTACTCACTGATAGTCACTTCCAAGGATTCATACAGCTACAGAGAGCGCAGCTCGTAGTGCTGCAACAGCTAGTGCTGGCCGTACTTGTACATGATGATGGCGCCAACAGAAGATCAGCATCTGAAACGTCTTGGATTTCGAATGTCTCGGCCTCAATCTCCTGTAAGTTAGAAGCTACCGTATCGTCAGACATTTGCATCTCCTTAAAGAAATAGGGTTAATCCGATGCTCTCTTGAAGAGCGTTTTGTTGAACGACGGTCACAATCAACTAGCTCGTGCTCGCTGTACTGCATGATGTGCACCCACAGCAGCTACTCGTGCTGCAGCTGCAGCTTGTTGTGCTGGCGCAGGAGCAACTCGAACATGATGTGCAACTGACAGCAGCTAGTTCAATTTCATTCGAGACATCTATTTCTTGAATTTCAAAAGTCTCAGCCTCTAACTCCTGCATTTCTTTCACTAAACTCATTTCTTTCCTCCATCAAGATCCACTTTGCAACGGTTGGCACCTAAACGTTCGGCGGTTGCACGCTTTAACTACTGGTAGAACTGCAGCTGCAACTACTACACCCACAGGTACTACTGGTGCTCGTACTGGAACTACAGGTTGAGCTGGTGCTCGTGCTGCAACTGCAGAGTCCTGCCAGTTCAAAATCTTGTTCCGGAATCTCTTCGATTTCAAATGTCTCCGCCTCCAGGGTTTCAAGTTCTTTAGTCATCTCACTCGTCTCCACCTCCATAATTTTATTAATTCTCATCATCTGGGAGTCCTATCACACGAAGAACCGAAACACCTGCACGCGTCCAAATGTCCTCAGGAGTCATTGGAAATATTGCCACTCTTTCTAGACTTGAGTCCGCACAAATTCTGGACAGATGGTTTAACTTATCTGACGCAAAAGCTCTAAAGTCAGAGTTTTCCTGCACTCGAGATAGAACTTCTCCAGGTACCTTAACTGATTCATCCGTATCACTTCGAAGGTCAATGTCATTAGAAGCCTGAACGTGCGCCAGCATCTCCGTTAGAGCCTCAGCAGCACTCCTGTTTGGATCGTCCAGTGTCGCCACTGAAGTTTTGTCAAGTTTCACAGCGTTATCAGTGCCGCTGCAATAACCATTGACAATCACCGAGACTCTGCCAGTCCTGTGCACGTGGGCCACTCCGGAGACTTTTAATCCATATTGCTTAGCGACGCCCACCAGGAAACTAGTACTCTCGTCGCTCATATCGAATTCGAATCGGAACGCCGTTTCACTCTTTCCTTCACTGACCTTGCGGAGAGCTGTGACTGAATACAAACGGGACATCGCCCGCATGTAGGCCTCTCGTAAATTCCATCCCGATACCGTCAGATCAACTTTACTCGAATTCGAGTATTCCATAAGCAATTCTTTCGACATCTCTAACGGTTTTCCTGATCGAGCATAAAATCCCTTAATCAAGTTCGGCATGAGATGCGCTGCGGCATCGATAGAGTAAATCTCCGCAAGTTTCAGAAAAGCTTCCTCTCGGGCCATAGCAAGAGAGTCTCGCGACCACCCCCAGACTACCCGTCGATCAGAGACCGACCACGGATTCGCATACCGCAAGCAGCCAATCTTGAGCGGCGACTGCACTATTTCATAATCAGCATAGTCTGAGACTATCCCCGTATAGTGACTGATCAAGTTTTTCCATTCCGATTTCCTCCCCGAGGTTGTTTCCGCCGAATTGCCACCTGTACTTCTTTCCGCATCGTCTGCGGTGTGCATTTCTTGCCATAAGTTCGTTGTTGGCACATTTAGTGCATCATGAGTAGCCAAAGCATGCGGCAGCGGGACAATGTCTTCCGCAACTCCAATTGTAGTTTCAAGGTCAAATATCACGAGACCTTGCTCTGTCTCGGCTCCGATTCCCGATACGTGTTTGAATGCCTCAAAAGCAAGCAGGTTGCCAAGCAAACTTCGCGAGAGCCTGCTACCAGGTACTGGCAACTGGGAATCTCCTCTCAACCAGCGTCGGCGGAACGCAGCTTCTGTTTCGGGATCTGCTGCCGCAAGGTACCTCTCCCAAGCATCGTAAGTCAGCCCTACCGATTCGTTTGAGATGACGGGCCCGATTAGTGCTCGCGAACAATCAAGGATTAGCGGGATAGCAATTTTTCCGGCACTAACGGATTCGTGCAGCTTGCTAAGTAGGTCATTCGGCGAAAGGGCGAGATCTGCGTATATAGCCAGCTCCATTTTGTTACTCTCCGAGGCACCCGGACCGACTTTCACTGCAACCCGCCCATTTATTTTGGCGCGTTCTATTTCTCTGACCACCATCAATGCTGATGCCACCGTCCCAGAACACCAGATTTGAGTAAATCCGTTAGCAATTAACCCCGCGGCACAGGCTTCCGCGACGTGTCCTTCTCCGTGGACGGTGACTGAACAGGCCTGGAGTGCTTTTAGGCCAGCTACTGGATCCATGGCATAATGGGCAATGTAGGCCAACTGACCATCCAAACCGGCTTGAGTGATCTTATCCGATTTTGGCGTTTCCCTGACAGCCCCACGAGACACTAAGCTTCCTACCAGCTGTTCTACGAGAGAAGCTCGTTGGTCATCTAGCTCACTTACGAGTTCAGCAAGACTGACACTGCCATCAAGTTTAGGCAATAAATTAGCCACCCACTTGTAGGCAGATTTTCCCTTTACGATGAAACCACGGTCTCCCCATTGAACAAGCACTCCTCCTTGAACTTCTGAGAATAAGATGTCTTGTCTTGCTCTGAGGCATAATGAACCATGTGCTGATGATTGATTGTCAGCAATAGTATTTTTCATGACCTCCCCCATCGACGCTGAATGGGTTGATTATGTTTAGACAAATCCAGTATACCATCCAAATGATCGCTTGTCAACACCTATCAGGTAGTCGGCCCGTTGCCATGTTAGAGGGTGCGCGGATAGGGGGTTAGGGTCTGCGGGTGGGGCGGGTGTCCCAGCGGTGGGTGAGCCAGGCGTGGTGGCGGAGTTGGCGGATGATGATGATCGTGTTGGCCAGGGCGATGAAGGCGTTGATGACTTCGATGCGGCGTTCGGTGCAGTGGGCGAGTTTCTTGAATCCGTGGTTGTGCCAGGAGTGGGTTCGTTCGACGGGCCAGCGTTTCCCGCTCTCCAGTGGGGTCCCGCGTGGGCTGATCACTGCGTGGCAGCCGAACTCTTCAAGGAGGGCTCGGGTGACCTGGGAGTCGTAACCGGCATCCAGATGGACTGTGATCGTCTCGGGTAGTCCTGCTCCCAGGCCGAGATCGAGACGGCTGAGACACTCCAGGGTGGGGCGTAACAGTGGGGAATCGTGTCGGTTCGCTGGGGCGACCACGACTCCCAACGGGATCCCCGCACCGTCGGTGAGCAGGGAGCGTTTGGTGCCTTGTTTCCCTCGATCCACCGGGGAACGTCCAGCGGCCTCGCCTCCGCAGGGTGCCTTGACGATGCAGCCGTCGATCAGGAGGTGTTCCAGGTCAAGGCCGACCATCGTGTCGTAGCCGTCACGGGCGATGGCTTCCAGGCGGGTGAAGATTCCCAGCCGGATCCATTCATCACGGCGGCTGCGTAGTGTGGTGGCTGAGCAGGAGGAGTCAGCGATCTTGTTGTAGCTGACGCCCAGCACCACGACCTGGATGAGTTTGTCGAAGATGACCCGGTCCGGGATCCGGGGCCGGTGGCACTGCAGGGGATGAGTCTCGACCCGTTGTGGGATCAGCGCGGAGAACTGGTCCCACAACGGGTTGATGATGCATGATGGGACAGCAGGCACGAACACTCCTTCGGTAGTAGAGGATTGGCTAGAACCCTTCTACCAGTGTTCGTGCCTGCCCCACATCCCCAACACGCACCTATCCGCGCACCCTCTTAGTGTCCCGATGGATGTGTTCTTGTCACTCGGCCCGGTCTGGCTGTGTTAAATCACAACCCACTTGTGCACCTTAGAGTAATGGGCATTGGGTTTGCTGGAGGTTTTCCCTATTTGATTCCGACCAGCAGGCTGTGGTCGCCGTGTACAGCATAGAACGTGTTCTCGAGCTCGACGGGCGGGACGTTGAACCGTCCTGGGTTTGGTTCCGATCCAGTTGAAGGAGAATTGGAACATGCCCAAGAAGTACAGCCCGCGGTCCGGTTGGTTCTGGAACGTCAAGCGGTCGAGGGAGGTCCGCGTTCGCGTTCGATCCGGGCCATCGCCCCGCAGGTCGGCGTCAACACGGAGACGTTGCGGTTGTGGTGCAACCGATACGGCCCCGAGGCAGAAGCAACGCCTGTGGCCGAGTCCTTGGAGGAGCAGAACAAGCGTCTCAAGCGGGAACTTGCCGAAGCCCGCCGGGCCAATGAGATCCTCAAGGCCGCGTCGGCTTTTTTCGCCAGGGAACTCGACCGCCCCACGACGAGATGATCCGGTTCATCGACGAACACCGTGACCGTTTCGGGGTCGAGGCCATCTGCCGTACTCTGCGTGCGAC
>NZ_RQYT01000059.1 GCF_003932785.1 Arachnia propionica | reverse complement strand
TCCGAACCCCAAAATGACCGCAAGCCTCACGCTCACACTACGTGAGGCACCAACCCACCCTTCGCGCTCATTCCTACGTGAGGCACCTCGACACGCTGGGCGAGAACACTGACGATCGCCCGGGCCGCTGCCGACTTCGACCCGGGGCGTGCATCTTCCAGACGTCAGTCGCTCCTCCCCGGCTCGAAGGGCCTGCTCCTCCAGGTGGTCAATGCCTTCCGCCAGGTCAGGGCGAACTGTCGGGCGTCTCGTCGTCGCACCATACTGAGAACCTCATCGGTTGCTGCCTCCAGTCTCGAATGATCGACGGGCTCTACAGCATGGAGGGCCGCGAGCGCCTCAGCGATGATCGAAGCCAAGGAAGGTTCCTGTGGCAGTTGTGAGAAGGCCTCGGGATGGCGACAAGCAGTGAGGTAGTGCTCCTGCCAACGTCGCTGTGGACGTGGCACGGCCAGCTCCCTCGTGCCCAGCCAGGCCCGCCAGAAACTGGAACGCACAGGCAGCGCGAGGTCGTGGGCCACGATCAGCTCGTCGAGGAGAACCACGTGATGTGAGTCATGGCGTCGTCCTGAGTCGGCGACGCACCCGGCTCCCCACGTGGCTCCTCGAGCCACGGCGACGCGAGCGAGGACAGCCAACTGTTCAGGGTGGTGGTGAAGTTCCCAGGCGAGCCAATGACCACCCTGCGCGAGAATCCGAAGGAACTGCCGGGGAGACCCATCGAGCAGCAGCACGGCGAGCAGCGGACTGAGCCAGGCCCCTTCACGCAGGGACTCCGTGAGTATGGGGATGGCAGGGTCCAGGCCAGCGGATGCAGCCCGTTGTTCCTCCGGCCCCAGGGCCTCGATGGTGGCCATCAACTCGTCGCTGGTCCCCGACGAGGCGAGCTGCCGGTACCGCTCAGGCGGCCAAGGGGTCACCGGAGTGCCTTGACGATCGCCCGGGCCGCTGCCGCCGACTTCGATCTGGCGCCGCTCGCGGCCAGTGCCGTGACCTTCGGTAGTTCCGTCGGTTCCGGGACCGACGGGGCCAGGCGGGCCACCAGTTCCAGCAGGGGCGCGGTGCCCGGTGGGAGCCGGTCAGCCCCCGCGACCTGCTCCGCCATCACCGCCATGAGCGGCCACACCCCGGCCAGCCCGCCCTCGTCCGCGATCCGGGTCAGCAGCCAGACGATCCGCGCCACCGGCAGCGAGCCGTCTCTCGGCCAGGCCGCTGCCAGGCTCGCCCCGTCGAGGCGTTCCTCATCCCAGGCCGTGAACAGGGCCGCCGCGACGAGTTCCCGCAGCCCGGTGGGCACGGCCGCCGCCACCTGCAACGCACACCCGGCCAGCGCCACCGTGATGGGGCGGGCCAGATCCACCGCCCTCGCGCACCGCTCGGCGGCCTCCCCGGTCCGGTCCTGACCGAGGTCCGCCTCGATCCGCCGGATGACGGGGCCGAGTCGCGCCGGACACAGCCACACCGCCTCCCCCTCGAAACCGAAATGGGTGGGTGGCGCATAACCGGCCCACTCGGGGACGAGACTGCGCTCCGCCGCCTCCCAGCCGTCGGCCCGCCACAGGGCGACGGCGTCAGCGAGGCTGCCCCCGCCGTCGAGAGGAACCGCCGGGCACTCGCCCGGCTCCCGGGGATCCAGCCGGGACAGGGCGACGGCGACATCCGAGCGGATCAGGGGCTCCCCGGCCTCCGCCCAATCACGGGCCCTCGCGGCGACCTCGCTGACCTCCAGCCACGGCCGATCCGCGTGGGTCGTCGACAGCAGGCGGGGGATCCGCCCCAGCCGTGCCACGACGTCAGCCGCACGCAGCGCCGCCACCTGCTGGAACGGGCCGAGCCGCACCCCGGCCATCGGGTCGCGGCCCCGGCTCCAGTGGTCCAGGACCGTCCACAGCGGATGTCCGGCACGGCGCCCGTCGAACTCCTGCCTGACCAGGGCGGAAACCTGCTCGGCGCCGTCGTCGTCGGCGGCGGCGACCAGCGCGTCGAGGACCCGGTCCACCTCGACTGGGAACGGTTGGGGGTGGGCGCAGAGTCCCTGCAGCAGGACCGGGAGCTCCGGGCTCTCGGCGGCCGCGACGACCGCGGGAGGTCCCGACGGCGCGCGCCACAGCTCCGGTGCCGGTGTCGTCGGCGCCGGCTCCTGCCAGGACTCGAGCAGCGTCTTGGCGGCCCGCTGCACGTCGGGGGATCGGTCGTCGAGGAGGGCGGCGACGGTTCCGGTCAGGTCCGCCGTCGGGGAGGACAGGGAGCGGAGGCGCTCCAGCACCGCGAGTTTCGGCCCCTTCTCGCGTCTGACGAGGGTGTCGAGTGCCAGGACGCTGACCTGGTCGTCGTCGAGCTCCAGACCGAGCAGCGTGGTGCGCAGCCAGGTGGCGGGAGCCCCGGACAGCTGCGGCAGCAGCGTCAGCAGCCGATCGACGTGCGGGCCCAGCAGGTGCCCGAGGTCCAGCAGGTCCAACCAGGTGATGGCGGGACGCGGGTCCTTGTCGCGGCCCAGCGCCCCGACGAGCGCGGCGGCCAGCGCCTCGTCGTCCAAGGGTTCGACCTGCCGCAGATCTTCGAGACGGGAACGGATCCTCCGGTGATCCTCGGCGCGCTCCTCCACGAAGAACGACCACGGCTCGGTCAAGAGGTCCAGGAAGGAGCAGGTGGCAAGGAAGTTGCGTTCCCAGGCGCGGCCGGGGCTGGGCCAGTCGGCCTGAAAGGTGGGGTCGATGAGGAGGCCCGGGTGGTGCGGTTGCGGCAGGCCGACGTCGGCCAGCAGGTCCCGGATGAAGGGCGGGTCGAACGCAACCTCGTCGAGGGCGACCTCCACGAAGGCGGCCACCCAGTCCTTGCCCCGAGCCGCCAACTCGCGACGCACCAGCTCCAGCTGCTCCGGCGAGAGCCTGAGGAACCACCACGACGAGGTGGACGTGATCGCCTGCTGCACCGTGCCGTCGAGGTTGATGACGGCCAGGAGCAGGCCCAGCCCCCGGTCGGGGCGTCCGGCCTTGTCAACGGCCTTTCGTAGGGTCGGGAGCGCCTTCGGCAGGCCCCGGGCAGCAGCCGCACGCTCGTCGTCGTCGAGGGCTGCGAGCCGCTCGGGGAGGTCGCGCCACGTGGCGTCGTCGAACAGCTGGGTGAACCGCTCGGCCCGCCAGGTGCTCATCGGAGGGCCTTCGTCAGGGCCTGGGCGGCGGCGATGGCCTTGGATCTGCCCTTGCGGGCGGCCAGCGTGGCGACGGTGGGCAGGGCGACCGGAACCCCGGCGGCCTGGACCTCGGGCAGGAGGGCGAGGACGATCTCCAGCACGGTGCCGACGGCGGCCGTCAGTTTCTCCGCCCCGGCGACCTCCTCCGCGACGGCCACGAGCAGCGGCCACACCAGCGCCAGCCCGCCGAGTTCAGCGACCTGCCTGCACGTGGCGGCGAGTTTCGCCGGGGACAGCGGCCAGCCGTCGCGCAGGTCGTGGTCGAGGGCCCGGACCAGGTCGTCGGCTGTGACCGCGCCCCGGTCCCACGCCTCCACCAACGTCCGAGCCGTGAAGATCCGCCCCTCTGCGACGATGTCGGAGGCGTAGGAGATTGCGGCGAAGCTGAGCAGGGGAGAGAAGCGCGACGACACCTCGGCGACTCGGTTGAAATGCCCCTCGAACGGTGGCCAGAACCCGTGGTTGGCGGCCACGATGTTGGTCTCCAAGCGATGGAGATGGTGCGGCATGAGCGCCAGGGTCCAGTCCCCCTCACCGCTGGTCCCGCTGTGTCCGGAGTCGTAGTCCTCGTCCCAGGCGGTGGAAAGCCCGAGCAGGCGGTGGGTCGTCGCCTCGTTCCCGCGGGCCACCAGGCGGGGGCGCGCATCCTCCTGGGGAGGGTCCTGGATCTCGAGGCTGGGGGGAGCTGCGGGGGTGGTCAGCCAGGCGGCGAGCACCTCGTCGAGGCCGGAGTCCACGCCCTCGATGGGCAGGGCGAAGGGGGAGAGATCCTCAGGGGCGGTGTGAGGGTCGAGCCTCCCCAGCGCCACCGCGACATCCGCTGCCAGGGCCGCGCAGTCGGCGTCGCGGTACTGGGCGACGCGGTCCTGGAGAGCCTGCCAGGACAGCCGCATCATCGCCTCGTCCGGGGTGGACAGGACCGTCGGGACCCGGCCGAGGCCGTCCAGCAGGGAGAGCACCCGCTGGTTGTTGAGCTCCCCGAGGGGATAGCTGGTGTGGGGGTCGCCGGGGCGGTCGCTTTCGAGGGGGTTCGCCAGGTGGTCGTTGGCCCACAGCCACAGCAATCTCAAGAGGGACAGGTTGATGCTGCTGGGCCTTTCGAGGTCGGCGCGGATGGCGTCGACGACGACGTCACGGCCGCGTGCGGCGGCGGTGATGACGAGCTCGGCCAGCCGGAACTCCGAGGGCTCGGGGTCGAGGCTCCACGTGATGCCGAGGAGGGTCTCGTGGAGGGACGGCTCGTCGAGCACCCGTGGTTCCCAGGCGGGTGGTTCGGGGGCGGCCCCGGTGGGTTCCCGCCACAGCCCGTGGACGACGGTCGTCGTCGCGTCACGGCCCCAGGCGGCCAGGAGATCCTTCCCGGCCTGGGCGATGCCGGGGTCGTCGTCGGCCGCGGCGACGTCGACCATCGCGACCAGTTCGTCGCTGGGGCGGGTGATGCGGGCGCAGGCGGCGAGGAGTTTGCGGCGCAGCGGTTTGCTGGTGCCCGACAGCACCGCCAACGCGACCTCCGTCAGCTCCGGATCCGTCAGCTCCGCCTTGAGCAGCTGGGTGACGAGGAAGGTCAGCGCCTTGTTGCGGGCGTTGTGGACGGCCGGGATGGCGATCCCCTTGTGCCGCGCCACGAGGTCGGCCAGGCCGAGCCCGGCGATCCAGTCCACCGCGTTGCGCTGCCAGGCGTGGAACTCGCCGCGTTCGATGACCGCCAGGAGAGCCACGACGAGCTCGTCGCCCCGGAGGTCGTCGCCGAGGGCCTCGCGGATGCGCGGGGCCAGCTCGTCGATGCTGCCGTCATGGGTGTTCTGCAGGGCGTCGGGCAGGCGACAGGCCATGAGGAGGCGCTCCTGCCAGCGGTAACCCGGGCCGGGGACCGGCACGTCCCTCAGCCAGCTGATCCACAACGTCGGGGACTCCGGCAGGGGGAGGCGGTGGTGCTCGATGAGGAGGTCGGCCGCCCAGCAGGCGTCGGCCGGGGCGCTCTTCGTGGCGGCACTCGCGACGAACCGCTCCGCCCAGTCGCGGGGCTGCGCGGTGAGGGCCTCGGCGACGCTGTCGGGCCGGAGCCGCTCATTGCCGTACACGCAGGAGAGCCGACCGATGGCCTTCACCACCTGGGCCGGGGTCGCGCCGAGTTCGATGAGCAGCACCACGCCCCAGCCGTCGCCCTCGTGAGGGGAGCCGATCGGGAAGGGGCCGGGCTGGTGCCACTCGCGACGTGGTGTGGCCTGATGCCAGGTGGGCCGGGCGTCGGAGTCGTCGAGGAGGGCCTTCTTCAGCGCCTGGACGACGCCTGTGCGCCCGGTGGGCATCGCGTCGAGCCGGGCGAGGATGAGGTCGTGGAGGTCTTTCTCGGAGGTCGGCGGCGGTTCGGCGGCGAAGATCTCGGCGAGGTTCACCCGGTCATCGTGGCAGATCCCCAACCCCCTGTCAGCCCCCTCGTCCCGCGCCCTCCTTGGTCACGAACCGCCGTTCTGCTTCGATGGCAGCGTTGACATCAGGGCCTCGTGGAAGCGAAGCGGCGGTTCGTGCACGTCTCGTCCCTCGTCCCGCGCGCTGGGGGCCCGGGCCTGGCCCGGCGTCCCGCCCGGACGTCCCCGACGTCGCCCGGCCTCCCGCCTCTCGTCCCGCCTCTCGTGCCGCGCCCTCTGTGGTCACGAATCGCCGTTCTGCTTCGATGGCAGCGTTGACATCAGGGTCTCGTGGAGGCGAAGCGGCGGTTCGTGCACGCCCGGCCCCGCCCCGTCCGGCCCCACCGCGTCCGGCCTCGAGGCCCTGTTTCCCGCGTTAAGGCAGGCGAACCGCCAGGGCCGCGACGATGTCCTCGATCCGCACCACGACGGTCTGCCGGTTCCCGTCATGTCTGGCCCACGTGGTGAGCACCAGGTGCCGACCGCTGCGGTCCCGGAAGGGGAACGGGGCGTACGTCTCGTCGCTGTCGACGTCGAAGATCTCTCGGCCGGGGACGGGCGGGAACCCCTCGACCTCCAGCTCGCGCCCGAGCGTCAAGGCCGCCGGATCGAAGCCCCAGATGCGTGCGTCGCCGCTCTGCACCAGCGCCAGGTCCTCGGTGAGGAAGGTCTCCCAGAAGCCGACCCCCTCCACCTCGGCGAAGACCTGCGGGTCTCCCTCGACGGTGACCACGGGCTTCACGCCCGCCCAGTCGCAGCTGAGGTGGCGGTAGTCGTCGTTGTCCCACACCAGGGCCCGCCGTCCCGACGGCGACCACGCCACCAGCGCCCGATCCTGGCGGGGGAACAGCTCCGTGGCCCGGATCTTCTTCCGGCCGACGCCCTGGGTCAGCGTCAACAGCCACGACCCGATGCCGTCCTGCCCACCGCCCAGGTCCAGCATCATCTGCTGAGCACCCGGCGTGGTGGTGACCGCGACGGCGTGCAGTCGCGTGACGGAGGGGAAGAACGGATCCTTCAGGGCCCCCCTCGCGATCGTGTCGCCGTCGCTGGCATCCAGACAGTGCAGTGCGAGGTGCTCCGGATCCAACCGTTCCACCACCCACACCAGCGTCGCGTCCTGGCTGAGACACACCTCCTCGGCCCGGAGCGGACTCACCCAGCGCTCCGCCCCGGAGGTGATGTCACGGCACCGCAACCCGTCGTTCTCCGCGACCACCAACAGGTCGCGGTGCAGCGTCGCGACCACCTCTCCCTCAGGGCGGTCCAGCCGGTACCCGCACTCCCGGAGCGTGTCATCGACGACCTCCCTGACGGCACCCTCGGCGTCGAGCAGCAGGGTGCGGTCATCCCCCGCGACGGTGGGAATCGCGGTGTGGAGCCCCGGAAGGACGACGACGGGCGGACAGGAGACCGGCGAGGAGGCGGAGGAAGCAGACATGACATCCATGATGACGGCAGAACGAGACGTTGTCCCCGCGAACATCATGCCGGGGAACCCGGTACCGTCGTCCCGGGGGACGGAAGGAGAGCCATGGACCAGCAGCAGGTCGCCCATCGGAGGCCGTGACCGTGTCCTCGCGCATCGACCCGCTCCGCACCGCCCTCCACGTCGCCGACTGGGACGTCATCGCCGAGGAGCCCGGCTCCTGGGTGCTGCGGCACCGGTTCCTGCCCGCGGGGGACCTCACCCTGGCGCTCCAGAGCATCGGCTGGAACGGGCGCGACCTCGGCAACGAGCAGGCCTACGGCTGCCACATCGAGGAGCACCCCGACCTCTCGCTGTACCTCTCCCGCAACACCGTCGAACGACGCCGGGCCATCGCCGAGTTCGTCGACGGCCTCACCCGTCACGCCCAGCGAGTCGCCCAGCGCCCCCGGGCCGCCGACCCCGTCGAGTACGTCATCAACGTCCGCAACGTGCCCAACCGGGAGCAGCTGTTCCGGCTGCTGGCACGAACGCTCACCTTCCCCGACTACTTCGGCGGGAACTGGAGCGCGCTCGACGACTGCATGCGCGACCTCCAGTGGCTCGAGGCCGACCTCACCATCCGCTTTCAGCACCTGGACCACCTCGCCGAGCGCGCTCCCAGCGTCCACCGCGGCCTCGTCGAGGGCATCGACCTGTGGTCCCGGCACTGGGACTCCCAGCCCGACCGGGTGGTCCGCTTCGTGGGCCAAGAGGGTGCGCGGATAGGGGATGCTCGCTGATTTTCCGCTGGTCGAGCCGCGCAGCGAAGCGAGCGTGTCGAGACCTTCGCAAGGGTCCCTGCAAACCGTCGCCGGGTCTCGACACGGGCCCCTGCACCACGTTCCGGGTCCCGGCTCGACCAGCGGGGAAGAAGGGCTTGAACGGGAGAGCCGACGGCGACGCTGACACCCCGGTAGGCTTTCGGCATCGCCCAGAGGAGTGCCGCCATGTCGAACCCGACCGACCCCACCGCCGCCATCGTCCACGGAGAGACCGCCCTCGGTATCGAGTTCGGCTCCACCCGCATCAAGGCGGTGCTGACCGGGCCGGACCACCAGCCCATCGCCACCGGCGCCCACGACTGGGAGAACCAGTTCGTCGACCGGATCTGGACCTACTCCCTCGACGACGCCGTCACGGGCATGCAGGAGGCCTATGCCACCCTCGTCGCGGATGTCCGTCACCGCTACGGTGTCGAACTGACCCAGCTCGGCGCCATCGGCGTCTCCGGGATGATGCACGGCTACCTCGCCCTCGACGCCCACGATCGGCTGCTCGTGCCGTTCCGCACCTGGCGCAACACGATGACCGGCCCCGCGTCGCAGCAGCTCAGCGAGCTCTTCGGCTGCACCATCCCGCAGCGCTGGTCGATCGCCCACCTGTGGCAGGCGGCCCTCGCCGAGGAGGAGCACGTCCGCGACGTGGCGCGGATCACCACCCTCGCCGGGTGGATCCACTGGCGACTCACCGGGCGCCGCGTCGTCGGGGCCTGCGAGGCCTCCGGCATGTTCCCCCTCGACCCCCAGGTGGCGTGGCGGGCCGACGCGGTGGCGGCCTTCGACGAGGTGGCGGCGCAGCGGGGGCTGAACTGGAGCGTCACCGAGCTGCTCCCGGAACCCCTCCCGGCCGGGGCGGACGCGGGCACCCTCACCCCGGAGGGCGCGCTCCTGCTCGACCCGTCCGGCCACCTTCACGCGGGCTGCCTCGCCTGCCCGCCCGAGGGCGACGCCGGGACCGGCATGGTCGCCACCAACACCGTCGCCCCCCGCACCGGAAACGTCTCCGCAGGCACCTCGATCTTCGCCCTCATCGTCCTCGACACCCCACCGGCGGAGGCCCACCCGGCCATCGAGATGCTCTCGACCCCCGGCGGCGACCCGGTGGCGATGGTTCACTGCAACAACGGCGCCTCGGAGGTCAACACCTGGGCGTCGGTGTTCACCCAGTTCGCGGAGCGGCTCGGCGTCCCCACGGATCAGGGACGGATCTTCGAGGCGCTGTTCACCGCGTCGCTCGACGGGGCGCCGGACGCGGGCGGGCTCGTCGCCTTCAACTATCTGTCCGGGGAACACCTCGTGGAGTTGGAGGAGGGCAGGCCCTTGGTGTTGCGGACCCCGGACAGCGAGCTCACGCTGGCCAATTTCATGCGCGCCCAGCTGTACTCGGTGTTCGCGACGCTGCGGGTGGGGCTCGATGTGCTGCTCCAGGACGACGCCGTCGCCCTGGATTCGCTGTTCGCCCACGGTGGCGTGTTCCGCACCCCCGGCGTGGCGCAGCGGCACCTGGCCGCCGCCACCCGGGTTCCCGTCGCGGTGGGGGAGACCGCCGCCGAGGGTGGGGCGTGGGGGATCGCCCTGCTCGCCGCGTTCGCACGTTCGGGTGCTGCCTCGCTGCCAGAGTTCCTCGCCGGGGTGTTCACGTCGGCGGAGACCGTCGTCGTCCACCCCGACCCGATCGAGGTCGAGGGCTTCGAGACCTACTACCGACGTCAGATGGCTGCGCTGGAGGTGGAACGGGTCGCGCTCCGGCACACCTGAGAAGGGTGGATGACCACCTCCGCCCGGGGCGGGATTCCCGGCCGGGCGAGGTCGTAGGATGCGACCAGCCATCGTCGCCGAGTGCGCCACGACCATTAGGAGGTTCCGATGACCCCGTCCCGCCACCGCATCACCTGCTGGGGTGACAGTCTTACCGAGGGCGGATCGAAGGACGGGATATTCCCCCTGTCCCAGGCGTGGCCCGCGAGGCTGGAGGAGGCACTGGGTGGCGCGGTGCGGGTCGTGAACCGGGGACGGTGTGGGGAGACGGCCGACGGTGTGGGGATCCGCTGCGGGTCGTTGGAGGTGTGGGTGCGGCCCGTCGGCGGGACCATCCCGGCCGAGGGGGAGGTGCGCCTGGAGTGCGCGCAGACCTGCGACCACGAGGAGCGACGCTACGAGGGCTCCCTCGCGGGGGTGGCGGGGACGCTGGAGCGCAGGGGGGACACGTGGTTCTTCGAGCGGACGGAGCCGGGTGCCCCGGCGCAGGTGGGCATGCTCGTCCCGTTCGTCTCGGGGCTGCCGGACTCGCGCGGCGACGTCCTGATCTACTCCGTCGGCACGAACAACCACTGGGCGAACGGCACGACGGTGTGCCCCGACCGCACGACCCATGTCATTGCGTCGCATCAGCGGTTCCTGGACTGGGCCGGGCACGACAGGGTGCTGTTCATCGGACTGAGCCCGGCGACGACGAACCGTCCCGGGGACATCCTGTGGCAGCTGGCGGAGCGTCTCAACGCATGGCTGCTGGAGCACCATCCGGGGCGCTTCTTCGACTTCCGCACCTGGCTCAGGGAGGAGGCCCTGGAGGCGGCGGGCATCACCCCGACCGACGACGACCTGCGAGCCAGGGCGGAGGGCCGCACCCCGCAGTCGGTGATGGACCGGGGTGACGACGTCCACTTCTCGACGGCGATCCATGCGGCCCTCGGCCGTCGCCTGGCGGCGGAGCTGACGGCGCGGGGCTGGGTCGACGGAGGAGTCCCGGACGAGACTCCGGGCCACCGGTTCCCGCCAGTGGAGCCGTGATGAGTGCCTGAGGACTGCTGATCTGGTGATTTTCTTCAAATCTTGACTTGTTGTGCAGTTGATTGTGTTCGATGTGTAGAGTTGAGGCATGCTGCTGCTCTCGTTCACGGCACGGAACCACAAGTCGATCCGCGACGGGGCGGTCCTCGAGTTCAACCGCCCCGAGCTGAGGACGCTGCGACCCGCCCCCGGGGCGACGTGGGAGTCGAGTGTGTACCCCGTGGCGGGGCTCTTCGGAGCCAATGCCTCCGGCAAGTCCACCGTCCTCGACGCGCTGAAGTACGTGCTCAGCGCCATCCGGTACTCGGCCACGTCCTGGCTCGAACGCAAGCAGATACCTCGGGCCCCGTTCCGGCTCGATGCCGGATCGCTGCGGACGCCGAGCCGGTACGAACTGGATTTCGTCCTGGACGGGACGCGGCACACCTACGGCTTCGAGGTCGACGACGAGGGGATTGTCGCGGAATGGCTGAGGGATGTGCCGCGCACCCGCCCCAGAGTGCTGTTCGAGCGGACCAGCGACCGGGTCTCCTACGGGCGTGGGGTGGTCTCGATGGGCCGGGTCGCGGCCCGGGAGCTGCTCCTCAGTCGCGCCATCACGCTGAAACACGATGTGCTAGCCCCCATCGGGAGTGCTCTGCTGGATGGTGTCGAGATCGTTCCGCTGGGGGAGGAGGAGCGTCGGAACCGGATCGGGGCCATCGTGGACGACCTCGCTGAGGGAAGATCGACCCCCGAGATGATCTCGACGGTGCTGCGGATGGCGGACGTCGGCATCCGGGGGGTCAGCCTGCGCGAGGACGCGCTCCCACCAAGCCTCCTTGAGAGGATGCTTCGGTTCCGCGAGGCATTCCAGATCCTCGTCCAGGACATCGATGACCCGCCCGAGGAGTCGACGTCGGAGCTGGGGGAAGGGGAAGGGCTGCCCGAGCCCGCCGTCGAGGCGGTGATCCGCGGGCTGGAGTTCGATCATGGCTGCGACGCGGGGCCGTTCACCATGCGCGAGGAGAGCGACGGCACCCTGGCCTGGCTGGCGCTGGCCATCCCGGCCATCAACCGGCTCCGGAAGGGCGGCCTGTTCGTCGTCGATGAACTCGGGGCCAGCCTCCACCCTCACCTGGCGGAGATCCTCATCGGGTTCTTCCAGAACCCGGAGTTCAACACCGCGGGGGCGCAGCTGCTCTTCACCAGCCACGACACCCATCTGCTGTCGAACCTCTCCGAGCTCGGGTTCGAGAAGGGGCAGATCTGGTTCACGGAGAAGGAGAATGACGGGGCCACGGAGCTGTTCTCCCTGGCCGATTTCACCACGCACCGGGACGACAACGTCGCCAAGCGGTACCTGGAAGGTCGCTACGGGGCGCTGCCGAGGCTGGCCCCCAGCCTCATCCACACGCTGCTGGAGGACGGTCAGGGGGCGGCGTGAGGCGGCGACGTCAGCGGAGGGAACGGCCGCACGGCCTCGTCGTGACGGAGGGAAAGGTCACCGAGATCCAGTATCTGGAGCAGCTGCGCCAGGTCCTTCCCCGAACCGCCGCCACGTTCACCGCGTGTGGTGATGGAACCGACCCATTGCGGGTGGTGAAACGGGCGGTCAAGGAACGCACACGGCGTGACTACGACTGGGTGGTGTGTCTCGTCGACTGCGACGAGCATGCGACCCTGGAAGAGGCCTTCGCCTTGGCCAGGCGTGAGGGGGTCGAGGTGCTGGTGAGCAATCCCTGCTTTGAGGTGTGGTTGCTGTGGCACCAGGAGGACTGGCGGAGGCCCGGCTCCACCGCGAGACAGCTCCAGGACAGGCTGACGTCGCTGAAGCTGATGAAGGGCAAGAACCTCCTCGGGAAGTTCCCCGTGGGCAACCACGAGGCGGCCCGGAAACGGGCGAAGGCTGCGGGAACTGTGTCAGCCAACTGCCGCGGTCCCAACCCCTCCACCGCTCTCCCAGCGCTGCTGGATCTGCTGCAATCCTGACGCCGTTCCATCCGGTTCGCCGGCGGCGAGGCGAGGGTGCGTGAACAACGCAGTGGGGCCTGCCACCGTGACTGGTGACAGGCCCCACGCGCTGGTCAGCGGATCAGCTACCGGTCTTCGGCAGCTTCGGCTTCTTGCCGCACATCGGCATGGAGCCGACGTGGGTGAAGGTGGCGGTGCCGTCCTGGTTCAGGGTCCAGCCCTTGCCCAGGTCACCGACCTTCTTGCCCGCCTCCGGGGTCACCGTGACGGTGACCTTGAACTTGCCACCGTGCATGGTCACGGACGGGGTTCCGTAGACGAGACCCGGCACCTTCGGCACCTCGACCTGCGGCGGGGTCGGCTTCGACGACCCCGGCTTGCAGACACCCGGGACGACCTTCGGATCGACCGGCTTCACCGGCTCCGCATCGGCGGGCGGGGTCGGGGTCGGCGGGGTCGGCGGGGTGGTCGGGGTCGGCGGCGTGGGTGCGTCACACATCGGCTGCTCCACCGTGGTGGTGAAGGTGGCGGTGCCGTCGTTGTTGTAGACCCAGCCCTCGGGCAGGTTGCCGCCGTTGATGATGAAGCCGTCCTTGCGGGTGGCGATCACGGTGACGGTGACGTTGCGGCCCTCGGTGACGATCTTCGGGTCACCGTAGGTGATGCCCTCGGTGGTCGGAACCTCGACGGTCGGGTCGCTCGGGGTGGTCGAGCCCGGGGTGCACACGCCCGGGGTCACGGTCGGGGAGACCGGGACGACGAGCTGGGCGCAGACGGGCTTGGGCTCGCGCTTCTCGAACTGGGCGATCTTCTTCT
>NZ_RQYT01000058.1 GCF_003932785.1 Arachnia propionica | reverse complement strand
GAAGATCACTTCTTCGCCGCCGAGGTTTCCCGTTGGGCTGGAACCATTCCGGGTTCCTCAGGCTCGAGGTCGGAGCCCCCACCGCCAAGGCCTCACCCGGTTTCGACAACGCCGTCACGACCTCAACATGCACCCCGGGATCCACCACCTCACGACTCATCCGGGTGCCTCCGGTTCAACACCTCGCCATAGGTACTGATATCGATCAATCCATCACTTTCCGCTTCTTCAACTTCGAGCCATGATCCCGGAGGGTCCACCATGTAATCATCAAAGTAGTCGCGAGGCCAAGACCTGGGCGGGTAGTCCCAGCGAGTCAGTTCGTCCACGAGTTGTTCTCGTGTCAACAACCCGACAGCGTAGCGTTGGCAGATCTCGTACGGACCCGAACCGGAAAACCCCTCCGGCACTGGAGGCAGTTTCTCTGCCTCCTGCAACAGCTCTCGCACATCCGGGCAGTGGCCATGGACACTGTTTCGGATCTCACGCTCTGACGCACCTGACCGAGCCGCAGCCAAGATCAAGCGTTGGAAATCCAACCGGGCCAGCAGCAACCGATGATGCGCACGCCACACCCCATCCAACCTACCCTCACGAATCACCACAACCACTCCCCTCACCGATGAAAGCAACTCTGAGCGCGGTTCATGACGGATCCAGGCGCGTCCTCCGTTCCCTGACCAGGCCGTAGAGCGAGCATCGCAGGAACTCGCAACCATGTGCCATGCACTCGGCCCGACCTCGACACCAACCACTCACCCGAGCCGGCAACCTACCTGCTGAGCGAAAGGATCATGAACATTGCCCTCACCAAGGCTAACCAGCCACCCACCCACCCCACAAGGGGTACTGTGTCAGCCAAGAGCGCTCGCCGACAGAAGGAGCGACCCAAGTGGACGAGAGCGATGATGGTACCGAGGAAGCCCTGACCAGAGCCACAAGGACTCTGATGTCAGCGGCGGGCTTGATCGGCATGGCCTTGGCGGAACTGAGGCTCCAAGGAGGACCCACTGAAACTGTCTTGGGATTTGTCCCGACACGGGATGAACTGGATATCGCCTTGGACGAGCAGAGCGCTCGTAGAGCCCTCGCCGACGTACACCGCACCGAGTGGTGGGGCAACGCCTCACCTCTGGATGTGGCGCGCCGTTACCTACTGGCCAAGACGTGGCCAGACCTCGGAGTCGAAGCCCTCCACGCTGAACATCGAATCCTCCGAGAGTTGCGCGACCGCCACGGGCTGTCATTCCCAGCACCGGAGGTCACCAGAGCCCTGAGCGAAGAGCGAACCTTGAGGGCCGCTGCCGCTGAAGAACTCACGATCAGCGATGCCGACAAGCGAGAAGCCCGTGAACACACCCGGCAGGCGAAGGCCAGCCCTGGCACATCAGTGGAATCGACCAATTCTTTCCGCCGCGCCTACTCTGCCTGGGACTCCTCCGAGCGACGCCAAGAACTGGCCCAGCGCCTTGAAGGTCTCGGAAATCATAAGGTTCTCAAGGCGCGGATGCTTGCTGAGGTCTCACAAGCGACGCCCCCGAGTGCGGCAGTCTGTTCAGCCAAGCCTGTCGTCCCGGCCACCCATCGGCGCGGTGGACAAGGTGCTGCTCATGCGCGCCAGACCATGCTCCGAAGCCGGTGACTTACCTTCCTTCTTTTACTCGACCGCGAAGAGATTCTCCGGCGGAGGCTCATAGGGAAGCGGCTGAAGACTGGAGGCTGTGTCCTTGGAGCGCGCCCAAGGGCCAGTAGGACTCATGAGAAGCCCCAGATGATAATCAGCATGATCGCGTAGCCAAACGGACATCCCTGTCGCCCCATCCAAGCGATGGTGCTCCCAGGAACGCCACAACGCCTCCAAACGGATCACCGCTTCAGCAGATTCCCACCATCGGGCTGACCACCGAAGTTCGGACCGCCCCTCCTCGCCGACGTTTCGACGGAAGACCTGACAGATGTACTCCCGCACGAAATCATCGAGCGAGCTGTAGAACAATGACTGCTCTGCAGTAGCCTCATTCCACCACTCAACCACTTCACTCACCTCTGATCTCCTCCCCGTCGACGTCTCCGATGATTGCGACATTACCGCGGCCCTGATTGCACTCCCGAACCGCTGGATCATGAGCGCGGATTGAGGCGGCCACATCCGCAGCATATGGCCCGCTCATCCATGGAAGAGTCTCGATGAGTGTCGGTCGGGAACCTGAAGCCAGCACCAAGGCGCGCCCTTTCGGCAACGCCGCAAGGTCAGCAACATCGAGAATCCGTTCACGGGTCAGTTGCTCGGTCACATTTCGCTGCCCCTTCCCAGAGGCAACCGAGGTTGTGAGTTTGTCGTAGTCACCAATGAGGGCCGAGAGCATCTCCAAGAACTCCCGCTCCTTGACCCCGCCCCCATAAACGGCAATGTTGGCCGCAGACCAGAGTTTCTTCATCCCTGACTCACCCCAGACCTCGACTCCTTGGGACCACGACTGGAGAATCGTCATGAGCACGATCCCACGTGAGCCGTAATGACTGTAGAGGTTGGGGAGTTCGCGCCAGCGACACACATTGGCGGCCTCATCGAGGACGCCGAGCAAGGGGGTAACCAGCCGACCGCCAGGAGAACGAGCCGCGAGCGCCTCAGCAGCCTCGACAACAGCAACCGTGAGGGCGGTCACCAAAGGACCGGCGGTCCCTCGCCCCTCCTTGCTGAGGCTGTACAAAGTTCCACCATCACGAACGAAGTTCTCAGGTCGGAATTCACGTCGGGTTTCCCCTCCGCCTGGGTTCACCCACTGCGCGATCTCCTGATTCGTCAGGCAGGACGTCATCTGCTGAGCCGTGCCGTACACCCCACCGCGTTGCCGCTCCGGCGCGAAGACGACACCCGCGACAAGATCTGCGATCAACGGATACCCTCCGTCTTGGAGGATCTCAATGGCCTCTGCGTCCGTTGGTCGGGTCAGCCACCTGTAGACATCAGTGATGGATCGATGTTCGAGACTGGCGGCGAGGAGTAGGCCAGAAAGTAGGTCTTGGGCTGCAGGGTCGAAGAACGCATCGGTGCGTGCTCCAGGATCCCGTGAACTGGAGGCAAAGTGCTCAGCAAGCTTGCTCGCTTGAACCTCATTGGTTACATAGGACAGCGGGTTCCACCACCACTCTGTGGGTTCTTCGCCAGCCACCCCTTGCGGGTCGAAGATCCAGATTTCCCCCTTACGAGCTCGAGGATCACGCGTCGCATCCACCACGTCGCGTTTGTTCGACGTGACCAAGACTGCACCTGGGGCCTCGAGAATCGCTGGAATCGCCCTGGCTGTCGTCTTACCTGTGCGCGGCCCCCAGATGTCGACCTGCATGTCCTCCCAAGACCCGTAGATGGCAACACCGCCCTTCACGGTTCTCCCGATGGGAACGCCAATCGCTTTCTCGACGCCAAGGCGCTGGGCAGTGGCAGCCACTGCCTTGGTGGTGAGCGGCTGGATATCCCTCCCTACACCGAGCCAGGCGGCATTGCGATCCACCCGCGATGAGCGGAGACGTCGATGACGGATGAGCAGCCCTGCACCGATCACGCAGAGAAGGAACAGCACGAGAACCCCTGCCGCCACCCAAGTCGAAGCCATGGGCCACGCTACCTCACCCTTGAGCACTCCGAACAGGTTCCGCCAAGGGTTGGCCGAGGCGGGGGGAAGACCAGCGAGAGAGTGCCCAAGGGTCACAGCAACGTGAATGACACCCAAAATGATGATCACCAGTCCAAGAACTGTGAAGAGGAGCCACGTCTCCGAGCTGACACGGCTCGGCTGTGCTCGTCGATTGTTGGGGCGATTCATGACACGGCTCGGCTTTCAGGTTGGCTCTGGGTATGCCACAGCTTGTTGGTGTCATTGATTGCGAGTTCGGCCTGGGTCAGTACAACTTCGAAGGGAATGCCAGGCCGGCCGCCGACCTTGCAGAGGAACTTGCCCCGGCCGGGCGGTGCGGCTTCCTGCCCCGTGTGCGGGTCCCATGCTGGCGGGTCCTGCCAGCCGATGAGGAGGCGTTGTTCAGCCTGACTCATGGGAACAGCAGATGTGAGAAGAGGCATCTCAGCTCCCGGAAGGCCCCCGCAGATGACCATGCCTGACCGTTCCACGAAGCCTTTCGCTTTCATGCGATCCTCCTCGCTGGCCAAGGAGAGGAGGTCACTCATCGTGTGCGAGACCATTGCCATCCCAACACCACGTTGCCTGTTGAGCCTGGTCAAAGCGTCGACGCGGTCAACCATCCCCCGACCGGCACGGAGCGCTCGCCACAACTCATCCATGATGACGAAGTAGTGCCGACGACGTTCGAGGCCCGCGTCGGCGAGGGCATGTGCAACGTTGATCATGCCGAAGCCAGCGGACCAGCACGCGAGGAGCACGGCTGCCTGCAGTTCGACCTCCGTGTCGTCGATCCCGGAGACGTCGACCACCACTGGACAGTCGCGACGCATGGGTTCGGTTGTCGGGTGAGCGAAGATCTCACCGAGTCGCCCACCCGTGGTGAGACCTATCAGGGAGGCTTCCAAGTTCTCCGTGATATCCCTGTATCGGGTCTCATCCCCGCGGTCAAGGGCAACAACACGAAGATCCTCTGGAGCATCTTGGATCACCCGGAGCAGGTCCCGAAGGACGGGGACTCCGGGGTGCCTTTCATCAAGAATCCGGAGAGCACGGTCGAGGATGGTCTCCTCCCGGTCCGTGGGCGGGAGGGAACGTTGAATGGTCATGAGTGCTGACACCATGGTGAGACGACGGCCGTGTGCGTCAGCCAGCACGGCCGCCTTGGCGGCTCCCGTGAGGCGTTCTGCCGCTTCCTTTGCCTCGCCAGGATCCAGGATGTTGAGGTGTCCACGGCCACGACCGAGGCTGAGAACTTGACCGTTGCAGGCACGCACCAGGTCAACGTAATCAGGTTTGAGGTCCCCGAGAACCAAGGGCATCACCCCGTATCCGGCCAGACCAGTGGCCATTCGGCGCACCACGGTCGACTTTCCCAGACCGGGTTTCCCGAGGATGAAAACGGAGGGGTTGGAGATGAGATTGGCACGCTGGAACCATGAGATGGGGTCGCAGCACAGCGTCGCCCCCGAGATGGTATGCCGTCCCAGAGGTACACCAACCATTGGGCTTCCTGTCCCGACGATCCAAGGCCAGAGCCCACAGACTTGGAAGGTGGTTCCCCGATACTCGTCTGGCGCCTCGACAAGAAGATCCTGACCCCGCCCCCACCCCATCCAACCGCGAGGTCCAGGCCTCGACGGGCGCACCTCGCTGGTTGTGATGCTCCTACCGACACGTCGTTTCATGCGTTTCACAGTCGTTCCTTGAGAACAGCAGGTACTTGGAGATGCTTCGGGATCACCAGCCCAAGGGGCAAACTTGATGCGAATGCCGCAGCCTGCGCCCCATAGACTGGGCGGAGCCGAAGACGCGCCGTCGCCCCGAGATTGTCGACGACAGCACGAGCTTCGGCTTCCCGACGGGCATCCGTGATCGTCGCAGTGACAAGGATGGCGAAGTTCACCAAACCGGCTCCTGCCGCTTCCTCTTGAGCAGTGGCCGTGGCGGCACGGGTCGCCATCACCGATCTGGCTGTTGGCGTCCGGACGGATGTCTGAATGAACTGGGCCGCCCGCAGGTCAGCTTCCACCATCGCGGCGGCCCGAGCAGCATCGATGGGTCGGTAAAGGAGAGCGACCCGTTTGCGGGCAAGGACCGGGTTAGGGGCCAGAAGACGGGCCAACACCGAAGATTGCACGTTTCCCCGAGGGGCCGTGGTCATGGCCCAGGAGATGCTGAGAGCGCTGTCGTGACGATAACTGTCCCAAGCTGCCTCGTGCGCAACAGGACCGACGTCATTCCAGGACAGGGCGGTGTCCTCGTTCCTGATGTGCGCCTCGTCGATCAGGGCGGCTGCAGCTGGATCGTAGGCAATCCTCACCAATTCACAGAGTTCAGCAGCAGCCAAGGGACGTGCTGCTCCCGCACCCGTTGAAGATAGGCTTCCGGTAAGACCGGGAAGACGGGCCGCCAGTTCCCGTCCGACCTCGTCTCCAGACATCCTCTTACCGGTAGCGGAGCTGGTCGCCGAGAAGGTGAGGGTGACATAGGCCCTCACTTGATTGGAGCCGACAGGGTAGTCGTTGACCACCTGTTCCAGCATGGCCCGAGCAAAAGGGGGAGCACCGGGATCGATCTGGTTCACCACCTCCCGAGCGAGGCGGTGGCCCGTGTCCGGTGCTGTTTCGACGACGACCGAGGCGGCTTCAATGCCGGGTTCGTCACCGAGGTTGGCCAACCAGTGCCCCCAGGATGCCACCCAAACATCAACCTGCTCCCGGTCGACAAGACTGGCACCGTCGGGTTCAGTGGCGATCACCGTTGCGTAGGTGCCGGTGGAAGGGGCGTGGATGAGGCAGAATGGACGGCCATAGGCATCTTGGTGTTCCGACAACCGCAGCTGGGCCACCAAGCCGGGAAGCTGATGAGTCCCCCACGGTGTAAAGCCAAGAGGACCAGAGCGATACAGATGGGCCCCAAGCCGATTGCTGCGCCACCAGGTGACACGCGCAACGGCTCGACCCAAGAGACTTTTGCCGTGTTTGTCCCGAATGACCACGGTGGTCATAATCATTGCAACAATCACGAAAACGATGAGTCCCCACCAAAGCCCCTTGGACATCGTGACGAGGACGCTCACAATCAGGCCGACGAGCAGGATAGCGGTGCCAATCGATCCAAGACCGAACAAGCCGGACGTCACAGGGCGACGCCAGTTCCCGTAGGTCCGGACCGTCCCGCTACTGCTGCTCATCGATGCTGCCACCTGGACCTCCTATTGCTTCATCGGCCACACTCTGTACCACACCGACAACAGCTTGAGCCGTCATCATCACTTCAGCGCCTCGGCCAGAAGTGCTGGAGCCACTGGCACCACTCCCCGAAGGGGTGGGACCGTGGATGGCCGGGGTTGCACCAGCTGCGCCACCGGGAGGGCCGAACTCAGCTCCAGCGGACATTCCTGATCCTGAAGGTGCCCCTGTTCCCCCTCTTGGTGAGGCAACCGAACTCGCTCCACCGCCCGGCGGCGAATCTGCCCCCACTCCGCTATCTGGGGTAGGAGCCGAGCCTGCTGATGCGCCAGCTGGGATGATTCCGGACGAGGAAGAATTCCCTGCACCGCCGCCACTGGAACTGCCACCACTGGTGTTCCCAGCTCCCGACGGGCCACCAGTCGGGCGTCGATCCGCTGCGTTGGGCGGGGCCCAGCCTCCCGAGTTGCTGCTACCTGATGGGCTGCTCGGGCCTGAGCCAGCTGCCGTCGCCGCACCACCAGCGGGTCCTGGAGCTCCACGGCCGCCAGCAGCACCGCCGTCGCCCTTGGACAGCATGATCGCGCCAGTTGGGAGGGCAGCAGCTGCAACACCAGCCGCAGCACCCCCGCCACCGCCAGTCACGTTCCCCACCGCAGGAACAATCAACGTCATCATCGCAGGCAGGGCCAGCAGCGACATGACCATCAAGGTGATTCCGGTCAGCAAAGACAGGATCGGCTCCTCGTGATTCTGAGGAATCTTGAAAGCAGCCGCGTAGATGATCGCAGCAACCGGCTTGTACAGCAGGAAACCGATCGTCCACCCCACAGTTTTAGAGAGCATCTGCTTCCCGGTCGCCGTGTTCGTCGCGGCCGCCGACAAAGGAAGCATCCCTGCCAAGATCACCAGCAACCCGTTGCGGATGATGAGGAGAACAATTTGAATCAGCGCAACCAAGAACGCAATGATGCCGAAGAAGATCATGCCGATCACCCCGAGCGCCTTCATCTCCTTGGTTGGCAGAAGGGTGCTGAGGGTTTTGGTGTGAAAGCATTCTCCGTCCACGACAGGACACTCCAAGGCCTTCCCGATCACCCACTTCGAGAATTCATCCCCAGCCAGCTGGAAGAACGAGATCACCGACAAGCCGATCCCGGCGACCACGAGCAGAGTCAGCAAGGACCGCATCAGGTCCCGTCCGGCATCGGCTCGTTGCTCCCACGCCATCCTGACACCGCCGACAATGACGCCAAACGCTCCGAACGCGACGGTGTACCACCATGTCGCGTTCTGGATGAACGCCACTCCGGTGGACCCCTGCGAGTCCCCCGGCTGCAAGACTCCCGTCACCAGGCCAACACAGCCAGAGATCAGGATCGTGGCGAACAGGATCGTTCCGAGCCGATCGATGTGCTGCTGCGAGTCCCCGCTCCGGGCATGCCACGCCATCCGCACCCCGGCAAGGATCAGCGACAGCACGCACACACCCAGGGCAATCCACATCACCCAACCCAGCACCGAGTTGACAACATCCACGCCCCCCACCGCGTGGGAAGCATGCTCACCCGACCTGACCCCCACCGGAACAGGGCCACCACTAGCCTTGACATCAATGTACGGCGTATTCAGCCACAGCGACGCCACCGAGCCCATCGCCTTCGACGTCATCTCCAGAATCTGCTCACCCAGATCCCACATCGCAGCATCGACGGCCTTCTGCGTCTCGCAAACCACGTTACCCCAGTCACATTGAAATGACCTCATGGGCTCAAACTTGCATCCCTGGTCTCTAAGTGGACTGCACATTTCACGCATTCCAAGGGGTGTATCCATCAAGCGTGCTGATGATGGTCGGCTCCGTTAGATCTTCTCCCTCATCTGAAGGCACGAGTTTCCAATCGCCTTCCGCCCAGATAAGGTGGGCTGCCCATGCCATCTTGTAGCCTCTGTTGCTTCGGCTGACTGTCTCGACCAAGGCGGAGTTCCCGTCATAGCTCAGGATGCGAAAACCGATGGTCTGGAAGGTTTGTCGTTCTCCTGATTCTGAAGGCTCATTTGTGGCGTGCTTGAGTTTTTCGAGGGCGGCGTCCCTGCCAGGACCAGGGGCGATCCCGGTTCTGATGAACTTCTCGTTCAGGGCATCTGACTGCAACTGGGGGATTGCCTCGTAGTTCGTGATGGCGAGGAGGGCTCCGGTGGGGGTACGGGCATAGCAGTGACGGTAGCCGTCGTCGTCGATCTTGCCCGGGCCATGGCCGTCGACGGAGGGGACGTAGGTGGTGCCCAACACTTCCCACGTCGCAGCGGGGGCCTCGGTGAGGGTACCATTCATCTCGACAGCGGTGAGCCCGCAGAAACTGGCCCCACCGTCGGCGGAACTCTGCGTCGGGGGCGTGGACGTCGTGGGCTCCCCCGCGAGGGAGGTCGCACTGGCAGGAGTGGTTGTTGTGGGCGTGTTGGCCGCGGGTTCAGTGCGTGCTCCGAGGTTGGAGACGATCACGAAGACGGCCAGGGCGACAATGGCGGCGACGATCACCATCGAGGAGACCATCCACTTCGAGGTCTTGGGCTTCTGCTCATCCATGCTGGGGCCTCACCGGTTCACACGAAGAAGGAGATGATGGAAACAGCTCCGGAGACGATCATGACCCCTCCCAACACCCAACCGATCCGGCTGGCGTGCTCGCCTCCCTCGCCCCGTCCGGCGCCGAAAGCCATCCGAACGCCAGCAATGATGAGGGCCATCACAAGGATCCCAAGGGAGACCCATTTCACCCAGCCGAGCACATCGGTGAACTTCTCGAACCCGGGTGGCGTCGAACCATCCCCCGGGTCCGGTACCTTCATGGGCAGATTGAGCAACTCGGTGACAAGCTCGGGCATGGTCATGTTTCCTCCTAGGGCAAGCCGCTCTCAGGATTCCAAGAGCGCGTTGATCTGTTTGACAACCAAGGAAATGGGGCCAGGAGAGTTGCGCGGTGCGCTGTCGAACCGCCAGGCCTCGACCCAAGGGATCGACCAAACCCTCGGGGCGCCTCCAGAGACCACCTTGGCCAAGTCGCGCAGAGGGGTGGGGAGACGCCCAGGAGCATCAGCCATCAACACCAAGCCGAGCAACTGAACCATTGGGCCACCCCCGCGCGCAGCTGCCCACTGACGCAGAACCTGCTGCGCCGCCATGAGGCCATAATGGCTGGTGCGGGCGACAACGAGGCAACGGGGGCTCGAGGATTCGACTCTGGAGTCGGGCCAGCAGTGGTCCGTGGCTGACCAGTGTTCATGCAGCGAGGCCAGAGTCGACTCCCCTGACCCTCCATGGGCACCCACGCACCACAAGGTGGGCGAGCCGGGTAAACATCTGATGGGCAGCCCGATGCGTGGAGGCACGACGTGGGGTTGGGGCTCCGTCGGACCCGTGGCCGGGGGCGCACTGAGGGGTAGTTCACCCACTTCCGGCATCGCATCAGGGGGCAATCCTGCTCTGAACCCTTCGGCACCCGCACGGCCCTCCGAACGGCCGACAGAGACATGCCGCAGCCAAGGGTTAGCCTGAGTCATCGTTTTCACCCCCTCGTCGCTAGGTGGACTTGCGGTCAGGGCGCACATTAACAGTTTTTGGAGCACGAAGGCCACCTAGAACCCGGATCAGTCCTGATCTTGCACGATGTCACACAATCGTCACCATCTGCTAGGCTCTCGATGAGCTCGGGGAGGGAACGTGTGAGTAACCACTTGAACCAGTTCTTCGAGGCGCTCCCACCGCTGCTGGAGGCCCAGGACGTTGCAGAACTGCTCGGCATGTCGCGGAAGGCTGTCTACGACCTACTCAAGGCTGGCACCATTCCGGCCTACAAGCTGGGTGGGTCATGGATCATCCTCCGGGATGAACTGCGAGACACGATCGAGGCCGGGTCGAATCAGCGGAGACGACCAGACGACAATCGAACGATCCACTGGGAGAGACAGAGGAAGGCTGAGCCATCGTGACGAAGATCGTGACCGTTCATCCGGACGGGACTGGCACCATCACTGAAGCTGGGGCACCAACTCATACGGTCACAAGCGCCAACCCTGAGGCGGCCCGACAGGCGCTCCTCGACCTTGTCCTTGCGGAAGCAAGACAAGCTGGGGCCCCCGTGGAGATCCTCGCGCGGGACAACAACGAGGATGGCGTCACCCTCATGGTCAACCCGGATGGTTCCATCCTGGCAGTCCCACGGCAGCCAGAGCTCGCAGGGATGCCGCCGCGTAGATCGTTCCTGGATGAACAGGCACCGGAGGAGCCAGCTCGACAGGGGTGGCGTGGCTTGCTGACTAGCCTTGGATTCCGGGTCCCACCCGGTCCCGAGGAACGTGCGGAGCGAGCCGACGTCCAAGCAGTGAGTCAGCACTGGCCAGGGCCGCGCACCATCGCTATCGCCAATGGCAAGGGGGGAGCATCGAAAACTCCCACCACCATCCTTTTGTCGGCGGTCCTGGCTCGTTACGGTGGGGCGGGGGTGCTGGCATGGGACAACAACCAGACGCGAGGAACTCTAGGATGGCGAACGGAGAAAGGCCCTCATGACGCCACCGTTCTCGATCTCCTCCCGGAGACAGACCGTCTCTTGGGTACCGGCGCCCAAGCAGCTGACTTGGCCCGTTACGTCCACCACCAGACCGGGGATCGTTACGACGTGTTGCGTTCTCAGCCCCTCGAATTGGCGGCCGCGCAGCGGGTCAGCGCCGACGACGTCGACGCCGTCCACGCCGTTGCCGCGAAGTACTACCGGTTGATCCTCATGGACTCCGGCAACGACGAATCCGATCCGATGTGGCAGCGAATGATCGACCACACCGACCAACTCGTCGTCGCCACCACCACCCGCAACGATCACGCCGAGGCCGGCGCACTTCTTCTTGAGGCCCTCAGCCGACGGGATCCAGCTTCGGCAGAGCTCGCTCGCAAAGCCGTCACGATCGTTTCGCAGGCCGACCCCGGCACGAAGCAAGCCGTGGTCGAGCGGATCGTTGAGGGCTATAGGGGACTGGTCCGTGACGTTGTGACCATTCCTTTCGATCCGGCCATGGTTGGGGGCCACCTCACCTTCACCGCATTGCGCGCCGTCACCCAACGGGCATGGCTCCACGCTGCAGCCAGCGTGGTGCAGGGGCTCTGAACCGTGAGGAAGGGATGCGTGGGATGTCTCCTCCCGGCACTCCCCATCATCCTGCTCGGACTGGCAGTGATCCTCCCCCTCATGATCTCAGTCGGCACCAGCGTCAAGGCCAGTTCCGACGCCTCCCCCGGCTCCTCTGCGCCGCCACGGACGGTGTGCGGTACGTCGAGCGTCAAGGTCCCCGAATATGCCGTCGCCTGGATGAACGAAGCCGAGAAAACCTCCGGGATCCCAGCCGCATGGTTCGCGGCCATCACCGACCGGGAATCGGATTTCCGACCCCACCTGTTCGCCGACGACGAGAACGGCGGAACCTGGGGACTGTTCCAGATCAACCGGGAAGAATGGGCCAGCGTCCACCCCGACGCCACCACGGAACAGACCGGAACCCCACCCGGGATCACCGACCCCATGACCCACGCCCACTACGGCGGCATCTACTTCAAGAACCGTCTGGCAGTGGTTCAAAAGCTCAAGGCCGACAACCCGGACGCCGCCTTCGCTCAACTCTCCGACCTCGACGCCCTCGTCGTGGCCCACAACAGCGGCGAAGGCAACCTCAAGAAATACCCCAAACTCCCCAAGATCACCCGCGAATACCTGGCCGAGATCCAAGCCGCCTACAACCCGCAGCCCTGCAGCGCGCCCGCTCCGCCGGGGCCGGGAAGCAGTGGCCTGTTCGGGGTCGACGACTACGCCGCCGTTCGACGGGGCAGGGAAGGCGTCGATGACTGGGCCTTCTTCTGGGGCGAGTGCGTGAGCTACGTCGCCTTCGCAATCCGTACCTACACCCCCCACAAGGACTTCCACAACCTCTGGCGTGGAGGCAACTGGAACCACGAAGCCAACCACTTCGGCAACGCCAAAGCCTGGGACGAACGAGCCCGCGCCGTTGGCATCCGAGTCGACACCACTCCCGCCGTCGGAGCAGTCGCGCAACACAGCCGCAACAAACATGGCCACGTCGCCTTCATCGTCGCCGTCCACGACGACGGCACCTTCGACATCAACGAGTACAACCACGGCCACGAACGTCACAAGTTCGGGACACGCACCCGAGTCTCCATCGGCAAGGACTTCGACGCCATCCTGCACTTCGAGGAATGATCATGAACCACCGCCCCCTCACACCCCTCATCCTCACCCTGATCCTCACCGCATGCACCCCCCACCAGACTCCCGAACCAGCCCCACCCCCCACAACGAGTCCAGCCACCCCTACGGCCAGCCCGCACTCAGCTCACCCCATGGAGCAGCAATCCCGCGGCTACCAGCAAAGCCCCCTCCCAGACTTCATCACCACACCATGGGGCCACACCGCCGCCGAATTCGTCCGCATCGCAGCCACCCCCGACACTCGCATCGACCCAACCCCCACCAGCACCTGGCAACGAGCCAGCCGCCTGCTGACACCGGAACTCGCTGACGAGGTCACCAACCAAAAGAACTTCCACGGCGGATCCTGGTGGAGCGAACTCGCCCACCAGGACGGCTACATCACCATCGAAATCGGCAACATCATCGGCGAAACCCCACAAGCCCCACCAGGACCAAACGATCCTCAACCTGAGAACAACACTCTTGAGGTCATTTTCACCCGCACCCTCCATCACCGCACCTACACGCAGCGAGACGAAAAAATCTACCATTGGGTCGTTACTCTCGACACGAAAGGGAAAGTGATGACCTTCACTACAGATAACTGAGAGGGATGTTAAACAGAAAACTTTCCCCAGCCAATGAATGACCTGCAACGTTGAAAAGAAAGGAAGATGACCGTGATGATTCGTGAGGGTAGGTTGGATGGGGTGTGGCGTGCGCATCATCGGTTGCTGCTGGCCCGGTTGGATTTCCAA
>NZ_RQYT01000057.1 GCF_003932785.1 Arachnia propionica | reverse complement strand
CAAAAGGGTGCTACACAAAAAATTGGCATTGACTTAAAGCACGCTGTTGAGTTCTCAAGTTTCGGACACCCACCCCGCAGGGGAGCGACTCGACCAACTTTACTGGAATCTTTTCGGATGTCAAATCCGAGCGATTCGGTTGAGTTGTGGTGACCCCGTGGCCCTTGCGGGCGCGGCTCGTCTCGGGTGTTCCCGGTGATCCAGGTCCACCAACTCGTCGGGCTTGGGGTTCCCCTTGGCGCTGTTTCCAGCTCCGTGGGGCGAGAGAGAACATTACACGCCGTCGATGGCGGATGCAACTCCGGGGTTGCCGTCGGTCGATCGGCCCCGCCAAATGGGGCTGAACGACCACGCCCGACCCCACCCTTCCAGGCTGCGGCAGGCCTCTCGGGCGCCTGGCGCCGCCACCACACCCGAGGAAACCCCCGGTCACGAATCGCCGGGCTGCCTCCTCGAGACGTTGTTTGAAACGTTTTACTCGAAGCAGGACGGCGGTTCGTGCACACTTGCGCGGGGTCGCTCAAGGGCAGGACGTCATGGATGTCGTCCAGCTCCTGCTCGTGCTCGTGGGTACGGCAGGTCGGCGACGCTCCCCGCCACACCCCGACCACCCCCGCCCGCGACCGTGAGAACAACAGACCGGCGCACTCCCCGCAGCCGGAGCGGCGATCGGCAATGTCATCGGGGAGGAGAGGGACGAGACCTTGGCTCCGGATTCTGGGGGGCAGCAGGGCTGGGGTGGGGTTAGAGGGTTCTCCTGGTCAACCTTTCCAGCCCTTCCAGGGCGTCCTCAGCGGTTGAGGAACCCCGGAAACACGAAACCCCGGCTTGGTGCCGGGGTGTGGTGTGGGCCTAGCTGGACTTGAACCAGCGACCTCATCCTTATCAGGGATGCGCTCTAACCGCCTGAGCTATAGGCCCGTGCTGCGACGAGGCGAAACTCTAGCGCACCCGCCGCTGGTGCTTCAAATCCGTCAGTCCTCGGACAGCGTCACCTCCAAGCCGCCGATCACCGTGGCCGCCAGGTTGTAGAGGAAGGCGAAGAGCGTCGACACCGCCGTCAGGATCAGCACGTCCACGGCGGCCAGCACCGCCGCCAGACCCACGATGCGACCCGAGTTGATGTAGGTCCGGATCTCGAACTTCGTGTTCGCGTCACCGATGAGCTGGTTCATCGTCGAGTTGACCGAGTCCAGCGCACCCGACCCCTCGACCACGCGCCACAGGACCGCCGTCACCACGACGAGGATGATCCCGAACGCGATGGAGAACAGGAACGAGGTCTTCATCACCGACCACGGATCCACCCGCGACAACCGCAGCCGGGCCTTACGCGTCTTCCGGATGCCGCCCTTCGACGTCTCCCCGGTGGACGTGACATCCTTGCTCGCCTCCTTGCCCGAGGCCGCCGCCTGGGACGACGAGCCACCCGGCGCCGGCATCGGGGCAAGCTTCGGGGCGGGGGCTGCGGGGGGCGTCGCCCACATGGGATCCGCGGGCTTGCCCTGCTTGGCCGCCGACTGCTTGCCGGCGTCCTTCGACGGGGCAGCCTGGGACTGCTTGGGCGCGGGCGGAGGAGGCGGCGGGGACTGAACCGGTGCCGCGGCGGCCGCCGCGGGTTCCGGCTTGGTCGGCTTGGCGGGCTGCGCCGCCTGAGGCGCCTGGGCGGCCTTCTGGGAGGAACGCCCTTGGTTCCGCTGCTTGCGGGACCCCTTCGGGGCGAAGCTCACACCGGGTTTGCCGTCCCGCCCGGGCCATTGGGGATTCTTGTCACTCATCCCCTGTCACCTCCTCGGCCGAAACGGCCTCGTCCGTCGCTGCTTCAGCCACCGTACCCGCTTCCACAGGGGATTCCGCAACCTCGTCCGTCGCATCCCCGTTCTCCTCCGGGTACAAGGCGATGGCCGCGACGGAGTCCTCACCCCGCACGTGGACGAACTTCACGCCCATCGTGTCCCGTCCCTTGACCGGGACATCCGCCACTGCGGAGCGCGCAACCTGACCGGACGTCTTGATCGAGATGACCTGATCGCCCTCCCCGACGATGAGCCCACCGACGAGCGACCCGCGGTCATCCGTCAGCCGCATCGCCTTGATCCCGAGCCCGCCACGACCCTGCTGCCGGTAGTCAGCGACGGCGGTGCGCTTGGCGAACCCACCGTCGGTGACGGTGAACACGAACCGGCCGTCAAGATCGGCCTCCCCGCCGAGGATCGCCATGCTCAGCAGCTCGTCGTCGCCGCGGAACCGCATCCCCGTCACACCGGAGGTGGCGCGGCCCATCGGCCGCAGCTGGTCGTCGGAGGCCTGGAACCGGATGGCCTGCCCCTTCCGGGAGATCAGCAGCACGTCATCCTCGGCCGAACACAGCGCCGCACCGATGAGCTCGTCGCCCTCCTCGCGGAAGTTGATGGCGATGACCCCCGCCTGCCGCGGCGAGTCGTAGGAGGCCAGCGCCGTCTTCTTCACGAAACCACGACGCGTCGCCAGCACCAGGTAGGGGGCGTCGTCGTAGCTGCGCAGCGTCATCACCTGAGCGATGTGCTCGTCCGGCAGGAACGACAGCAGCCCCGCGACGTGGCCGCCCTTCGCGTCCCGACCCGCCTCCGGCAGCTGCCAGATCTTCGCCCGGTACACCCGGCCGAGGTTCGTGAAGAACAGCAGCCACTCGTGGTTCGTCGCCTTGAACAGGTGCGCCACCTCGTCGTCGGCCCGCAGCGTCGCGCCACGAACCCCCTTGCCACCGCGCTTCTGGACGCGGTACTGGTCGGCGCGGGTCCGCTTGGCGTAGCCGCCGTGCGTGATCGTCACCACGACGTCCTCGTCCGCGATGAAGTCCTCCTCGGAGAAGTCACCATCGGCCGCGACGATCCGGGTGCGCCGCTCGTCGCCGTACTTGTCGGTGATCTCCTGCAGCTCCATCCCGACGATGGCTCGCTGCCGCTCCTCGGAGGCCAGGATGTCCTTGAGGTCGGCGATGAGCCGCTCGATCTCCGCCAAACGGTCGATGATCTTCTGGATCTCCATCGACGCCAGCCGCCGCAGCTGCTGGTCGAGGATGAAGCGCGCCTGGAGCTCGTCGATGTCCAGCAGCTCCTGCAGCCCGACGGAGGCCTCCTCCGCCGTGCGCGACGCCCGGATCAGCGCGATGACCTCGTCGAGCATGTTGAGCGCCTTGACCAGGCCCCGGTCCAGGTGGGCCCGCTTCTCCGCGTCGGCCAGCTGGAAGGCGGTCCGGCGGCGGATGACCTCGATCTGGTGCTTGATCCACAGCGAGATGAACTGGTCGAGTCGCAGCGTGCGAGGCACGTCGTCGACCAGGGCCAGCATGTTGCAGCCGAACGTGTCCTGCAGCGCCGTGTGCTTGTACAGGTTGTTCATCACGACGCGCGGCTGCGCGTCACGCTTCAGCACGATGACCAGCCGCAACCCGGTGCGCGCCGAGGTGTCGTCGCGGATGTCGGCGATACCGGTGAGGCGACCCGAGTTGACCAGCTCCGCGATCTTCGTGGCGAGGTTGTCCGGGTTGCACATGTAGGGCAGCTGCGTGATGGCGATGGCCTGCCGACCCGAGGGGTCCTCCTCCAGGTCCATCACCGCCCGCATCACGACGGAGCCGCGGCCCGTGCGGTACGCGTCCTCGATGCCCTGGCGACCGACGATGAGCCCGCCGCCCGGGAAGTCGGGGCCCTGGATCCGCTGCATGGCGGCCTCCAGCAGCTCCTCCTTCGTCGCGTCGGGGTGGGTGAGCGCCCACTGCACCGCGTCGTTGACCTCGCGGAGGTTGTGGGTGGGGATGTTCGTCGCCATGCCGACGGCGATGCCGGTGGAGCCGTTGACGAGCAGGTTCGGGAACCTGGCCGGCAGCACCACCGGCTCGGTCTCCCGGTTGTCGTAGTTCGGCTTGAAGTCGACGGTGTCCTGCTCGATCTCGCGGACCATCTCGGCGGCCAGCGGGGCGAGCTTGCACTCGGTGTACCGCATGGCGGCGGCCTTGTCGTTGCCCTGGCTACCGAAATTGCCCTGGCCCGCCACGAGCGGCAGCCGCATCGCCCACGGCTGCGCGAGCCGCACGAGGGTGTCGTAGATCGGTAAATCACCGTGCGGGTGGTAGAGACCCATCACCTCGCCGACGACCCGGGAGCACTTGTTCCAGCCACGGTCGGGCCGGTAGCCGCCGTCCCACATCGCGTAGAGCACGCGACGGTGGACCGGCTTGAGACCATCGCGGACGTCCGGCAGCGCCCGGCCGACGATGACGGACATGGCGTAGTCGAGGTACGACTTCTGGATCTCGGTGTGGAGATCGACGGGCTGGGTGCGGCCCTCCATCGTCGTGAGTCCCTGGGAGTCCGCCTCGACCTGCTCGTCGGCCTCCGGGGTGGTGTCTTCGGACACGGTGGTTCCTTACTGCTCGGGGGCGGGTCAGATGTCCAGGAAGCGGACGTCGCGGGCGTTGTGCTGGATGAAGTGGCGACGCTGCTCGACGTCCTCGCCCATGAGGATCGAGAACATCTGGTCGGCCATCGCCGCGTCCTCCAGGTTGACCTGGAGCAGGATCCGCTTCTCCGGATCCATCGTGGTCTCCCACAGATCGTCGGCGTTCATCTCGCCGAGACCCTTGTACCGCTGGATCGGGTTGACGCTCGGCAGTTTCTTGCCCTCCGCCAGCCCTGCGTCGCGCATCGCGTCGCGCTCCACGTCGTTGTAGGCCAGCTCGTGGGGGGCGTTGGTCCAACGCAGCCGGAACAGCGGCGGCTGGGCCAGGTAGACGTGTCCTGCCTCGATGAGCGGCCGCATGAACCGGAAGAGCAGCGTCAGCAGCAGGGTGCGGATGTGGGCGCCGTCGACGTCGGCGTCGGCCATGAGCACGATCTTGTGGTAGCGCAGCTTGTCGAGGTCGAAGTCCTCCTGGATTCCGGTGCCGAGCGCGTTGATGATCGCCTCGACCTCCTTGTTGGCGAGGATCTTGTCGAGCCGGGCCTTCTCCACGTTGAGGATCTTGCCGCGGATCGGCAGGATCGCCTGGGTCTTGGGGTCGCGGCCGCCGCGCGCCGAACCGCCGGCGGAGTCACCCTCGACGATGAACACCTCGCAGTCGGCGGGGTTGCGGGACTGGCAGTCGACGAGCTTGCCGGGGAGGCCTCCGCCGCCCAGCAGCCCCTTGCGGTTGCGGGCCATGTCACGGGCCTTGCGGGCCGCGATCCGGGCCGCGGCCGCAGCCTGCGACTTGCGGATGATGTCCTTGCCCTCGTTGGGGTTGCGCTCGAACCAGTCGCCCAGCTTGTCGTTGAGGGCCTTCTGCACGAACGACTTGGCCTCGGTGTTGCCGAGCTTCGTCTTCGTCTGCCCCTCGAACTGCGGTTCGGCGATCTTGATGGACAGGATCGCGGTGAGACCCTCACGGATGTCGTCGCCGGAGACCCGGTCCTCCTTCTTCTTCACCAGCCCCCACGTCTCGCCCCACCGGTTGACAGTGTTCGTCAACGCGGCACGGAACCCCTCCTCATGGGTGCCGCCCTCGTGGGTGTTGATGGTGTTGGCGAAGGTGTGGACGGAGGTGTTGTAGGAGCTGTTCCACTGCATCGCGATCTCGAGGCTCATGCCCTGCGCGTCGTCGTGGGTCTCGACGTCGATGACGCTCGGGTGGATCGGCTCCCTGGACTGGGACAGAAACTTCACGTAGTCGATGAGGCCGTTGTCGTAGCGGAACGAGTCGAACCGGTGCTCCTCGTCGGTGTCCTCGCCCTCCCGGTCCACGGTGCGCAGGTCCGTGAGCGTGATCCGCAGCCCCTTGTTGAGGAACGCCATCTCCCGGAACCGCGTGGCGAGGGTCTCGTAGTTGAACACCGTCGTCTCGAAGATGTCCTCGCTGGGGTAGAAGGTGATGGTGGTCCCGCGGTCCTCCGTCTCCTCCAAGGTCTTGAGGTCGTAGCGCGGCACGCCGAGGTCGAAGGTCTGGGCGTGACGGCGGCCGTCGCGGGACACCTCGACGGTGAACTCGCGGGACAGGGCGTTGACGACGGAGGAGCCGACGCCGTGGAGGCCGCCGGAGACCTTGTAGCCGCCGTCGCCGAACTTGCCACCGGCGTGGAGGACGGTCAGCACCAGGGTGACGGTGGGGATCTTCTCGACGGGGTGCTCCTTGACGGGGATGCCCCGGCCATTGTCGGCGACCCGTACGCCGCCGCCGTCGAGCAGCGCGACGTCGATCTGGTCGCAGTGACCGGCCAGCGCCTCGTCGACGGCGTTGTCGACGATCTCGTACACCAGGTGGTGCAGGCCCCGCTCACCCGTGGAGCCGATGTACATGCCGGGACGTTTGCGCACCGCCTCCAGGCCCTCGAGGACCGAGATCTGTTCTGCGTCGTAGACCGCGTCGGTGTGAGTGTTGCCCCCTTGGGCGTCCCCGGTGGTGGGGTCCAGCTCGTCCATCTGCTCGTCTGCCACGCGGTGCTCCCGTCCCATGAAACGGCCGTCGGCTCCCCGACGGCGATCAAACCTCGCCGATTCTACCGCGAAACTGGCCTCCGACCCATCCGGAAACGTCTGCCATTCGGCCAGAATCTGGGCTTGGACCTCTCAGCAGGGGGATGGGTGAGGGCCGGTACAGCCCCAGGGCCGTCCAGGGCCCCTGAGGCTGTTTGGCGCTCCCGCCGCCGGGCGAGGACGTGGTCACCGCAAGCCAGCGTGGGGCGGCTGTGTCCCCTGCCGCTTTTGCCACTGCCGCCAAGCCCGCGCCGAGGAGGTGTGGGTCAGGATCAGTGTCGAGATGGCCAGAGCCACCCCCACCAGCGCCATGAGCAGCAACGGAGAGGCCGAGCCCTTGGAGGAGAGCGCCCCGGCACCCGTGAGCAACGCCAGCAGCAGCTGCAGGGCCGCGCCGACGGTCAGCACGACATGTCCTCGACCCTTCAGATGGGTGATCCCGGCGACCAACAGCATGACGGCCGCGGCCATGATGACGAGACCGAAGACGACCAGAGTGGCACCCACCGGAGTGTCGATGTCGCCGGCACTGGAGGTGAGAATGGCGCTGCCGCCCAACATCATCATGATCCCGAACAGCAGCCCAAGGCTGCCACCGACGATGCCGAGCACCGACGCCGCGGTCGCGCTGCTCGGCCGCTGCGGACCAGTCGCAACCTGGACGGGGAAAGCCATCGGATACATCCCGGGCGGAGGCCAGGAGGACTGCGAGGCACCGCTGGGGACCGGCTCGGCCCCGACGAACGGCAGGTTCGGGGAGGTCTGGGGTGGCGTTGCGGGGGCCTGGGGTGGCGTCGCGGGCTGGAAATCGGGACGCCCGGAGTCGCGTTCGGGAGGAAAGGTCATGCCTCATCCTCTCAGGTACCACACATCTCCCGCGCGTTCCTGTTCAGGACCGGCCCCACTCAAGTCCCACCCGGCAGCTCACCGTCGAGGGGCACACGGCCGTCTCCGGGTGCGCGTCGGCCGCGGCGAGGGCCGCACCGACGATCCCGCCGTCGTTGAACCGCGACGCCGCGACCAGCGGGGTACGGGTGTCCAGCAGCGGGAAGAACCGCTCGGAGGCCGCCGAGATGCCGCCGCCGATGACGATGAGCCCCGGCCACAGCAGATCCTCCAAGTATCTCAGGTACGCCTGCAGCCTGACCGCCCACTCCTCCCACGACAGCCGCTCACGCTCCCTGGCCACCGAACACGCCCAGAAGCACGCGTTGTGGCCCTCCACCACCAGGTGCCCCAGTTCCGTGTTCGGCATCAGCGCCCCGTCGATGAGCAGCGCCGTGCCGATTCCCGTGCCCAGGGTCACCACGACCACCACGCCCGGATGACCGGCGGCCGCACCGACCCGCGCCTCCACGAGCCCGACGGCATCGGCGTCGTTGAGCACGACGACGTTCCGGCCGACCGCCCCCGACAGCAGCGCGACCACGTCCACACCGATCCACGACGGGTCGATGTTCGCCGCGGTGCGCACCACCCCGTCGGCATCCACGACCGCCGGAACCGTCACCCCGATCCGGCTGGCCCAACAGCAGCCACAGTCCAACACCACCTTGGAGGGTGCGCGGATAGGCGCATCCACTGCGGTCGCCCCGGTGACCCCCTGGCAGCGTTGTCCTCCTCGAACGCACGATCCAGTGCGCTCTTCGTCGTCCGCCTTGCCAAGAGGCCACCATGACGATCCTCGTCACGATCCCCCTATCCGCGCACCCTCTTGGCCACGGCCGCCGCGACCTCGTCGGGCCTCGCCCCGGACGGGGTGTCGATGACGTGGCGCGGCCCGACGAGGAGACCGGCATCCAGGTCCACACAGGAAGCCTTGATGCCGGTCCCGCCGATGTCGATGCCGAAGGCGAGTCGCACCGACGATCAACTCACAGCGTCTGCTCGGTTCGGGCGATGATGTCGTCCTGGGTGGCCTTGCTCAGCACGTTGAAGAAGGCGCTGTAACCCGCCACCCGGACGATGAGGTCGCGGTACCGCTCCGGATGGGCCTGCGCATCCAGCAGCGTCTCGCGGCTCACCACGTTGTACTGCACGTGGAAGCCCTCCAACCGGTTGAAGAAGGCGCGCAGCAGCATCACCAGCTTGCGACGATCCTGGTCCTTCATCAGCATCTGGGGGTTGACCTTCTGGTTGAGCAGCACCCCACCGGTGATCGAGTGCGTCGGCAGCTTGCCCACGCTCTTGAACACCGCCGTCGGGCCGTTGACGTCCGAACCGTGCGCCGGGGAGCAGCCCTCCGCCAACGGCACGCCTGCGTTGCGGCCGTCCGGGGTCGCCGCGGTGGAGGCACCCTGAGGGACGTTCGCCGAGATCGACGAGGTCCCCGCGTAGTAGGTGCCGCCGATCGGGCCCCGCCCGTAGCGGGTGTTGCGGCTGGACAGAATCTCGTCGATGGCGATGTCGTAGGCCTCCACGAGGAGCGAGTCGACGTAGTCGTCGTCGTTGCCGTACTTCGGGGCGGCGTGCAGCAGCGCCTGGATCTCCTTGCCCCGCACATCGGAGAAGTCGTTCTGCAGCGCCTCCCACAGCTCCGTCGTGGTGATGGTCTGGTCCTCGAACACGCACTTCTTGATGGCGGCGAGCGAGTCACCGAGGTTGGCGATACCGACCTGCAGGCCGGAGACGAAGTCGTAGACCGCGCCACCCTCCTTGATCGGCTTGCCGCGCCCGATGCAGTCCTCCGTCAACGCGGAGCAGAGGATGTCCGCGACGTTCTCCTCCAGCGCCGTGTCGGCGGCGGCGTCGAGGATCACGCACTGACGCTGCAGTTCCCGGACGGTGACCTCCCAGGCCTTCATCACCTCGTCGAAGCTCTCCATCTCGGTGAAGTGCTTCGTCGCCGGGGCCAACCGGGTGCCGGTCTTCGGGTCGATGCCGTTGTTCATGGCGATGAGCAGCGTCTTCATGAAGTTGAGGAAGCTCATCCCGGTGCAGCGGTACCCCCACTTGCCGGGAACCGCCACCTCGACGCATCCGATGGCGGAGAAGTTGTAGGCGTCCTCCTTCGTGACCCCCTTCTCGATGAGCGAGGGGATGATCACCTCGTCGCTGTTGAGCGCGGGCATCCCGAACCCGAGCCGCATCACCTCGACGCACTCCAGCATGAACTCGTCGGAGATGCCCTTGTGGTAGCGGACGGTGAGGTTGGGTTGCGGCAGCTTCGTCTGGGCGACGGACTTCAGCACCAGCCAGGAGGTGGGGTTGACCGCGTCCTGTCCGTCGACCGTCTGACCACCGACGGTCACGTTCTGGTAGAGCGGTCCGCCTGCGGAGAACCGGGTGTGCGACCAACCCCGGATCTTCGCCACCGTGATGGTCTTCAACCACAGGTTGGTCAGCAGTTCGACGGCCTGGTCCTCGGTGATGCGCCCGGCGGCGAGATCGGCCTCGTAGAAGGGGTTGATGTACTGGTCGAAACGGCCGTAGGACAACGAGTGCCCGTTCGACTCGATCTGCAGGGCCAGCTGCACCAGCCACACCGACTGGACGGCCTCGTGGAAGGTGCTCGCCGGGTGCTCGGGGACTCGACGCAGGATACGGGCCATCTCGGCGAGTTCGGCGCGACGCTCGTCGTCGACCTCGGTGCTGGCAAGCTCCTCGGCCAGGTCGGCGTAGCGACGCGCGAAGGCGATGACCGCCTCGAGGGTGATGATGATGGCCCGGTAGAAGTACGACTTCCGCAGTGCGCCCGGCTCGGCGAGGTCCAGGGCGTCGAGGTGTTCCCTGGTCCGGGCGAGGTAGCCGCTGAGGCCCTCGGTCAGCACGCGCTGGTAGTTGACGGCGATGTGCGCGTCGCCGGAGGTGATGTTGCCCTCGGGATGGATGAGACCGAGATCGTAGAAGACACGGCTGGCCGGGGGCATGAGCGCCAGACCACGGTCCTTGAGGGTGTTGTTCTCCCAGTAGGGGGCGATCCCCCTCAGCTGTTCCTTGACCTCCTCGGTGATGGTGAACCGGTCCCCGGGTCGCTTGTCGAACTCGTCGAGTTCGGCGATGACCCAGTCCATCGCGTACTCGGGCATGATCGGGGCGGCACGGTTGGCGGAGGCCTGGTTGCCCGCGATGAGCGTGGCGGGCTCGATGTAGATGCTCATGTGCCGCAGCACGTTGTCGACCATGAGCGCGCGACGCAGCACCATCGGCTCATGTTGGTGGGCCTTGTAGGTCTCGGTGGTGAGCACGGCCCGTTCCGCACAGACCGACGGGGTGGTCTCCATGAGTTCCTCCCGCCAGGCGGCCATGCGGGGGGTGAGGGTGCCGAAATGGGGGGCCGTGGCGGTGGGGCGGTTGTCGGTGACGGTCATGATGGGCTCCTTCAGGGTGGGGACGTCAGGGATGGCTGTCGGTGGGGGTGTCGGCCGGGACCTTGATCAACGTGACCCCGGCGTCGGTGAGGTGGGTCTGGATGGGGGTTGGGATGCGGTCGTCGGTGTAGAGGGTGTGCACCTGGGAGACGGGGACGAGCCGGACCGCCCCGAGCTTGGGGAACTTCAACGACTCGGTGAGCACGATGAGCTGCTCGGCCTGGGCGGCCATGGCGCGAACCATCTCGGCGCGTTGCAGGTTCTTGGCCGTGAACCCGGACTCCTCGGTGTAGCCGTCGACACCGATGAAGAGCTTGTCCACGAAGAAGTTCTTCGCGGCGGCGACGGCGAGGGGTCCGACGCAGACCTGGGAGTCGGTCTGGTAGTTGCCGCCGAGCAGCACGGTCCTCGACGACGGCAGGCGACGGGTGTAGTCGGCGATGAAGGCTGAGTTGGTGATGACGGTGATGTCGCGTCCCGTCTCGAACAGGGTCCGGGCCAGCAGGGCGCAGGAGGAGCCGGACTCGATCATGACGGTCTCCCCGTCGGTGACACTCTCAGCCGCACGCCTGGCGATGCGACGCTTGATGTCGTGGTGGTGGGCCAGCCGGGAGAGCATGTGGTCCTCGGAGGCGGCCACGGCGTAACCGTGCTCCCGTCTGAGCAGCCCGTCGCGTTCCAGCCGGTCCAGGTGCTTGCGGATGGTCACGGTGGAGACGGCCATCATGGCTGCCAGCTCGACCACGTCGGCCCGCTGGTTGTCCATGACGTATTCAAGGATCCGGTTCTGCATCTCAGACATGCCGAGTCTCCTCAGTCGGAAGCCACGCTGCTCCTCCGAGGATAGTCAACACGGCTACAAGTTTCAAGTGAAACCTGACACCTTTTGTTCCGAAACCTCTGGGACGCGACGGGTCCGGCGAGACCACCTCTGGTCCTCGCAGCTCCACCTAACCTCGACCTGGGTCCGCGGCTCGACCTCCCTCACGCCCGGATCCTCGCTCCGACGCGGCCCGCCCGTCCGGTCCGCTGCCCAAGGCGGCGTTGCGACCCAGCGGTCTTGAACTGTCGCTTTATCGACGGTTTGCGACCGCTGGGGTGAGATGACGCGCTTCCGTCGAGCACTGCATGGCAGTGTTCTGGGACTTCGTCGGGCGGTGGTGGCGGTGTGCAAGTACTTGCGCACGAACAGGACCCAGGCCGACATCACTGAAGAGTTCGGTGTGTCCCAGCCCAGCATCAGTCGAGCGGTGACCCTATTCATCCAAGCCGTGGCCGAGGTCCTGGCCGACCTGGTCCCCACCCTCGAGGAGGTCCCCACCGACACCGCCCTGCTGATCGATGGAACGTTGATGCCCTGCTGGTCGTGGCGTACCCATCCCGAGCCGTACTCCGGGAAACACCACACCACCGGGATCACCCTCCAGGTCATCTGCTCCGTGACCAGTGACATCCTGTGGGTCTCCGACCCACTCCCGGGCAACACCCACGATGTCGCAGCGCTCGACGCCCACACCATCCTCGAAGGACGAGACCCATCCCAGTTCATCGCCGACAAAGGCTACACCGGGCGCGGAATGACCACCCCACAGAAGAAACCAGCAGGGAAACCCATGCCCGAAGGAATCAAGAACTACAACACCCAGATCAACCAACTCAGATGGCCCGTCGAACAAGCCATCGCCCACCTCAAAACCTGGCGCATCCTCCACACCGACCATCGCCGCCCATACACAACCTTCCCCACAACCATCAAAGCAGTACTCGGCCTCTACTTCCTCACCACCTGAATAAACCTCTTTGTCTCTGAACTCGATCTCCATCTGGGCTTCCCGCAATTGGGCCTTGACCTTCTTCAATTCCGCCAGCTCGACAGAAGTGAGTTCTTCTCCGCTGCTGTCTGGATGGGTCCTGCGCCACTTGTTCACCCAGCCCGTACGCTTTCGCGACCTCACTGACCGGACGCGACTTCTCGATCACCTCCGCCGCGATCTGTTCCTTGAACTCATCACTGTACTTCGATCCTGCCATGATACCGATTTTACCTAACCTGTTCGAAATGAATCAGAATTTTCATCGGTGTCCACAAAACATGTAGCAGTCCAATCAAAATTTTAAATCTCTAGCGGTTCCCGCTGCTTGGCGCTGATCTTCTCGAGCCTACTGAAAAGAGCCCCATGTGTAACGCGGTCAGTGGTCTTTTGTCGAATGGGTAGGTTCAATCTGGGTAGGGCTGCTGACTTGGCGCCACCAGTCCTCGTCATGCTCTGCTGATTCCAGAGTGTCGATCATGTCGAGGACGTGTCGAACGAAGCGCTCGGGAAGTCGAACGTCGTGCTCCAGTACGTAGTGGGCCAGTCCTTCGGGCCACACGAAATGTCCGTCGGTCAACTCCAGGCTGCCGTTGTTGCGGCCGCAGAACCGGCAGGGAGAGTACCCCATGTAGCGACGAACAATCATCCCGGTTTGCAGGTGGTCTGCGACCAACTCGCGCTCCTCCGCATCCCAGTTTGAATCAACGAAGTCTTCTGCTTGCGGCCAACCGGGGCTGGCCAGAGGGCCATCCCAGTAGCCGATCAGAATCAGCCGTTCGGGTCGAACCATCGCCACTCTCCTCCGTCAAATATTGTCAACGTGTTACCTCGGCTGCTTGATCCAATATCGGTTGTCGGCGCCTTTACGCGGACTCCTAAAATGGTGGCCAGGTCTTGGGCAAATGATCCTTCCGGGGAGCCGGTTTTGCACGAAAGTAGCCGGATGTCTTGGCCGTCGTAGGAGGAGCGAATTCGGCTTGCTACCTCGGCAGGTGAGCGGCCAGCTATGTCGTGGGGAGAGCCGTGCCCAATCACGTCAAACATGCCTTCCTCCGGGTTTTTTGCCGAGAATTTCATCATAGCCTTTGTTGGGTGATCGAGCCCGCCAATTGTAGTTCTCCCGCCCATGCGAAGTTCAGTACCGTCGGGTGTCCTGGCTGGGTTTGGTGGTGTTGGTTTGGCGAGTGCTCCGCCTGCGGCTCCTGCGATGGCTCCGTCTCGGGCGCCTTGCCATGCGCCTTGCCAGAAGTTGCCTCCGGTGGCGGCAGCTGCGATGCCGCCGGTGATGAAGCCGGAGAGGCCGCCGGTGGTGCCGCCGATGCCTGCTTGGAGGGCTCGTTGTCCGAGGGGGGTGCCTGCGAGGCGGGGGAAGGCCTGGCCGGCGAGGGGGCCAAGGAGGTTTCCGGCTGCTGCGCCGATGCCGCCGCCGAGGGCTCCGAGGGCTCCGCTGAGGCCTACTTGTTGCCAGTTGATGGGGTAGCCGCTGCAGGCTTGGTCGATGAGGTTGCCTCCGGCGCTGAGTCCTGCGCCGATCGCGACTGCTGCGGCGATGCCTGCGGGGCCGCCGAAGATCGTCAGGGCTGCGCCTGCGGCGATGGCGAGGGCTGTGCCCCATTTGGGGGAGTTGGCTTTGCGGTAGGCGTCGAGTTGTTCTGTGGTGATGGGTTGGAGGCCGGTTGGGTCGTGGAGGTTGGTGG
>NZ_RQYT01000056.1 GCF_003932785.1 Arachnia propionica | reverse complement strand
GCATACCCCGTCGTCGGAGGAGCACCAAACATCTGTGGCGGATCAATCTCCAAATCCTTCCGCTCGGCATTCACTCCCGCTGTTTCCAGCGCAGCAGTCACCGTGGCATTCGCCACCGTCACCACACCATCACCACCAGCAGCCTCAAAAGCATCAGCCACCGTATTCGCCCACTTCACATCATTGTCGTTCGCGGTGATGTACTTGTCGAAACCCGTGAAGACCCCTGACGCCGACAGGGAGCCCCAGTGGCAACTGCCCTCGAAGTTTGAGTACGCCGTGGAAGCGGTCGTCGCTTTCGGGCGCAACTCGTTGTTCCCGCCCGAGGAGTTCGTGGCGAAGCTGCGCAGGTTGGCCGGGCGTGCCGAGGAGGTTCCGGTGTAGCCGGACCCGGTGATGGCCTGCCGCTCCGGAGGCGACACGGCAGTCACCGAGAACGTGGGTTCCGGGTTCGGAGGCCCCACCGGCGGCGCCTCGCCTCCGGTGAACCAATCCGCCACGTGATCCCAGAAACCGCGTTCATCCTGACGCTGCTTCCATGCCCGCGCCGTCTCCCGACGCTCCTGCTCCGCCTTCGCCGCGGCCTTCAGGTCCTGTACGGCCTTCACGACCTCGCGCAGCCGCGTGACCACGAGGGAGGCGTCGGAGACCTGAATTTCGCCGTTCCTCTTGAAAATATCGGCGTAATATCCCTTGAAATCGGTGAGTGCATCGTTGAGCCAGGAGGATCGTGAGCTGGTCTGTCCCTCGATGGTATCCGCCGCATCATTGCATGCGTTGATCAAGGCATCCGCATGCTCGTGATTGAATTTCACATCTTCGGTTATTCCCTGCATCACATCGCTCACGCTGCACACTCCATTGTCGTCGGTCCAAGGGATTCGGCGCCCCCATGCTAACACCGGGCGGTGTCACCCCGTGCGGCTCTCAAACTGTCATATCTGACATGACTAGGTGTTATGCTGCTATGTCGGACTTTGGGCTGACGCAACTCGCCCTCATCCTGATGGGCGGTCGCGAAAGCAGCACGGCGATTCGTGCAGGTGGGGGAGGGGGCTCACGAGCTCGGCTGGATCGCCTGGATGAGTTCCACCGTGCCGCCGGAGCAGGCGTAACCGCGTCCGGTGCTGATGCGCACCGGAGCCCGACGCGGCAGCTGCGCTCCCAGCAGTTCACCGTCGAAGTCGACGTTCGGCTGGAGCAGGATGCCGCACCGGGACTTCCGCATGGTCTTCGTCCAGTGGTTGTACAGGGAACGGAGCTCGTCGGAACGCCCCGACGCCACGATGTGCAGGTTCGGGGGTGAGCCCTCCACCAGCGACCCCAGGGTCTTGTCGGTGTCAGCGAAGCGCTCCGCGTCGTCGACCAGCAGCAGCACCGGCCCACGCTCCAACCGGATCGCCGCGATGACGGGGGCCACGGCGTCCGGGGAATCCGCCACCAGGTCCAGGCCCGCGGAGGTGAGAGGGGACCGACGCGTGCACAGCCCGAACACCTTCAGTTCCGGCGAGGCGGCACGGGCCCCCTCGGCGATCGCCAGCAGTACCGACGACTTCCCGGAACGGGCCGGACCCGCGACGATCGCGTGCTCCCCCTCGAACAGCTCCAGGCAGTGCGGTTGCAGATCCGACTCCCGGATGCCGACGGGCAGCTGCCAGGGCTCGCCCGCGATGACCGCCGTCGTCTTCAGCTCCTTCGGGGTGACGGACTCGGGCAGCTTGCCCACCACCGACTGCTTCGCCTGTGGGTCCGGGTACCGCGCCGCCACCTGCGCGACGGCCTCCGGCAACGGAGTCGCCGGCGTCGCGACGTGGGTCTGCAGCTTCGTCTCGGTCAGCACCGCCCGGCCCGGTCCCCCCAGCGGGGCGTCCTCGCGACGGAGACCGGAGTTCGCGTAGTCGTACTGGTCTGCCAGCTTGAACAGCCACTTCTGGGTGGTGACCTCGTCCATCGCCGGCGGGATCGTCTTCGCCCGGGTGGTGGCGACGACGATGTGGATGCCGACGTCGACACCGTCGGCATAGGCCCGGTAGAGCCCCTCCAGGAGGGGCTGCCCGGTGTAGTCCTGGTACTCCTCCCGCAGCGTCGCCATGCCGTCGATGAGAACCAGCAACTTGCGGTGTGGCGTGCTGCTCGAACTGCGCCGGTCGAACTCCTCACGGATGTACTTGAGCAGCCGGGTCTGTTCCTCGCGGGCGCCGGACCCGGGGCCGACGTAGGCGATGGTGTGGGGCAGACCCCTCAGCGGCTCCAGATCCCGGTTGGAGACGTCGAAGAGCACGAGATCGAGTTCGTTCGGGGTGAAGTGGGCACACATGGTGAGCGCGATGCTGGCGAGCGTCGTCGTGGTGCCCGAGCCGGGAATACCGACGCAGATGAGGTTGCCCCGCTCGAAGTCCCAACCGGCGGGGATCTGCCGCTGATTCCGGGGATCATCGGAGACGGCGAACCACACGTGCTGCCCCTCGACGCCACCGACGACCGGCATCTCGTCGTGCTCCGGCTCGCCGAAGCCGAGCAACTGGACCCGCTCGCCCAGCGCCTCCGGCCACACCTTCCGGGGTTTGGCGAAGCCCCGCTGGGCGTTCGCCGCCACGACGGCGTCGATCAGCTCGTCCATGTCGGTCTCGTCCGACGTTGACTTCGAGGGCCGGCGGGCCGGTGGCGGTGGCGGGCCGAAGACCACCTCCGACAGCTCCAGGTCGACGGCTTCCTCCTCCTCGATGCGCCCCGTCACGAGGGCGGTCTGCACCGGGGTGATGTCCTCCTCGCCGAGCTTGACGTAGGCGCGGCCACGCTGCTCCCGGCCGATCGCGGAGGCATGCGGGACGCCGATGACGTTCGAGGAGTCCTCCCGGCTCTGCACCCTCAGCGCCACCCGGAGGTTCGTGTTCGCGAGGATGTCGTTGTTGACCACACCGGTGGGACGCTGGGTGGCGAGGATCATGTGGACCCCGAGCGTACGACCCACGGCCGCCACGCTCACCAGCGCACTCAGCACATCCGGGTAGTCCTTCGCCAGCATCGCGAACTCGTCGACGACCAGCAGCAGTCTCGGCATCGGCTCGCTCGGGTTCGTGGCCCAGTAGGCGTCCAGGTTGTCCACGCCCTCGCCGGCGGCCGCGAACTTCTCCATGCGGTAGCGCATCTCCGCCTCCAGGGCGAGCAGGGCCCGCTCGGCCAGCTGCGCGTCGAGGTTGCTGATCGTGCCGATGGTGTGGGGCAGCTGCTCCAGGGCCTTGAACGCGGCGCCGCCCTTGAAGTCGATGAGGATGAAGGTGAGCCGGGTCGGGTCGTGGCGTGCCGCGAGGCCGCTGACCAGCGACCGCAGGAACTCCGACTTGCCGGAGCCGGTCGTCCCACCGACGAGCCCATGCGGCCCGTCGCGGACGAGATCGAGCTCGAAGGCGCCCTTCTCGCCGACCCCGACCGGGGTGGAGAAGTCCCGCGACCGGCTCCAGAACCCCAGGATGTCCTCCGCGGTCAGGCGATGCACCCCGAGCAGGGGGTTGAGACGCGTCATGCGCGGGATGGCCGCGCCGGGGGTGAACAGTTCCGGATCCTCGAAACGGGCGAGACTCATCGCCACCTCGCGGGCCCCGTCAAGGCTCATTCCACTGCCGATGACCTCCTCGATCTCCACTCGACGCTCCGGGTAGGTGATGGAGCACTCGGCGTCGTCGCCGACGGTGATGATCGACGTGCACATCGCGGGCAGCTGCTCCACGGTGGGGGCGATGACGATCCCGGAGATCTCCAGCAGCGCCCGTTCGCTGCTGCTGGGACGCTGGTCCCGGCCCTGACCGAGCAACTGACGGGCTGTCGACTCGCGGCCCTCCGTCAGCACGTCCGAGTCCAGCAGGAGCAGCATCGCGGGGGTGGTGAACCCTTGGGCCGAGTCCCGGAGCGTGCGCAGCAGTGCGTCGCTGCGGGCGCGCTCGTGGCTGAGCCAGCGATCCCCGTTCGAGGACTGGAGCATCCGGGTGTGCGGCAGCCACTTGGCCCACTCCCACTCCTGCTCCCGGCCGGGGTCGACGAACACGCCGACCGTCAGGTCCGCCGGGCCACAGTGCACCACCGCCTGGGTGAGCAGGGAGCGGGCGAAGGCCAGCGCGGTGCCGCGTTTCCCGACGATCCCGACCACGCCCGCGTTGGAGAGGTCGGCGACGACCGGGGCGGCCGGGATGACGGCGTCCGCGATGAGCTGCTTCACCTCGTCGTCGCGGTTCGAGGATGAACGGTTCGCCAGCGGGGGAGTCCACGGGACGTTCCCCAGCCCGACGTGCAGCGACAGGAAACCGGACGTGCCGTGACGGCGCTCCCACAGCCGCGTCGTCGGCAACGTCGCCCGCAGCCGCACCGTGGCGACGTCCGGTACCTGATCCTGCATCCGGACCCGTTCCTCCAACGCTGCCTCACGGATCTCCGAGCGCAGCGTGTCGAGCTCCTCCTCGAACTTGGTGTCCGCCTCACGACGTTCCCGCTTGCCGCGGGCACGCTGATCGAAGAACGAGCCGAGGGCCATGAGCGGCGACAGGCCGCCGATGAGGGCATAGCGCCAACTCCCCATCACGCTCACCATCACCACGGCCATGAGAATGGGGGAGAGCACCATGATGATCGGGAACCGGCTCTGGATGTTGACCTCCTTGCGCTTCGGGACATCCAGTTCCTCCGGCTCCGGGTAGTTGCCGGGACGGGGCGGCCGGTTGAAGGGGGCGGTGCCGACGGGGGTCACGTTCGGCAGGGCGCCCGGCCTCGGGGCGAGGGTCTCCTCGAAGCCGGAACTGACGGTCAGGGCATTGCCCCCGGCCACGATGACCGCGCCGTCGCCGGCCTCCAACGGATCGTCTCCCTCCACGAGGACGCCGTCGACGAGGGTGCCGTTGGTGGACTCGGTGTCCGTGACCTTCACCACGTCATCGCTGACCTCGAGCGAGGCGTGCCCCCACGAGACGCTGCCGGACTCCAGCGGGACGTCGGCCTTGGGGGAGCGGCCGATGACCGTGGCTCGCCCTGTCGCCAGGGGCGTCACCTCCCCGGCGGTGAGGGTGCCGCCCAGCCGCAGGTGCCAGCCCCTGGGCGGTTCGGGCACCGGATGCGGCTGGCGGGAGATCGTCGCGGCCTCCAGCAGCTGCACCTCATCCAGCGGGGTGCTCGCCGGGAACCCCTTGTCGTCGACGTGGATGATCTCCTCGTCGGGCACACCGGCCCCGGTCACGCGTTCGACGAGGGCGCCCAATGTCGTGGTGCCCGTGACGGTGAGCAGTTCCTGCTCGTGGACGACACCGTCCCACTCAATCGCCACCCGCATCGCTCAGGAGGTCCTCGTCGACTCGAACCAGCGCAGCACCGGCACCTCGCCGGGCCGCTCCACCGCGCGGTCCGTGGTACCCACGAGCGGGACCGGGCCGCCGTCGGTGAGCGCCGTCGATCGGGAGAGGTCCAGCGTCGGACCCACCAGTCCGTGCTCGTGGGTCAGCACCATCCCGGGCAGTGTGGCCAGGACCCGCTTGGCATCCGTGCTCCTGGCCCGGGCCGCAGCGGTCACGAGGACGACGGCGGCGTCGTGGCTGGCGGCATCGGCGGCATGGGCCACATCGGCGAAGGGGGCCGACTCGAAGTAGCGCGTGATCTCGGGGTTGCGGGCCGTGGCCTGGACGGCGCTGAGGAACGCCGTGACGGAGCGGCCGGTGGCATCCTGCCGGGATGCGGCCGGGTCATCCGTGGCGAGCCCGACGCTCCAGTAGGTGCCGCTCAGACTGCCCGTGGCCGCCAGGAGAGTCGCGGAGAAGGCCGGGCTGGTGGCGGAGTTCGTGAGCACGATCGGAAGCCCGAGACCCGCGCTGCGCACGATGGCGGTGGCGGTGGCGGAGCTGGCCCCGTCGCCGAGGATCACGACGGTGTCCGCCCCCTCGGCCGCCGCTTCCGTCAGCCCCTTGAGGAACTCGGCCTCGTCGTGGGCGCCCGGATCGAACTGGATCTCCGCCTGGGCCTCGAAACCCAGGGGTTTGACGGCACCCGGCGCGGTCACCTGGATGACGTGGCTGCCACCCTGCGCCTTCAGGGTCTCGAGGAAGGCGGTGTCATGCGTGGAGCGCAGCAGCCCGGTCGACCAGGCACCGTCGTTGAGGTACCTGTCCTCGGTGAGGTAGGGGAGGAGGACGGCGACACCCTGGTTCCGCGCCTCCGTCACCGCGTCCACCACGTGCGTGCCCGCCGTGGCCAGGATGATGCCGGCGACCCCCTGGGACACGAGTTCCCGCACCGCGTCGACGCTGCCCGCCGCCGTGCCGCGATCGTCGGCCACGACGACGGCGACGTCGTGCCCGCCCAGCCGGAACCGCTCGGCGGCGACCTGGGCACCCTCGCCCGCCAGCGCCCAGTCGGCGCCCTCACCCGGGGTCGCGCCCAAGGTGACGATCACGCCGATCCTGAGCGGCCCGGGGAGGCCGTCGGCCTTGAGGGCGACCGCCTGTGGCGAGGCCGCCACCGGGGTGAAGGTGGGCACCTGCTCCGGTTTTCCTCCGGTGCAGGCCACGCAGATCAGGGTGGCGAGCAGGGCGGCGCACAGACGCATGAGCGTGATTCCCCGCCTGGTGCCTTCGTCGTTGAGCAACGCGTCCACGGAGCCTTCCTAGCTCTGGCCTGAACCGATGTGAATGGTGTAGACGGTGGTGGTCCGTGCCTCGGGGGTGCTCCGCAGCTGGAACAGGTCCAGGTCGTGGGAGGCCTCCAGGGATTGCAGGAACACCGCACGGCGTTTCTCGAGACCGCCCACGTCCTCGCTGCGGACGTTCGAGAAGGAGGTCGTCGCCGATGTGGCGAGCGCCACCTGCTCGTCCGTCGTGGCGGCCGTGGCCGTCGACGTCGCCATCGTGCCGAGCAACCCGCCGCCGTCGACGGTGGGATCACCGAGGTCGGCCAGGGCGTTCTGGAGGTCGAGCACCAACTGGGCCCTCGTCCCGTCGATGTCCTGGGCGGAGTTGCCCAGGTTCTCGGCCAGGACCTGCCCGCCGGCGCTGAGCTGGCCGGAGATGAACTCCGACGCGGCGTCGCTGGTGTCACGCAACGCCTGGGCGCGCTCCTCGATGGTCTTCTGGCCGCCCGCGGACAGGTCCCGGGACACGTCGCGGAGCTGGTCCGCGGAGGTCGTCGCCGACCTGTCCCACGACGCGGCCGCCCGTTCACCGTCGACCCTGATCTGCCGGATCGCCGGGTCGAAGGCCTCCGACACCTCCGCATCGACGTTGCCGATCACCTGGTCGAACGTCTTCTTCAGGTCCTCGCGGGCCTGCTTCTGGGATGTGACGAGCTGCTGGAGGTTCTCACCCAGCTCGGTGTTCGTCGTCTCCAGGCCCTGGATGGCCTCCGAGAGTGACTTCCGCGCTGCCTCGGCGGATTCGTCGTTGTCACCGTCCAGCTGCTCGAGGTTCGTCAGTTCCGTGGAGACCTTCTGCTCGGCGGTGCGCAGCGCGGCCACCAGGGCCGGGCCGGAGGACTCCTTCTCAGGGTCCGTCTCGGAGGAGACGGTGTCCCAGGCGTCCTGCTGGTTCCCCCAGCGTTCCTGGAGGGACGACTCGGGGACGTCGGAGGGGATCGTGAGTTCCGTCCCATCGGCCAGGACGCACGGCTTGTCCGTCAGTGACCCGTAGACCCGGGCCAGGCCGGGATCCGGCTCCTCGGCCTTCTGGATCAGCTGGCACAACTCCTCGGCCGCCTCGCGGTTCTGTTCGACGGCCTTGCTGGTGCTCGCCTTCTGGGAGTTCGCGAACTCGTGCTGTTTCTTCATCCAGCCCTCCAGGGAGGTGAGCGAGGTGGAGAAGTCCTTCAATGAGGAGCGGATGGCCTCGAGGTCCGGCTGGGTGATCCCGTCATCCAGCGCCTCGAAGCGTTCCTTGACCACCGTGAGGGTCCGGCCGAGTTCCTCGTGCTTGGCCAGGGTCTCGTCGAAGCTCTCGGGCTTCAGGGTCAGCAGCAGGGCGTCGCGGTCCTCGCCGAACTGCTGGGAGATGCTCTCCTTGGCGCTGTTCCGGGCATCCCACAGGGCGCAGGTCACCGGAACCTGCTGCTGCTTGTCCGTCGCCTCCCCGGGGGCAACCACGGTGCCGTCGTCGACCCTGCCCCTGAGTTCACCGTCGTCGGTCGCGGCGGGGGGCGCCGGGCAGGCTCCCTCCTGGCTCGGGTCCTCGGGGCCCAGCGAGGCGAGGATGGAGTCACGCACGACGACGCGGCAGCTCTCGGAGGCGTTGGCGAACTGGTCGAGCTGGATGGAGACCTGGGCGATCAGCCCGGAGACGCTGCCGTCCCCGGACAGCCGGGGAACCTCGGCGGAACAGCCGCCACCGGGCAGCGGCTGGGGGGTCTCGGCCTGGATCCGGGCCGGGTCCCCGAGCAGCCCCTGCATGGAGGCGACCCCCTGCTGCAGGGTGCTCAGCATGGCGGACTGGGTCGCGCCCAGCTGCTGGTCGAGGCTGCTCTGGAGGCCCTGCAGCTGCGACACGAGCGACTGGGTGGACGTCTCGACCTGCTGGTTCGACTGCTTGAGGCCGGCCACGGCTTCGGCACCGAAGGTCTCCGTGGAGGTGGCGAGGACCTTGCGGAGCTCGGTGATGGACTCGCCGACGTCGTCGAGGACCAGCTGCACGTCGCCGGCCAGGGTGACGGTGCGCTTCAGGAGCTCTGTCTCCGACTCCGTGGCGCTGTTCATGAAGGAGGCGCGGGGATCGCTGACCACGCCGGGGTGCACACTGAGGTCGAAGTCCGGGACCTGCATGTTCTTCGCGTCGACCACGAGCCGCAGCGTGGCGGAGTCCGCCGTCGCGGGCGGGGTGAGGAGCTTGGCCCACTGCACCGAGGTGGCGCCGTCCGGCAGCTGGGCCAGCACCCCGTTGGTGTGCCCCTGCTCCTCCTCACCGTCGAGGACGACGGCCGACGGGACGGTGCCCCGCAGGGTGGTGGCGGCGAAGACGGTCATCGGCACACCGACCAGCGCCGGTTCCTGAACGCTGCGGCCCCCGGCGTCGTAGTCGACGGTGGTGGGCTTCATGGTGAGGTTCTGGACCTTCAGCTCGATGACGACCCGGCCCGTGTACCCGGCGAGGTCGGCGAGGTTGGTTCCCTGGGAGGTGTCGGTGCGGTAGCTGGTGGTCAGCCTCACCGGGAGGGCGTCGACGACCTCGGCGGGGCTGTACTCGTTCCAGACCTCCGAGGACTTCATCTTCTCGGCGTTCTCCGCGACGGCGTCGGAGATGACGGTGCGGATGGTGCCGTCGTGCCCCACCTGGAGGCTCACGGTCTGGAGGACGTTCGTCGCATCGAGGGGGACCTCGGACAGCGGGATCGGAACGGTTGGCTCGTCCCCCACTCCACCGAGGGCGAGGGCGCCGACGGTCAACGCGACGAGGACCCCCCGGGCCAGCCAACGTCGGGTTCGTGGACGGGAAGAAGCATGCACTCCTGGCCTCCTTCGAGTGATTGCCAACGTTGCTACAGTAACCCGCGGGGAGGGCAACGAGAAGCCGGGCCCGGCCATGGCCTTGTCCGGCCGAGACGAACTGATTCCGGCCTCCTCACTCTCCTCACTGCCGACGCCTCCGGCGACCGTGTCCACGGTGCGGCCGTCAGGATCCCACCTCAGGAAGGATCACCCTTGGACCCGGAAACTCCGCTGGGAGCCAATCATCGGCTGCTCGCATCGGTGGGTGCGGGGGCATCCGGTGAGGTCTGGCGTGGCCGGGACATCCGCAGCGACGAGGTGGTGGCGGCGAAGGTCCTGCACCCGCACCATGCCCGGGACCACGAGGTCGTGGCCCGTTTCGTCGCCGAACGCTCCCTGCTGACGGGGCTGGACCACCCGTCCGTCGTGCACGTCCGCGACCTGATCGTCGACGATGGGCGGCTGGCCATCGTCATGGACTACCTGCCCTCCTCCGCGAGACAGGTGCTGGACGAGCTCGGCACCGTCCCGCCCGCGGCGGCGGTCGGCATCATGAGACGCGTCATGGAGGCACTGGCCTACGCCCACGGGAAGCGGATCATCCACCGTGACGTCAAACCGGACAACATCCTGCTGTCCGAGGCCTGGGGCGACCTGGAGCCGACGGACGTCCAGCTCACCGACTTCGGGATCGCGCGGATCGTCGGTGACGGCGACGCGTCGACCTCGGGGATCGGCACCCCGGCCTACATGGCGCCGGAACTCATCGAGACGGGGCAGGCGGGGGAGGCCAGCGACGTCTACAGCGCGGGTATCACCCTCTACGAACTCCTCGCGGGACGAACCCCGTTCGGCAACGCCGGGACGGCGATGACCATCGGCCTTCGTCACCTGCGGGAGCGGCCGTTGCCGTTGGACGTGCCCGAGCCCCTGACCGAGGTGTTGGACCTCATGCTCGCCAAGGACCCCGAGGAGCGCCCGTCCGCGGCGGAGCTGGCCGAGAAGCTGGCGGAGATCCTGCCGGACTGCAAGGACGTCCCGGCCCTCGAACCCCTGCCGGACAGCGAACTGCACCAGGGGACCATCCTCAAGGGCGTGACCCCCAGACCACGGGTGGGTGACGCCGCCCCGTCATCGCCGTCGTCCGCGCCGAGCCTCGGGCACTCCGCCAGCGACACCGTGCTGAAGCCCCTCCAGGAGCTGCCCTCCGCCAAACCGGTCGTCACCCCGTCGGAGCCGCCCCCGCGGCTCAGCAGGCGAAAACTGATCGCCCTCATTGCGGCGATCGTCCTCGTCGTCGGAGGGGCGGCCGCGCTCATCATCCCGCGCGTGGTCAGCTCCCAGGCGGGCAAGAAGAAGACCGAGGTCAGTGCCGCACCCAGTGCCACCCAGGCGGACCAGCCCCTCCCCACCGGGTTGACGGTGTCGCGTTCCGCCACCTACGACGCCTCCCGGGAGCAGATCACCCTGGAGATCCGCTACGCGGCCCAGAACGCCCCGCTGACGGGGCCCTTCCTCGAGGTGGTCCCGGCGCTGGGCGACGACTCCTCCTGCGCCAAGGTCACGTGGGCGGATGGCGCGGGCAGGGCCCACAGCCCGACGGAGACCGGCATCACGGCCAAGTGCGGGTGGACCCTGTCGCCCGGGACCCTGGGGGTGCAGAGCGCGGAGACGGTACGCGCCACGATCCCCGTGACGGGGGACGCGCCGTCAACCCAGGACCTCAATCAGTGGCTCTCCGCCCTGGCCGAGCGGACCCGGGCGGTCATCACGGATGGTGAACTCCAGTCCACCGCCTACCCCGTCCAGCGGATGACGGGGATCCAGCTGGTGGCTCCGCCGCGGGTCGTGAGCCAGGTGCCGTTGGAACTCACCCTGCTGCCGGTGTGGCCCTCGGGGCCGGATGAGCTGAACCCGCTGCTCCACTCCCCGGCGGTGGGGAGGCCGACGCGGATGCTCACCTCGATCGCCGGCGAGGACGGGGTGCGGTTCGCCGACGGGTGCGGTGGTGCGCTGCGGGTCTCGCCGGACGGGCTCACCGTCTCCACGGTCTCGATCGCCCCCTCCTGCCGGGTGAACGCCCAGGTCGGCAACTTCTCGTTCGTCTCGAGCAACGAGTTCGTCATCACGGCCCGGAGTTGAGCGCTGACCAGCCCCGATGGGGGTTTCTCCACGTTGCTGCGGAGGATGACCTCCCCGGTTGCTAACGTAGGGGCTGTCCACATCCCGCTCCGCGTCGTGTGGAGGGGGGCATCCACAGAGACCCGATTGGAGTCGTATGTCTCGCGTTCTCTCAACTGAAGCGGCCAAGACGGCCATTCGTCAGATCCAGTCCATCATCACAGGCGGCCTCACCGACCAGATCAACTCCCTGGACTCGCAGGGCCAGATCCTCTCGGATCCCAACAACTGGGACGGCCCGCTGGCTGAGACCTTCCGGGGCAGCACGTGGCCCGAGACCAAGGCAGCCCTTGACAAGGCAGCCACGGAACTTGAGGAACTGCGTCAGCAGCTGGAGTCGATTGCCAACAACATCTTCACCGCTGGTGGAGGGGCCTGACACTCCCACGAAAGAAATCCAGGGAGGGTGCCCGGCATGCCGGGCACCCTCCCTTTCGTTCGTCCTCGTGGGCGGGGGTCAGGGGTACTCGTCCCCGTCGGCCGTGCCCAGCCACAGGTCCAGGCCGTCGTTGCCCTCCCAGTCGGTGACGTTGCCCATCTCCCAGTCGGTGAGCAGGATGTCCCGGAACGCCCGCTCGACCCGGCCACGATCGGCGGCGTCGATCCCCGTGATGACGAGTCGGGTGTGTCGAGGAGCGTCGCCCCACAGGCCGGCGTCCCCGATGCACAGCTGCCCCCCGGCCCCGTCCCACGCCACGACCATCTCGGGACGTGACGGCACCCAGGTGCGACCCCGGCTGCGGAGCCGGCCGGCCCCGATGAGTTCCACCTGCTCGTAGAGGCGGCCGGGGTGGAGCGGTCGATCGCTGGCCAGCACCAGCGTCCACACCCCGTGGCAGTCGTGGGCCGCGTGCTGGTGGGGTCCCGTCGGGTCCACCCGGGCCTGCGCCGCGGCGAAGTCGTGGGTGCGGGCCATGAGCTCCATCGCGTCGATCTCGTGGATGACCATGCGGGGACGGTCGCCGAGCAGATGGTCGAGCGCGGCCCGGGTGGTCTCGTCGGGTGTCCCGAGGGTGGCGACGACGTCGGCGAAGTCCATCTGGGCGCACACGGCCTCGCCGGCGGCCCGCTGGTCGAGCTCCGAGAGGGTGAGTCCGAGGTCCTCGAGGGTGGCGTCGACCACCTGCCACGTGACCGCCTCAGGGGCGGCGGTGAGGGGCAGGGAGACGACGATGTGGCGCCATGGCCGCTCCTGGAGGCGGATCAGCGTCGGGACGAGGTCCTCACGGGTGGCACAGGAGACGCAACCGTGGCCGAGGGTCACCGAGTCGCACTCCAGGACGCCGGCGGCGTTCCAGATGCGGCGGGTCAACTCGCCACCGGGGGCGAGGTCGTGCTGGACGACGACGGCGTCGGGCAGGTCGAGCAGCAGGGCGTTCGTGGCGGTCGCGCGTGCCACCTCGTCGAAGGCGGCCACGAGCACGATGTGTGGGATCACTTCGTCTTCCCGTAGCGCTGCTGGAACTTCTCGACGCGCCCCGTGATGCTGAGCCTGCGGGCCTTGCCCGTGTAGAACGGGTGGCTGTCCGCAGTGATCTCGACGTCGACGAGCGGGTAGGTGTTCCCGTCGCTCCACTCGATGGTCTGCTTGCTGGTCATCGTGGACCGGATGAGGTAGGTGGCCTGGGTGGAGATGTCCCGGAAGACGACGGGACGGTACTCGGGGTGGATGCCGGGCTTCATCGGGTGCCTCACTCGTTGGATTGGAACTTGGACTGCGAACCATTATCATTATCAGCCGTCCTTCACACAACCCGAGGAGTTCCATGTCTCGCCACTGCCAGGTCACCGGGGCCGTGCCCGGATTCGGGCACAACGTCCCGTGGTCCAAGAAGAAGACCCAGCGCCGCTTCAACGTCAACGTCCAGACCAAGCGGTACTGGGTGCCCTCCCTCGGGCGGACCGTGAAGCTCACCGTCTCCGCACGTGGGATCAAGGTGATCGACGCCCGGGGCATCGACGCGGTCGTCGCGGACCTCCTCGCCCAGGGAAAGAAGCTCTGACATGGCCAAGAAGAATGATCTGCGTCCCCTCATCAAGTTGCGTTCCACCGCAGGAACCGGGTACACCTACGTCACCCGGAAGAATCGCCGCAACGACCCCGACAGGATCACCCTGCGCAAGTACGATCCCGTGATCCGTCGGCACGTCGAGTTCAAGGAGGCGCGTTGATGGCCAAGCGCTCCAAGATCGTCCAGAACGAACGCCGCAGGCGCATCGTCGCCCAGCAGGCCGAGAAACGTGCCGCGCTCAAGGCGATCATTGCCGACCCGGACACCGATGCCGACGAGCGTTTTGCCGCGGTGCGCAAGTTGTCCTCGCTGAAACGGGATGGGTCGCCGGTGCGGTTGCGCAACCGCGACGCCGTCGATGGGCGCCCGCGTGGCTACCTCAGGGTTGCGGGTGTCTCCCGCGTCCGGTTCCGCGAACTGGCACATCGCGGGGAGCTGCCGGGGATCGTCAAGTCCAGTTGGTGACGAGGGCGCGGGCCCGCCACGGCGGGTCCGTTGGCTCGGCATGCCCGCCTCCGTCGTTGCTCCACTGACGTTTGGCCATAAGGACTACACCGAATTTCTGGGTGTGTTGCCTATCGGGGGGTTAGCGTTCCTCAGTAGAACACGTGTGACAACAGGGAGTCTCCTATGGCTGACAGTGCCGGTGCTCGCGCACCATTGAGCAAGCTCTTCGCTTTGCTGGCGTCAGTCTTGGTGCTGGCGGGTATGCATCCCGCCACTGCCAAGGCCGACGTCGTTGAAGGAATTGTTCCGGGCAGCGTCCGGATCGTTCCTTGGAGCAATGACCCCAACCAACCCGTCCATCTATGGGACGGTGTGAAGATTGAGGCGAAATGGGCCATCCCGGACGGCAGTGGGAAGGCCGGGGACCAGTTCAAACTCGGCCTGCCCAAGGTGCTCGCCGGATTCGACGGCTCCTTCTCGCTCGAGGGCCAGGACGGTGACGGCCTCTCCTACGGCACCTGCGAGGTGACCGCGGATGAGCTCGTGTGCACCCTCAACGAGAACGTGGTGGGCAAGAACGACGTCGGCGGCGACCTCTGGCTCGCCGCGCAGGTCGTGGACACCTTCGACGAGAACGAGGTGACCTTCGGGCTCGCCAACGGCGTCACCATCGACGTTCCCTGGCTGAACGGCCAGGACGTCGGCTACCGCCCCGCCCCCGGTGACACCCTCAAGGAAGGGTGGGTCACCGACGCCGTCGAGAACGGCGTCTTCTGGCGTGTCGCGGTGCGGGGTTCCGATCTCGTCGGCGCCACCTCGACCACCATCACCGACACCTTCGCGATGCCGGGCCTGACCTTCCAGGTCAACGACGGCTACCCGCAGTTCTACACCCTCAAGACCACCGACGAGTGCTGGAGCCTCCAGTGGAACGACGGTTGCCGTGAGGATCTCGACGGCTCCACCACCCCGTCGGTGACGTGGAACGTCGACGAGGACAAGGACGTCGTCTCGGGCACCCTCAACGCCCCCAACGGCTTCGACCCGAACCTCTGGTACGCGATGGACCTGCTGGTGCAGTCCGACACGCCGATCAAGGTCGGCGACACCTTCAACAACAAGGCCGTCGCCGCTGGCAAGGACCTGGTCGCCACCGCTGAGAAGGCCGAGGCCGGTGCGGGTACGGGCCACGGCAACATCCCGGTCGTCGTCGCGGTGCCCGTCGCCCCGACGGTCACCCCGGGTGTCTGCGCCCCCGGTGCCGACGTTCCGAGCGATCCGACCGTGACCATCCCGGAGACCGAGGGCATCGAGTACTCCGAGGCCGAGATCAAGACCGAGGGCCAGAAGGTGACCGTCGTGGTCAAGGCAGTCGCCAAGCCCGGCTACCGCATCGACGAGAACAACCTCCCCGCGGGCTGGAGCGTTGTCAACGGTGAGGTCGTGTTCACCTGGGTCGGTGAGGCCGCTCCGTGCACGAAGACCGTGGTTCCGGTCGCCCCGACGGTGACCCCCGGTGTCTGCGCCCCGGGCGCTGACGTTCCGAGCGATCCGACCGTGACCGTTCCGGAGACGGAGGGTATCGAGTACGGCCAGCCCGTGATCAAGACCGAGGGTCAGACGGTGACCGTCGTGGTGAAGGCCACGGCGAAGCCGGGGTACAAGATCGATGAGA
>NZ_RQYT01000055.1 GCF_003932785.1 Arachnia propionica | reverse complement strand
AGGACCTGGGCATCACCCACCTGTTCTGCTCCCCCATCCTCCAGGCCGCCCCCGGCTCCACCCACGGCTACGACGTCGTCGACCACACCCGGATCTCCGAGGAGCTCGGCGGCGAGGAGGGGTTCCGGCGGCTCGCCGAGTCGGCCCGCGACCAGGGGCTCGGCATCATCGTCGACGTGGTGCCGAACCACATGGCGGTGCCCAGTCCGCTGTGGCACAACCGGCCGCTGTGGGACGTGCTGCGGCGCGGCCCCGAGTCGGAGTACTCGGACTGGTTCGACCTCGACATGACCTCCTCCCAGGCCATCCTCATGCCGGTCCTCGGCGACCGGATCGGCAAGGAGTTGGACCACATCACCGTCTCGGAGGCGGAGATCGACGGTGAGCTGCAACCCGTCGTCAACTACTACGACCACGTCTTCCCGGTCCGCCCCGGCACGGAGAACCACCCCCTCGAGGAACTCCTCGAGGAGCAGTGGTACCGGCTGGCCTACTGGCGGGTGGGCAGCGAGGAACTCAACTACCGTCGCTTCTTCGACGTCGACACCCTGGCCGCGATCCGCGTCGAGGACCGCGCCATCTTCGACGCCACCCACGCGAAGCTGCTGGAGCTGTTCCGCGACGGTCTCATCCACGGCTTCCGCATCGACCACATCGACGGGCTCGCCAACCCGCGCCAGTACCTCGCCGATCTGCAGGAGGCGACGGGCGGCTGCTGGGTGGTCGCGGAGAAGATCCTCGAACCCGACGAGGCCCTGCCCGCCGACTTCACCTGCGCGGGAACCACCGGCTACGACGCGCTGCTGCGCGTGGGCGGGCTGTTCCATGTCAGCGGCTCCATCCCGAGGCTGACGGATCTGTGGGAGCAGATCTCCGGCTCCGGCGACGGATTCGCCACGGCCACGCTGCAGGCGAAACGCACCGTCGTGAAGGAGTCGCTGTTCACGGAGATCAACCGGCTCGTCACCATCGCGGTGGCGATCTGCGACGCGGACATCAGGCTGCGGGACCACACCCGCCGGCAGCTGACCCACGCCATCCGGGAGCTGCTCGTCCAGTTCAGCCGCTACCGCGCCTACGTGGAACCGGGCCGGGAGAATCCCGCCACGGAGCGAGAGGTCGTCCACGAGGCGGCAGCCAGGGCCCGCTACTCGCTGCTGCCCGACGAGCTGGACGCGCTGGATCTCGTCGTCTCCCTGGCTCTCGGTGAGACCGGTGACCCGGCGCTCGGCACCGCCGTGACCCTGCCCCCACCGTCGAAGATCCTCAACCAGCTGCCGGGACGCGTCCACAACCTCGCGGACCTGCGCGCCGAGTTCATGGTGCGGTTCGCGCAGACCTGCGGGCCGGTGATGGCGAAGTCGAAGGAGGACACGGCCTTCTACCGGTGGAACCGGTTCATCGGGGTGAACGAGGTGGGCTGCGACCCGACGATCGTCGGCATCAGCCACGACGACTTCCACGCGTTCAGCCGGATGCTGGCGAAGGCGTGGCCGACGACGATGACCACCCTGTCGACGCACGACACGAAGCGTTCGGAGGATGTCCGGGCCCGGCTGGCAGCTCTCACGGAGTATCCGCGGGAGTGGGTGCAGTGCGTCTCGGAACTGCACGCCATCACCGCCGACATCCGGCCCCCGCAGCTCGACGGGGCGACGGAGGTGTTCCTGTGGCAGACCCTGTTCGGCACGTGGAGTCTGCCGGGGACGGCCTCCGGCAAGACCCCGATCGACCAGGACCGGCTGGCCCGCTACCTGGAGAAGGCCATCCGGGAGGCGAAGCTCCACACCACGTGGACCTCGCCGGTGAGGAGTTACGAGGAGGCGGTCCTCGGCTTCGGGCAGGCCTGTCTGCATCATCCGGGGGTCGCGGAGATCCTCGACGGCTTCGTCGCGCTCACCTACCAGTCGGTGCGGGCGAACATCCTCGGCCAGAAGCTGATCCAGCTGACGATGCCGGGGGTGCCCGACCTGTACCAGGGCTGCGAGGTGGTGGACCTGTCGCTGGTGGATCCCGACAACCGTCGCACCGTCGACTTCTACCGTCGCGCCGGTATCCTCAGCGCCCTCCAGACCTCCGCCCCGACGGATCTGGACGCGGAGAAGTTGCTCGTCACCTCGCGCGCCCTGCTGCTGCGACGCGACCACCCGGAGGCCTTCCGCGGCCCCGTCGCCGACTACCGGTCGGTGTCGCTGAACACCGGTCACGCGGTGGTGTTCGAGCGGGGTTACAAGGACTCCGACACCCCCGTCGCGATCACGGTGGCGACGCGGGTGCACTCGGGGCTGGGTGAGCGCGGCTGGGGCGAGGACGAGCTGGTCCTGCCGCAGTTGCGGTTCCGGGACGTGTTGACGGGCCGCGAGTACCCGGGCGGTGCGACGCCGTTGGCGGAGATCCTGGCGGATCTGCCGGTGGCGTTGCTGGTGCACCAGGTGGGCTGATGCGCGATCTGACGACTCCTGAGGTGTGGGCGCCGACGGCGGCCCGGGTGGATCTGGTCCTCGATGCGGGGGCGGAGCCGATGACGGCGGTCGGCGACGGGTGGTGGCGGGCCCGACGGCTCGACCCCGGCACCCGCTACCGGTTCAGTCTGGACGGCGGCCCGGCCCTGCCCGATCCCCGCAGCCTCGCCCAGGACGAGGGGCCGCACGGGCCGAGCCGCGTGGTGGATCCGGCCGTGTTCCGGGACCGGGTCGACTTCTCCCGCGACCTGAGGGGCGCGGTGATCTACGAGCTGCACATCGGCACCTTCACCCCTGAGGGCACCTTGGCCGCGGCGGCGACCCGGCTGGGGCATCTGGTCGACCTCGGCGTCGACGCGGTGGAGTTGATGCCGGTCGCGGACTTCCCCGGCCGTCAGGGCTGGGGCTACGACGGGGTGGGCCAGTACAGCGTCCATCACGCCTACGGTGGTCCGGAGGAGCTGGCCCGTTTCGTCGACCGTTGCCACGAGCTGGGGCTCGGGGTGGTGCTGGACGTCGTGCACAACCATCTGGGCCCGGAGGGCAACTACCTGGCGCAGTTCGGCCCCTATTTCACGGCCGCCCACCACACGCCGTGGGGGGAGGCGGTCAACCTGGATCAGCCGGGCAGCCGCCCGGTGCGGGACTTCCTGCTCGGGGCGTGCCGGCAGTGGCTCGTCGACTTCCGGATCGACGGGCTGAGGCTCGACGCCGTCCACGAGCTGCGCGACGACTCGTCGCCCCACTACCTGGCGGAGCTGAGCGACGCGGTGCGGGGCTGGGAGGCGGAGACGGGCCGGGCGCTGACCCTGTTCGCCGAGTCGGATGAGAACCAGCCGTCGGTGGTCTCGCCGGTGGGTTCGGTTCCGGGTGCTCGAGGGATGGACGGGCAGTGGGCGGATGACGTCCACCACGCGCTGCACGCGTTCTTCGCGGAGGAGACGAACGGCTACTACGTCGACTTCGGTTCGGCCAAGGAGTTGCAACAGGCGTTGACGAGGGTGTTCATCCACGAGGGGGGCTGGTCGACGTTCCGGGAACGCGACTGGGGCGCCCCCGTCGACCCGTCGTCGCCGCTCTACGACGGCCACAGTTTCGTCGCCTTTCTGCAGAACCACGACCAGGTGGGCAACCGGGCGGTGGGGGATCGGTTCTCGCAGCTGGCGGGGCTGCCGGAGGATGCGCGGCTGGGGAGGCAGGCGGCAGCGGCGGCGTTGTACCTGCTGTCGCCGTTCACCCCGCTGATCTTCATGGGCGAGGAGTGGGCGGCCTCGACGCCGTTCCCGTTCTTCTCCGATCTCGGGCCGGAGCTGGGGCCGCTGGTCACCCAGGGCAGGCGACGCGAGTTCGAGCGGATGGGGTGGGCCGGCCCGGTGCCGGATCCGCAGTCGCCCGCGACCCGGGAGTCGGCGGTGCTGCGCTGGGAGGAGGTCTCCCGGGAGCCGCACGCGCGGATGCTGGCCTGGTACCGAGGACTGTTGGCGCTCCGGCGGGAGCACCCGGAGTTCCGGGACGGCGCGCTCACCTCGGTGGCGGTGGAGGTCCTCGACGAGGACACGGTACTCATGCGACGCGGCCCGTTCACCGTCGTTGCATCGCGGGCCTCCTCAGCGGTCCCGGTGCCCCTCGACGGTGAGCCGTTGCTGGTGTGGGGAGAACTCCGGCGGGAGGCCGGGGCGGCGGCCCTGCTGACCCCGGGCGCGATCGTCGGGCGCTCGGCCTGATCCCCCTGCGGGCAGCCCCCGGCCGACTCGGCTTTGACTAGGGGATATTCACTTCCGACGGCGGGTCGGGCGGGTCGAGGAACTTTCGTGAATGGCCCTCGGTGTCGGCCGATCCGCCGCCGGAAATCGAGTTCTCAGCACTTTCCACACTGTTCACAACCCTGTGGAAAACCCTGTCCCGGGGTGGGGATCACGCATCGTCGCCCTTCGGCGCGGGATTGACGTCCTCCTCCTCGTGGTTCTCCACATCGTCCACAGTCTCGTCCACAGGTTCCCCACCTTCGGCCAGCGGTGTGGTCTCTTCGGCCGGGTCGGGCTCGGCGGGTTCGTCGACCTCCTCGACCGGCTCCTCACCCAACTCCTCGACGGCCTCGTCGGCCTCCTCGTCGACCGGCTCGGGCTCCGCTTCGAGCTCCAGCTCGTCGTCCTCGTCCTCCGTCGTGTCGGACTCGTCGAGCTCGAGGTCGGTGACGCCGCGGCTGTTGGCCCACAGCCACAGGGCCGCGCCCGCCACGATCATCGGCACGGACAGCCACTGCCCCATGCTGAGGCCGAGGAACAGGGTGCCGATGTGCTCGTCGGGCTGGCGCCAGTACTCGGCGATGCCACGGAGGATGCCGTAGCCCATGAGGAACACGGCCGCGACCTGGCCGCGCAGTCGGGGCTTGCGGGCGTAGATCCAGAGGATGATGAACAGGAGGACCCCCTCCAAGAGGGCCTGGTAGATCTGGGAGGGGTGTCGGGGAATGTCGCCGCCGGTGGGGAAGCGCATGGCCCAGGGCAGCGAGTCGGGGGCGATGCGGCCCCAGAGTTCCCCGTTGATGAAGTTGCCGACGCGTCCGGCCGCGAGCCCCAGGGGCACCGTCGGGACCAGGAAGTCAGCGACCTGCAGGAAGGGGCGTTTGCGACGCCACGCGAAGAACCACATGCCCAGCACCACGCCGATCGCGCCGCCGTGGAAGCTCATGCCGCCGTCCCACACCTGGACGATCTCAACGGGATTCGAGAGGTACCGGTCGAGGTTGTAGAAGAGCACGTAGCCGAGTCGTCCGCCGACGATGACACCGGCGATGGCGTACATGAGGAGGTCCTCGATGTCGCTCTTCTCCCACGGCTTGGGGGTGCGGATGGAGGCGTAGGGCTGCTGCCGGAGCCTGCGTCGCATGAGCAGGTAGGCGATGACGAAGGCCAGCAGGTACATGAGCCCGTACCAGTGGACCTTCAGCGGTCCGATGGCGAACGCGACGGGGTCGATCTTCGGGAAGGGGATCTCCAGCAGGTGCACGCCCCCAGCTTTCCACATGTGAGGGTTTCCTCGACAGGTTCCACGGTGGACACCGCCCCCGCCGCCCGGTGCACCGGCCCTCACCCCCGCCGCGGGGAGCGACGGTGTCGGGTGTCGGCGAGCGGCCGCTTCTCCGCTGGTCGAGCCGAGGCCGCAGGCCTCGTGTCGAGACCTCCGCAAGAGTCCCTGCGAACCCACTCCCCGCCACCCGCAACGAGCCCTACCACGCCAGCAGCTCGGTGGTGATGCCGAGCCCCCCGCGGGCCAGCCCGGCGATGATCTCGCCCAAGTGCGTCTCGTCCGGCGGGCTCGGCTCGGCGTGGTGGCACAGGTGGATGACGAGCGCGTGCGAAGTCCCATACCAGCGCCAACTCGGCCGCGGGAACTACAGGCCGGTCAGGTAGGTGTACCAGGCCTCCCACTCCAGGGTCTCGTCCTCCTCCTCGTCGCCCGCCAGCAGCGCCGCCTCCAACCCGGCGGTGAACGCGGCACGTACCGCGGGCCGGTACGCCCACTGCTCCAGGTATCGCCACTGCGGCTCTGGTGCGGGAGCGGTCGGGTCCGTCGATTCCAGGACCGCCAGATAGCTGCGGATGGCGGGTACCGCGTCGGCGTGGCCCGCCCACACCTCGCACACCGCGGCCGTCACGTCCAGCCCGGCGCGCTGCCACATCTCCAGCAGCACCAGCAGGGCCAGGTGTAACCGGTGCGGATGGGTGCACAGCTCCGCCGCCCAGCTGGTCGCGAACCGCCGCAGGAACTCCAACTGGGCGGGGGAGTAGGCGCCCGGGCAGGCGAAGTCGAACTTCTCCAACGTCATCTCGTCCAGGTGGCTCAGCACCTCGCCGCGCACCAGCCCCGTCAGCACTCGGGGCAGGAAGTGGGCGCGCTGGACGACGCCGCGGCGGGTGGCGTCGTCGTCCCCCGGCACCTCCAGCGGGACGCTCATCAGATAGGCAAGGAGGTACCCCGTCGGTATCTCCGGCAACGCGAACCGCACGAATGCCGCCTGCTCGTCCGGGGCGAAGCACACGTTGCAGCTGCACACCAGCAGCGGCAAGGGTGGGGTGGGGGAGGCGAAGACCCGGTAGGCCTCGGCCAGCAGCGGCGCGAGGCGGGCCTCGGCTGCCCGGCCCGCAGCCTTCACGGTCGTCACGGGAAGATTCTCGCACCGCCGGGCCGATGGCGGAAGAAAGACGGCCAGCTTTCCCTGCGCGACGGAAGGCGGGGAAGGGTAACTGTGTCCTTTCCGAATCACAGGCCGCAATCGGAAGGATAAATGTTATCCTTCCGGCGGGAAGGAGGGACTGTGGCGCGTTGGGCATCACAACAGTGGCAGTCGATGGTCGAGGGCATGCCCCGCCGGGACCGGATGAGCGGGCCGTACCGCGCCTACGTGCCCGACCTGCTGCGTGCCCGGCCCCTGGTTCTCTCTGCCGAGCTGGATGCCCGGATCGCGCGGACGGAGCGCGAGGTCCATGCCCTACAGCTCGGGCAGCATGCCGCTGATGTCACGGGGCTGTCCCACTTCCTGCTGCGGAGCGAAGCCATTGCCTCGTCGTACATCGAGGGAGTGACGCCCGCGGCCCGCCGCGTCGCCGAGGCTGAACTCGAGTTGGCGGAAGGACGCCCGGCCTCCAACCAGTCGGCGGGGGCGGTGGCCCGCAACGCCACCATCGTCAAACAGGCGATCTCCCGCCTGGCGATGGCGGAGGCCATCGCCCGGGCCGACATCGTGGAGCTGCAGAGCGCACTGCTCGCCGAGCAGCCGGACCTGCAGGGGGTGCGACACACCCAGAACTGGGTGGGCGGCTCGAAGTACCACCCCCTGACCGCTGCCTTCGTGCCCCCACCACCGGCGGAGGTGCCCGCCCTGCTCGACGATCTGGCGGCCTACCTCTCGGGCGCCGCCCACGGCATGCTCGTGCAGGCCGCGCTCGCGCACGCCCAGTTCGAGACGATCCACCCGTTCCCCGACGGCAATGGCCGTGTCGGGCGCGCGCTCATCCACACGGTGTTCGCCCGGCGCACCCCCGGCGGCGCCTCAGTCCTGCCCGTCAGCCTGATCCTGGCCACGTTCTCGCAGCGGTACGAGGCCGCGCTGACCGCCTACCGGTACGACGGCGCGCCCACCTCGCAGGCGGCCACCGCGGGCGTGCAGGCCTGGCTGGAGTTCTTCTGCGACACGGTGATGGCCGCCTGCAGCGAGGTCAGACGTCTCGGCGAGGAAATGGCGCAGGTGCGGGCAGAGTGGGACGACAGGCTGGCGGCGCATCGGGCGGCCGCGGACCGCAAGCGGGCACTGCGGGCGGATTCCGCCGAGGCCCGTGTCCTGGCGGGCCTGCCGGGCACGCCGGTGCTCACCATCGCCACCGCCCAACAGCTGTACGACATCAGCGACAAGTCTGCCGCCAGCGCCCTGCGGGAACTCACCGCCGCAGGCATCCTCACTGAAACCGGCAGACAGCGGGGCCGCAGTTGGTTCGCCGCCGCGGATGTGCTCGACCTCGTGACCGTCACGGAGCGTCGCCTCGCCTCCACTCGTTTCGACACCGTGGCCAGCGCGCCGCACCGCCCCGTACCCGCGCGACCGTCGCCGTGAAGCCGGGGAGCTGGGCGGTTGGGGCGTGCACGAACCGCCGCTTCGCTTTGCCTGAAACGTTTCAAACGCGGTCTCGTCGAAGCAAAACGGCGGTTCGTGACCACCCCCTCCCCGTCCCCGAGACGCCCCCGGCGGTAGTCGCCGCGCCGCCCCCAACGTCAGCGTTGGCCGATGGGTGGACAGGCTCGCCGAGGGTTTTGTCGGTGCCGTCCCGTAGATTCGGGGCATGAGGACTTTCGCTTCAGCATCGTTGCTTGATGCCACCGGGTTGAACCTGGAGCTCGCCCCGGCGTTGACCCCCTCCGGGCTCGTGGACCGCCCGGAGTTCTTCTCCGGCTTCGCGGCCCAGCCGACGGTGCTGGCCCGGGGCCTGCTGGTCCTGGCCGACGTGGCCCAGACCCGCTACTTCCAGCCGATCCCCGCCGGGGCCAGGGACCCGATCTGCACCGCGAACGGGGACCGGATGCGGTTCGAGTCGTTCTCGGCGTGCAACACCGTCGGTGTCCGGCTGGACCTGCTGGCCTCCGCCTTCGACGGGGGCGACATCCAGCACGGCACCACCAACGTCGACATCAACGCCCCGCTCCGGGAGGCCCTCACCCGGATCACGTCGTCAGAGCTCATGCACCTGGCGGTCGGTCGGGACGAGATGCGGGTGTCGACGCTGGACGGCACGCACGTGGAACGGAAGGTGGACCTGCCGGACCGCTGGTTGAAGGCGCTCGGCTCGTCGCAGGAGCTGAGCCGGGACCTGGAACTCGTCGGGGAGGCCCCGGCGGTGCAGACCCGCCAGTTCCTGGCCGCCATCCCGTCCGGCTCCGGTCGGAAGGGTTACTGGGCCATCAGCAGGTTGGGGGTGAAGCCCGCGCTGCGTCCCGGCAAGGGCACCGTCTACGCGGAGGGCCTCAACCGGCTGCGGGCGGCCAGGCGGCTCAGCCCGCAGATCATGGGGCTGCGGGTCTACGCCAAGCCGGGCGAGCACCTGTCGCCGTCGGTGTGGGAGTTCACCCTGCCGCACGGGCGGCTCAGCTTCACGCTGACCCCGGAGTTCTACCGCGGCTTCTCGGGCGAGGGTGCGCTGCTCATGAAGCTCGCCGCGTCCACGGCCCTCGACGACGCGAACCTCATCGCGGCCTGCCTCGCCTTCGAGCCCCGCATCGACGTGGACTCCCTGGTCAAGGACACGGCCCTCAGCAAGGAGCGGGTCGGCGAGGGGCTGGCGGTGCTCGCCAACGACGGCCGCGTCGGCTACGACCTGTTCGAGCAGGCCTACTTCCACCGGGAGCTGCCCTCGGACAGCAACCGCGTCGAGAAGGCCAACCCACGGCTCAAGCAGGCCCGACGCCTCATCGCGGAGGGGGCCGTCGCGCCGTACGAAGGTCACGACGGGGTGTTCCGGGTCCGTGGCGACCACGGCGAGTACATCGTCCGCACCGATCCCAACAGCTGCACCTGCCTGTGGTGGCGGGACCACCAGGGCTCGCGGGGGGTGTGCAAGCACGTGCTCGCGGTGGAGTTGCAGCGACGCGAGTCGATGCCCGACGACGCCGCCGCGACGCCGATCGACGCGGCCCCGCGATGACGGTGGACGACTTCTTCGCCTGGGCCAGCTTGGACGAGGCGAAGCAGGTCGTCGGGCTGCTGCCCTTCCTCCAGGGGATGGACGACGCCACCAGGGCCGAGCTGACCAGGCACTACCCGTCGGTGGCCAAACGCATCCGCGCGGACAGGTGGCGCTCCGAGGATCACACGCTCCTGGCTGCCCACCTGGACGTCACGCCGACCGCCGTGGTGCGCACGATGGACGCCTGGGGGTTGCATGCCCTGGGCAGACGGACGGCTGACGTCGCGGAGGCCCTGGCCCGGCGGGGGCGAGAGTGGGTGGCCACCTTCGTCACCACGATGACGGCGCGACGGGGCCTGGCCGAGAACGGCGCACCCCTCGTGGGGCTGCTCGTCGACCGGTTCGACCTGCCGCTGCCCGGGGAGGGCCCCCACTGGTGGGGCTGGATGGCGTTGCGGCCGCTCCCGGCCCCCGGCCAGCGCTGGCTGGAACGGTTCCGGCTGGCCTGCGCCACCCCGGACACCTTCCTGCGCTGCCACCACACAGCGGAGAACCTGCTGCACATGCTCCCGACGCGTCTGGAGGAGCTGCGGGCGGTCGAACCCGTCACCGACGCCGACCTCCTGGAGCCGCTCCTGGCCGTCTTCGAACGCGGGGACCGCCCCCAGGCGCAGCGCAACGCGCTGGTCTGGCTGGAGGGCCTTGGCCTCATCCCTCGCCTGCGCGACCACCTGCCCCGGGTCATCGCCGCCATCCCCACCGCGGGCAGCGGCTTCGTGAAGCTGATCCTCGACCACGTCGTCGCCGAGGTGCCCGACCACCACCGGGCCGACCTCGCCGCGGCCCTGCTCACCCGCTCCGAGAAGGGGCTTCGTGCCCGCGCCGCGAAACTCCTCCCGGAGTGCGCCAAGCCCCCCGCCGAGCCGCCCCCGCCCCCGGTCACGACATGGGCGGTCCCCGGTCCCTTCACCCCGGAGCCCTCCGCACGTTTCACCGACCCCGTCGAGTCCCAGGACGACCTCCATCTCGTCGAGGCCCTCACGCCGGACCCCGAGGATCCGGAACGACGGGAGTGGTTCCTCACCCTCGCCACCCGGATCGCCCACCGCGACGGCGTCGACCACCTGTGCTCCCTGCTGGCCGCGCAGTCCAACCTGCTGCAGGGGTTCCGGCCGTCGGTCAGGGACGAGTTGACCCGGTTCCTGGCCGGAAAGAGGCCCCGGCTCCTGCAACCCGCCACACCTGAGGGCGGCGGGCTGCACCTGCTGTCGGACCAGCGGAGCCGCCAGATCATCCGGGCCTTCGGCACGGTGCCGTGCGTACTGTCGGCCGCCAGCCACGCGGGGTTCACCCTCACCTGGGAGGAGTTCTCCCGACGGGTCGCGCAGTACCGGGCCCTGGGCGTCGCGGCTCGCCCCGCCGATGTCGCCGTCGCGCTGGGGCGCCTCGACCGCGCCCGGTGCCCCGACGACCTCTCGCCCTACGCCCTGCCCATCCAGGGGCGTTTCCGTCGACTGCACACCGTGCTGGCGGCCTGGCGGGACGCGACCGTCTCCGAGGCGACGGTGCGGCTCGGGGAGCAGCAACACCGCCACGAGTACCGTTCGCAACGTATCGAGGTGACCGGCGACGAGGTCCCGGGGCTGTCGCTGCTCGGCCTCGACAACGACTGGGCGACGCCGTATCGCGCAGATCACTGGTTCGGATACCAGGGGGATGTCTCCGCGCTCACACTCATGCCGTGGTACTGCTCGCGTCCCTGCATCCACGTGTTGCGGACCCATTCCCCCGCCACGACGATGTGGGCCCTGGCGCCCCTGCTCCGCGTCGCGCGGCGGTTCTCGCCGGTGCTGGCCTTCACCGCCCTGGCGGCCACCTCCACCGTGCCCGCGACGCACCGCGACGAGATCGCCGGGCTGCTCCTCACCGCCTGGGAGCAGGGGCGGCTGACCGGTGACGAGCTCGCGGCCGGGTGGCGCCCGGACTGGCAGGAGGTCGCCACGCTCCAGCCCGCGAGGATCGTCGCCCTCCTCGACGCGCTCACCGCGGCCGGGGCGGCTCCCCTGGCCTGGCCGCTGCTCAGCCTGGTCACGGAGCATCTCGCCGCAGCCCACCCCACGCCCACCGCCGCCGCCAGGGCCCTCGCCCTCCTCGGCACGGTTCTGCCTGCCGCCCGCGCCGCAGGGCACCCCGTTTCCCTCCCCCACACCCGGGCGCTCGCCGCCCGCACGGGCAGCAGCCAGGCCGTCCGTGCCGCCCGTGCCCTCAGCCTGTGAAAGGACCCCCATGGCCAGAACCCCCGAGCATCCCGACGCGAAGGCCGTGCGCCGCCTCGTCATGAACTCAGGCGGCCCCGTCGCGCTGCTGCGGCAGCTCCGCTCCCTGTCGGGTGAGGATCGGGCGCGCTTGGAAGCCACCTTCGCGGAGCACCGGGACGACATCGTCCGTCGCCTGCGCAGCAGCGAGTTCAAGGGTGAGCTGGCGATCCTGATGGTCGAGCTGGCGGTCACCCCGGAGCAGTTCGCCGAGACCGTCGACGCCTGGCTCCGTGGTTTCATCAACGACGCGGACACCCTCGACGCGCTGGGCGAGGCCCTCGTCGACCGCGGCCCCGAGTGGGGTCAACGACTGGTGGACGCGTACCTGAGCAGCAGGTCGCCGCGGGCCTGGATCTCGCTCATCCTCGACCCGATCATCGTCACCCACGAGCTGCCGCTGCCCTCCCATGCGGGCTACCTCAGCGACTGGCTGCAGCGCTGGGGGGAACCGGCCCCCGGCCGCCGCTGGCAGGAGCTGTTCCTCGCCACCTGCTCGCATCCCGACGCGCTGGGTGCCCCGATGGGTCCGAGGGCCAAGGTGCTGCAGGCGCTCCGGCACGGGACCCCCATCCTGCGCCAGGCGGAGCCGCTCGACGACGTGGCCCTCACCCATGCCCTGCTCGGGATCATCGAACGCGGCGACCGGCCCGCCGCCCAGGCCAATGCGACGGTGTGGCTGGAGGGCCTCGACCTGGTCGAGGAGGTCTGGCGGCAGCGGGAACGGCTGCTGACCATGCTGCCGAACGCCCATTCATCCGTCGTCGCCTTCGCCTGCGCCCAGCTGCTTCGCCCCGACCTCAGCGACGAACACCTCGAGGCCCTCGCCGTCGAGGTCCTCTCCCGCAAGGAGAAGGCGCCGAAGAAGCGCATCCTGAAGCACCTCGGCCGCCTCGCCGCGCCGGGGCCGGATCTGGAGGCCGCGTTGCAGGGCCTCGCCAAGGAGGCCGACACCACCTTGGCCACGGCGGCGACGAAACAGCTGAGTGCGTGGGGCATCCAGCTGGATGCAGTCGACGAGCTGAGCGGCCTGTGGCAGGAGCCACTCGGCGCGATCGAGCCCCTCGCCTCGCGGCCGAGGGTCCTCGACGACCCGGGCCTGACGGAGCTCATCACCGTCATCACCGGCGACCCCCGGAGCAGTGGTGAGTTCGAGGAGCAGCTGGCGGATCTGGTGGCCACCGCCCATTCACGGGGGCTCGCCGACGTGCTGGCGGTGCTGGAGCAGTTCGACCTTCGCCCGCTGGAGTACGAGTACCTCGACCGGCCGGTCCTCGCCGAGGCCCTGGTCCATCTCATGCACGACGAGGAGCTGCCGGTGCCGAGGACCCGGCAGCTGACCCGGCTGGTCCTCGGCCACGCGTTGGCCGTCACCCGTCGGCTGGGGGAGCTGCCCTGCCTGCTGTCCACGCCGACCCGTCACAGCAACCATCTCACCTGGCGGGCGCTGCTGCAGCGGGCCTCCCGGTATCGCGACCTCGGCGTCGCGCTGGAGGCCACCGACGTGCTGACGGCGCTCAGCCGCGTCGATCCCGACGGGGCACCGTCGGATCTCACGGCCCTGGAGCAGCCGATCCGGGGGCTGGATCGCACCCTGGCCGAGGTGGTCCGGATCTGGCTACGTCGCCCCTACCGGCCACGGCTGGAGGTGTTGCCGCCGAACGGCGCCGGGCATCGCGACGGCGGCCCCCACATGCGCTGCAAGCTGGACGACGACAAACCCGCCCTCGTGGTGGCGCTCGGGCTGATGGAGCTGTGGAATGCGCCCGACGAGGGGTACTACGCCGAGCGGACGGAGGCGCTGCGCCTGCTCCCCGGGCTCCCTCATCGCGCGGCGCTGAGGATCCTCAAACTGACCTACCGGATGGGGTCCGGTGCCGGGCTGGAGGATCTGCCGGAGGTCGGGCACGTGGCCCACCCGTTCGGCCCGGTGCTGACGTTGGCCTGCCTCGCCGTCGCCTCCGAGGGCACCCCGGCCCACCGCGAGGAGGTCGCCGCCGTCCTGTACGGGGCGTGGCAGGACGGCAGGCTGCACCCGCAGGAGCTGGTCGACGCGTGGGTCAGCCCGCAGTCCCGCGAGTTCCAGCTGTCGCCCGCGAAGGTCGCCTCGATGCTCCGGCAGCTGGCCGAGACGGGCGCGCTGGCCCTGGTCTGGCCGCTGCTGGTGGTGATCGCGGAGGGGCTCGCCGCAGCCGAGAAGATCCCCGCCGCCGCCTCGACGGTGTTCGAGACGGTGCTCGCCCTCCTGCCCGAGGTCCCGCACCAGGTCGAGCTGCCGAACATCAAGGGGCTGGCCGCACGCAAGGGCAGCTCCAAGGCCATCACCCTCGCCCGAGCCATCGAGGAGAAACTGTGACCGTCGACATCCCCCATGCCGTCGCCCACGCCGACGACGTCGAGGCCCTCGTCACCCGGCTGGAGACCCTCAGCGACGCGGAACGCGCCCGGTGGGCGGAGGCGATGGTGGCGTCGCTGCCGGTGTGGCGGCGGCTGCTGCGCAGGGATCACGACGTCAGTTACTGGGTGCTCGACCCGGCCTCGCCGACCGCCGAGTTCGAGGCCCAGGTCAAGAAGGCCTTCACGCGCCGCTACACCTCGATGTACCGCCTCGTGCTGGTCGCCGTCGCGCTCGGGGCCAGCCCCGCCCAGATCCTCGGCCTGTTCGACTCCGACACCGTACCTCTGCTCGGTCAGTACAAGGTGCTCCCCGCCCTGGCCGACGCCGTCATCGCGCGCGGCCCCGACTGGACCGCGGAGTTCGTCGCCGGGTTGACCGGCGGCCCGAGAAATCGACGGCTCGCCCGCAGCGTGGCGCCCCTGGTGCCGAGGCTCGTCGCGGCTTTCGACCTGCCCCTCCCGACCAGCCCGGACTACCTCACTGGCTGGGCCGGGACCCTGCCGCGTCCTGGACGACGCTGGCAGGACCACTTCCTCGCCGCCTGCGAGGTGCCGGGCGCTTTCAGCAACACCATCGCCAGCCCGAGGAAGTACGTCGAGGACATCCGCAGGGCGGCACGGAGGCACCGGGCCGAGGAGCCCACCGACAACGCGGCCCTCCTCGACGCGCTCCTCGGCGTCATCGAACGCGATTCCAGACCCGGCACGCAGCGGGAGGCCCTGGCCTGGATCGGAGGCCTGGACCTCGACCTCACCACCCGCACCGATCGGCTGCTCCGGATCCTGCCGGTGGCGGATGCCCGCGTCGTCGCGGCCTTCACCGCCGTCCTGCTGGGCGGCGATCTCGACGACGACGCCCTCGTCGGGCTCGCCCTGGCGATCCTGCCCCGCAAGGAGAAGGGGCTGAGACGCGACGTGCTGAAGCGCCTCGGGCACCTCACCACCCCGTCGCCGGAGCTGCTGGAGCTGGTCGCCGACCTCAGCCGCGACACCGACACCACCGTCGCGAAGCACGCCAGCACACTGTGCGAGTCGTGGGGCAGCGCACCGGCCCAGGACACCGGGACCCGGGCCCTGTGGCAGGAACCGTCGCTGCCCGACCCCGCCCCCTTCCCCGGCCTGGAGACCCTGGTCCTCGACGACCCGGGGCTGGCCGCCCTGGTCTCAGCCGTCGTCGAGGCGTGGGAGGAGGACCCTACCGCCACGGAGCGGGCGCTGGCCCAGCTCGTCGCCACGGCCCACGAACGCGGCGCCGAGGTGGTGATCGCGGCCTGCGCCGACCTCGAGGCGGAGGATGAGTCGCCCTACCTGCAGCGGTTGCTCACCGAACTCGGTGACGGCACCCTCACCCCCGGCACCGAGCCGCCGGAGGTCGAACCCGACGGCGGCCCGCTGCTGTACCTCGCGGCCGAGCGCGCCCGCGCCGTCTGCCACGGGCTGGGTCGGCTGCCCTGCCTGCTGTCCACCCCGAGCGATGCCCGGTTCCGGGTCAGCGTCGACGATCTGCGTTCCCGTGCCACCCGGTACGTCGAGGCCGGGGTACCCCTGGAGGCGACGGATGTCGCCGTCGCGCTGGGACGTCTCAGTCGTGCCGAGGTCACGGATCTCGACGGTCTCGACGTCCCCATCCGTGACTGTGACCTGCGGCTGGCGGATGTCATCGACACGTGGCGCCAGGCGGGGCCCGGACCAGCCCGGCTCGAATCGGAGGCGTCGAACCCGCAGTGGGGCCGCAATCTCGTCGTCGACGGCGAGGACCCGTTCTGGCACGAACTGCTGGGCCTGGACACCACGTGGAACCGCCCGTATCGGCCCGGCTGGTTCCCGCCGGACGACGAGTGGCGCCCCTCCGCCCAGTGGGGGGCGGCCGTGCTCGGTGGGGCGTTCGGCTCCCGCACCGAGTTCCCGTCGGTGTTCACGCTGCTGCCGGGGCTGCCGTCCCGACCCGCGGCGACGGTGCTGCAACTGCTCACCGACAGCGAGCTCTCCGCCGCGCTGGACCACCTCGTCCTGCTGGCCTCGTCCGCGTCGCGGTTCCCGGAGCTGCTCGCGGTCGCGGCGCTGGCCACGGCGACGACCGTCGCGACGAAGGATCGGGGCCGGGTCGCCGAGGTGCTGCTGGCGGCCTGGGACGAGGGACGTCTCGTCGGCGACGACCTCGTGGCCGGGTGGCGCTCCCCGGCCTGGGATGTCCTCGCTGACAAGGCCGTGGGCAAACCCGTCGAGCACTCCCCGGCCAGGCTCGCCCCGCTGCTGAAGGACCTCGCCGAGGCAGGCGGCCTGGCCCTCGTCTGGCCGCTGCTGGTGGTGATCGCGGAGGAACTCGCCGCAGCCAACAAGGTCCCTGCCACC
>NZ_RQYT01000054.1 GCF_003932785.1 Arachnia propionica | reverse complement strand
GAACCCCAAAATGACCGCAAGCCTCACGCTCACACTACGTGAGGCACCAACCCACCCTTCGCGCTCATTCCTACGTGAGGCACCTCGGACCCCACGCGGATCTCCTGATTTCTGTGCCCCCCACAAGCGGCCCGTCCGTGGTCGGGGAGGCAGAACGCAGCCTGTACGGTTTCCGGAACCTACCACGTACGCCCTCCCACCGGAGGGGATGCGTAGCCCCTGTCAGCGCTTCAACTATTACACCCACAACCCCCCTTGTCCGGCCGCCAGAAGCGCCTTGTAGGGTGTGTGCTTTCCTCCAAGGAAGGCTCCGCACATAACCGATACCAAGGCCCCCGGCCTCCTGACCCGGCTGCTCACCACCTTCGCCAGCTGGGATCGACTGTCCCTGACCCTCCTGCGCATCGGTGTCCTCATCGCCCTGCACTGGGTCCGGGCCGAGATCGGTGTCATCGGGGCCCTGGCCCTCATCGGGTTCAGCATCGTCACCCTGTCCTTCCTCATCACCACCCCGCAGGTGTGGGTGGCGGCCCCCGCCCAGGGCGTGGCGGACGCGGACCTCGGGTTCCCGTTCCTGTCCGGCCGAGGACGCCTCGTGCTGAAGGACTGCATCCAGATCGGGGTCGGCTTCGTGCTCCTGGTCGACTCGGCCCGTATGGCCCTCAAGCGCCGCGAGGCCAAGACGGCCTGACAGGACCTTCGGTCACTCATACGATGGCACCATGACGCCACGACGCATCGACGGCGACCGGCTGGGACGGTGGAGTCTTCGCCTCGACGCCGGGTACTGCGCCGTGCTGGGGGTGGCCCTCGCATGTTCCGCAGGCTGGGTCACCCGAGCAGTGGCCATCCCACCCTCCTTGGTCGCCGCCGTCGGCGTGGCAGTGGTGGTCTGGGCGGCAGGGATCGTGTGGATGCTGCGGCGGCTGCGCCTGACCTCCGCGCTGCGCATCGTCATGGTCGCCAACACCGTGGCCGCCGTTGCCGTCAGCCTGGTGTCGGTGACCGCTGCGACTCCCCTCGCCATGATCGCGGTCCTCGCCATCGCCATCGACGTCGCCCTGTTTGCCGCGAGTCAGGCCGTGGCGCTGCGCCCGTGGCCCCAGCTGCTCTGAGTAGAACTCTGACTGTTGTCACACCGACCTGGTTCGCATCGCTGATGCAGCCCCATCAGCATCAGTGACGTAGGTTCTGTGCATGAGAACAACCGTGCGCCTCGATCCTGACGTGGCCGCCGCGGCAGGACGTCTCTGCGCTGAGCGACACATCGGCCTCGATGAGGCCGTGAACGAGCTGGTCCGAGTCGGTCTGTCACACAAGAGACAGACCACCCGTTTCAGGCAACGCACGGCTGACGTGGGACTGAAGGGGGACGTCACCGACATCGCTGACACCTTGGAACTGCTGGACCGTCAGGACTCCGAAAGCCCGGCATGATTGTCGACGCCAACGTCCTCCTGTACGCGGTGGACACCCGATCGCACCACCATGACACCGCACGTTCCTGGCTGGAAACAGCTCTCAACGGCGTCGAACGTGTTGGTTTTCCATGGCCATCCCTGCTGGCCTTTCAACGAATCATCACGCATCCACGCGTGACCGCTGACCCACTCACCCCTGCCCAGGCCTGGACCCACATCACGGATTGGCTCGACGCCGACCTGGCCTGGATACCGACCACCGGGAACCGCCATCGTGAAATCCTGCAGCGCCTCCTGATCGGCGAGGATGTGCGCGGGAATCTGGTCACAGACGCCCACCTGGCGGCTCTCGCACTCGAGTATGGAACAAGCATCTGCTCCTTCAACAGCGACTTCGCAAGGTTCGACGACGTGGTCTGGATCAACCCAGCCCGCCCCTGAACGGCTCTTCGCCGTTGAGGTGGGGCTGCGACGGGTCGGTGTCGTGCGCCAGCACCGGTCAAAACCCAGCCGTGCGCTCATCCCGTCAAGCGCGACGTCATCATCTGACGGGTGTCCTGGCCACGGTATTCTCGAAAAGGGGAGGTTGGCATGGACGAGACGAACGCCTGGGCCCTGGTGCCGTTGCCCGGTCAGGTCACGCCCGCCAGCTACCTCGTCGGTCCGCTGGCGAAGCAGTACCGACTCATCGTGGACATCCTCCAGCGCCAGAGGGACGTCACCTTGACCGGCGTCGGCTTCGACACCCTGCAGGATCTCATCCGCGACGAATTACCTGCGAACGAGGCCGCCGACCTGCTCAACGAGTTGGACCTGCGCTCGCGCATGGACCAGCTCGTCGAGTGGGGTACCTGCTCCGCCTGGCAGGACCGCGCCGAAACCCAAGAAGACTTCCTCCGCAACCGCCACCGCTACCAGCTCAGCGAGGCCGGCTACCAACTCAACTCCGCCGTGCATGCCATCGAGGCCGAGCTGGGCGCCACCTCGACCGCAGTGCTGCTCGCCCCGATCACGTTGCGGGACCGGTTGCAGGCGACCGTCGCAGCCCTCGACGAGGGAGACTCGGCCAGCGCGAGCCGGGAGTTCGCGCAGGTGCAGACCACGCTCCAGGCGATGAGCGAAGCCGCAACCGGTTGGCAGAACGCGCTGGCTGTTGCCCTGGGTGGCTCACCCACCGAGGAGAAGGTCACCCGACTACTGGAGACCATCCTCACCTACGCCGAAATGTGGGGCGCCGGTGTGGATGCATGGTCAGGGCCCATCGCCGCGCAGCTCCCGCGCCTGCGCGAGGTCCCCGAGGAGCATTGGCGGGGCATGGCCCTGACCCGGTTGGGAACCTCAGCCTCGACCGCGCTCATCGTGACGGCCGCAGACGAGATGCGTCGCGATCTCGACGTGCTGGGTGCCTGGTTCACCGGCATGAATCCGCAGGCCACTCGGCTGCGACGCCAGATCCGTGACGCGGTCGCCCCGGTACTGAAGAGCCATCGTGCCCTGCTCGCCGTCGGCGGGACCGTCTCGCGAAAGGCCGATCTTTTGCGCCTGGCCGATGCTCTTGAATCCGTGGACACCGATGAGGATGCTTGGCGGCTGTGGTGTCGGGCGACGGGCCTGCACTCGGCTCGCCACGTCACCGACCTCTCGCCCGAGATCTCCCACGGACGCCGCCTGTCGACCTGGGAGGCCGACCCGGTGCCCGTCACCCGGCGGCTGCGGACCCAGGGCCCGCGTTCCACAACCGGACGCGCCCTCAATGTCGTTGACCGCCGCAAAGCGCGCGCCGAGGCACGCCGCCGGGCCCAGTGGGAGCAGGCGAACCTGGAGCGAGCTGCCGCTTCGCTGGCGGCTCGCAGTGGCACAGCGCTCAGCGAGTGGGCTGCGCTTGGGGACGACGAGGCCGCCATTCTACTGGACCTGCTGAGCGAGGCGAGGCGGTATCGGCCGGACAATACGGTGCTCGAGGCCACCAGCGCCGACGGCAGGTGGCTCCTGCGTTTGACCAGCCGCAAGGGGTCAGCTGTGCTCCATCTACCGGCCGGACGACTCATCGTGCCCGACGCCATCGTGGAGTTCATCGCATGACACTGTCGATGACGCGCGCCGATGACGCCGACAAGCAGCGTGCGTTTCTGAGCCTCCTCGCCAACCCCGTCGTGACGCCGTGGAACGATGCCGAGGCCTACGCCTTGGTCCACCGCCACGCCCGTACGCTCGAAACCTGGTGCAAACGCATGGGCTATCGACTGGCCCACCTCGACCAGTGCTACCGGCTACGCCGCGTGCCCGTGGCGGACGAGACCATCTCGGGGCACCGCGCACCGCCCGCCCGGGCCGTTCTCCTCTTGGCGCTCTACGCCGCCGCCTGCCTCGACGAGCATCGCGAGGACTCGATCACGCTGCAGGAGATCTCGGACGTCGTGCGGTTGAGCGCCGCCGGCCGCTCGGGCTGGCCCTATGACCCGAACAGCTATAGCCACCGCAAGTTGCTGCTGCGCGCGGTGGAGTTGCTACTGCGCCACGGCGTCCTCGAGGTGCGCACTGACGACCGGCTGCGTGAGGGATGGGAGCGCACCGGCACCGGGATCGGAGCCGGCTATCACGTGCATCGGGAAGCATTGGTGCTACTGATCGACACCGGCGACGTCGAGCAGGCCCTCCATCCTCCATCGATGAGAGCCGACGAACGCGGCCCCCGGCTCCTGCGTCGGCTGGTGGAGACCCAAGCCCTGTATCCCGATGAACTTTCCGAGGAGGACCGTACCTACCTCGACCACGGCGGGCAGCGGTTACGGCTGGCAGGTCTCGCCGAGGAAATGACCGGCGGCTCGGTGGAGCATCGCAAGGACGCGGTGATCCTGTCACTCTCACCCGACCGTTCCCTCCCTTCGGAGATGCTGGTCGACTTCCCCGCCTCCACGGCACTGGACTGGGCCGCGTTGGCGATGCTCGACCGTCTCTCAGCTCACGCCGAGGGGAGTTTCCGCACCGTGGACGCCGCACTCGTCGACCGCCATGCCAGACAATTGCATGCCGAAGCGGGCAAACAACTCACCGTGGAGCTGCGCGAATCGCCCCAAAGGCTGGTTGACCAGGTCGCGGACAGACTCGCCGACCTCGGCCTACTTCGAGTCAACCCGACATCGCGCGACTGGACCTTCCTGCCACTGGCGGGCCGCTACCGCGATGCTGTCCTTGACAGCACCCCCGAACCTGCGCCGGTTGACCTGTCCGGAATGCTGTTCGAATCGGAGGAACGATGAGTGAACCCACGGCCGACCGGGCGCTGCAGGAGTGGCGCGAATCGTTGGCGCACGGCGGGCTGCCCGCTCCCACCAGGCAGCGCTGGCAAGCGCTCCGGGCAGGGGTGGTCAACCTGTGGGAGTTCGAAGCCGTCGAGTACTGGTATGCCGACGGGTGGGCCCAGCTCATGGGACGCAACGAGACGGGCAAGTCCTCGCTGATGGCGCTGACCACCTTGATTCCTTGGCTGGGAGACACCTCCAGCGACAAGATCGACACCCTGGGGCGTTCGGGCAAACAGTTCGCCTACTACGTGCGTCCCGGCGGCGAGTCCGACCGGCGTCAGAGCGACGCCTCGCTGTTCCACGGCTGGCTGTGGGTGGAGTACGGGCGGATGCACGAGGGCAGAGCTGAGTTCTTCACCACGCTTCTGCACGCCTCAGCCCGGACGGGAGGTTCCAGCACTCGCCTGACCTGGTGCACCAGCATCGGCAGCCGGGTGCGGGAGGCCCTTCAGCTGACCGAGGGCCGCACGGTGCGCCAAGCCAAGGACATCACCGTGTCCGGATTCGAGGCCCACCCCAACGCCGCGGCCTACCGGCAGCACGTCGCCTCGCGCCTGCTGGGCGGGAGTGTGGATCAGTTGGAGAGCATCGGCAGGTTGCTCAAGGTCACCCGCCAACCCAAACTCGGCGCACAGTTGAAGGTTGACTTCGTCACCAACCATCTACGCGATGCGCTTCCCGAACTCAGCCGCACCGAAGTTGAGGAGTTGGCGCGAGGCTGGGACCAGCTCGACCAGCTGCACGCTGATCTCGAGCGGGCACAGACCGCGGCCGCTGCGGTGGCTGGGTTTCGCCGGGACCGGTGGCAGCCATGGGCGGCCGCCGCATTGCGGTTGCGCGCCGACGAGGTGGCCGCCCGCCAGACCGCACTGGACACCGTGACCCGCGAGGAACGACAGGCCCGCACCGATCTGGAGCAGAGCAGGGCCGACGAAGCGAAGCTCAACGCGCAGCGCGAGCGCCTCCGAGCCCGTCTGGCCACAAGCCGCGCTGAGGAGGAGTCGTGGCGGGATTCGGCCGCCTACCGTGGGGCCAGCGCCCGGGCCGAGAACCTGCGCAACCAGGAGGCCCTCACCAACAACGCCCGCCGGGTGGCCGAGCGCAGTGCCGACGCCCTGAAGAAAGCGCAGTCACGCCTCGCCGACGCCGAGCGTGCACGGCAGCAGGCCGAGGAAGAACACGAGCACTCCCAGCAGGAGCTGTTCAACAAGGAACAGGGGGTGCGCACCTCGGCACGTCGAGCCGGGCTCGAGCCATCACTGCCCCTGGACGCCGATCATCTGCAACAGGCATGTCAAGAGCGCGAGGTTGCGGTGAGCCGAGTGAACGGCCTGCGTCGGGTGGCTGAGGAGGCAGCTCACCAGGCGGAAATCAGTGATAGAGAGGCGGATGTGCTGCACGCGCGGGCCGAACGGGCACGCGAAGTTGCCGAGCACTCATGGCAGCGGGCAGCTGCGGAGCGCGATGACGTTGTTTCGACGCTTCGCGCGTGGATACCCCCCTTCGCCGAACCATTCCAGTCGGCGTGGGAGGAGGGCTTACCGAGCAACGTCGATGAGCTGGGGACACCACGCCTCAGTGACGTGATCCGACGCGACGCCTGGCAGCCCCGAGAACAGGCGCTGACCACCGACATCTCAAGGGTCAATACGGCGCTGCAAGCCATCGAAGCCGACCATCGGGCACTGACCGAGCAGATCGAGGACTTGGTTCATCGACCCGCTATGGAGCCGCCATCCCCGGACCTGTGGCACCGACGCGACCGAGGCGAAGCTGCCGGCGCGCCGTTCTGGGCGATGGTCAATCCCGCCGATCAGGTGCCCCCTGTCCACGTCGCCCGGCTGGAGGCCGCACTGGCCGCCAGTGGGTTGCTGGATGCGTGGGTGAGCGTCGAGGAGCAAGCTGGATTGGACACCTTCGTCCGTGTCAGTGAGCAGCGTCCCACCCGATCACTCGCGGAAGCGCTCGTCGTGGCCGAGAGCGCCCGGGAGCATGCCACATTGGTGGCCGATGTGCTCGCTTCGGTGCGGCTGTGCGATTCCGACGAGCCACTGCCCGACAGCGGTGTGGCGGTAGCACTGGATGGCCGCTGGCGGGCCGACCATGTAACCGGGCGGGCCGCTCCCGTGCACGACCAGGCCGAGTGGTTGGGGGAAGCCGCCCGCGAGGCGCAACGACAGCGTCACCTGGCCGAGCTGCGGGCGCAGGCGGCCGAACTCGAGCAACAGCGGGCGGACCTCCAGGAGGAGCAAACACGGCAGAACCAAGAACTGCGAGAACTCGCAGAGTGCTTTGCGAAGGCGCCCACCGACGACGCCCTGCGCGACGCCTTGTCCGAGTGCCGAGCGAATGACCGCCACGCCGAGACCGCTGAATCGGAGGCTGACCGGGCCGCCGAGCAGGCCCGCAAGCACCACGCAGTCGCCGACACTCGCCGGGCTGAGCTGCGTCGGGAGGCCGCCGAGCAGAGGCTGCCCACCGACGAGGAGTCCCTGGCCGAGGTGAGCCAAGCCCTCCACGAGACCCGTGTGGCGTTGGCGGAGTGGCGAAACCGCCGCACCGACGTGGAACGATCCGCGCGGCGTCTGCAAGGCGCCACCGAGGAAGCGGGTCGGCGTGGCGATGACACCGAGCAGCAGCGCCTCGCGCATGAACGGGATGACCTCGACCACCAGGCCGCCAACGCGCGTCTGGAGGCGCTGCGTGCCTCGATCAACGCCGATGACCAGGAGATCATCGACAAGCTGGCGTATCTTCAGGACGTGGTGAGCACCACCCAGGACAAGCTGGACGCGCTGGATGACCAGAGGGACTCAGTCGCGGCCCGCCGGGGCAGTGCCGAAGGCAAGCTGGCTGAAGTCGAACGCCGCCGCGAGGAAGCGACCGAGGATCGCGGCCATGCCCATCAAGGATTGCGTGAACTGCTCGACCACGGCCTGGCCACGGGCCTCGAGATTGATCTTCCGGAGCCCGAGTCAGCGGCCGTTGACCATGTGCGGGCCCAGGCCGCCGAGCTGCGTCGCCGACTGCGCCCCAAGGACTGGGTCGACAGCAGTCAGCGTGAACAAGCCAGGGAAGGCGTGCGGCAGAACGCCCGCATCGTGAACCGTCTCCGCAGCGGAATCGACGCCTCGGCGCGGGACATCCGTGGCGTCCTCGAACAAGGCGGCCGCAGCATCCAGGTGACCCCTGACGAACCAGTTCCGACCGTCGAGGTGGTCGTGAACTCCCATGGGTTGGCCCTGCCGCTGCTGGAGGCTGGTGACCACCTGCTCGAGGTGTGCCGGGAACTTGAAGGCCAGTATGGGGCCTCCGTGCGGGAGACCCTCGACCGGCTGCTGGGGTCCACCTTCCTCGAGCACATGCGCGAGCAGATCGGGCAGGCGCAGCGACTGGTCGCCGACATCAACACCGTGCTCCAGGACCACCCCACCGGAACCGACGGCACCACTCTGCGCATCCGTCTCGAACCTGGCACCCACGCACCGGTCCTGGAGGCAGTCTCTGGGCCACGGCTGATGGACCCCGAAGTGGCGGCATCGGTGCGCAGCTTCCTCAAGGAGAAGGTGGACGAGGCCAAACGTGCCGCTGTCGACGAAGGTCGAGCCGATTGGCGGGACTCACTGGCGGCCCACCTCGACTACCGCACCTGGTACGAGGTGGCCCTCGAGAGCCGCGTCGCGCAGGGCCGCTGGGGGCCGCTGACCACGCGCCGGTACGCCGAACTCTCGGGCGGGGCGCGCGCGGTGATGCTCATGCTGCCACTGGTAGCGGCGCTCGCCGCGCAGTACCGACGCCTTCCCCACGCCCCGCGTCCGTTGTGGCTCGATGAGGCCTTCGACGGGCTCGACGCGCCCAACAGGTCAATGGTGATGCGCCTCTTGCAGCGCTTCGATCTCGATGTGCTCCTGGCCGGGCCCGGACGTCTGGTGAATGTCGAGGCGGTACCGACTGCGGCGATCTACCAGGTGGTGCGGGCCACCGCCCCAGAGCCAGGCGCCGACCTGGTGGCCGAGCTGTGGGCCGGGTCGACCCTGCAGACCATTGACCTTCCGCTGTCCTGGCTCGACGATGCCGCACCGACGCCACAGGAACAGGACCGTCTGCTGTGATCCCGAACTATCTGGAGGAGTGGGCGCGCAAGTCCGGGCCGTCCAAGGTCCTCGCCGAGATCCGGCGGCGGGTCGAGGAACGCAAATGCGGGCCGCGTGCCAAGGTCAAGGTGCCACTCACCCGTGCCGAACGTAGTGAGGTTGGGGAGATCCTGGACGCAGCATGGGCTCAGGGCGACCAACCCGTGGCGATGGCTCGGCTGCGGGCGGGGCTCGCCCAACACGGGACCGAACTTGAAGACCTGCTCGTGGCGCTTGGCGGGCCACTGCGCGATCTGCCCGCTGAGCGTCAGAGCCAACGCGAGGTACGGGCGGAAGAAGTGACCGAAGCCCGACGCCTCCTCCGCGAGCTCGACCCGCGCGTGCCTGACGCAGTGGTGACACGCTGCCTGACCGGACCGGACATTCTCAGCCGGGCGCGCGCGATTCGAGACGTCGTGGCGGCCTTGACCGAGGAGAACGAACGCCTGCAGGTACTGGCCGCTCGACTGTTTCGCGATGCACACGCACTCGACCGCTCCCGGGCATTGGGGCGGGCGGTGGCCCGTTTCCTGTCGGGGAGGAACTGCCACGTGGGTGCCGACGGTGTCGCCCTGTGGAAGGATCCGGTCGAGGACGCCGAGGCATGGCGTGCCGCCTGGGCGAGGGGCGGGGTCGTGTGCGATGAGGTGTCGACCCAGGTGCTCGTGCTGAACCTGCCGCTCGTCGGAGCCGCCGCTGCCGCGACCCTTGCGAGTCTGCGGGGCGAACCGGTGTGGCTCACCTTGCGCTCATTGCGGGGCGGGCTTCGGCTGGCGCCGGGGGTGGAGGACGTCTTCGTCTGCGAGAACCCGTCCATCGTCGAAGCGGCAGCCGATCGCTATGGGGATGGCTCCCGGGCGCTGGTGTGCACGTTTGGCGTCCCCAGCCAGGCGGCGCTTGACCTGCTGCGGGTGATCTGCGCGCAGGCCACGCTTCACGTCCACGCGGACGAGGACGCCGTGGGCCGACGGATCGTCGAGGGGCTGCTCCGTTTGCCGGGGGCGCGGCGCTGGCGGATGGACAGCGCCACCGTCCGCTACGAGGAAGAGCTGTTGGCTGAGCTCCTGTCCGACCTGGGATAGTGGGCACGGCGAGACCGCCCCGGCCCCTTGCCGATACCGTTCACCGGACAGACCCAGCGACGCTGATGGCCACAAACTTGCCTTCGCGAGATCGCCCGATCGATCGCAGCGCGCCGAAAGCTGTACGGGCTGATCCCGACGATGGCGGTGAACTGCCTTGCCGCATGACGGCGGCTGCGCCACCTGACGCGGTGCATGGCCGGCCCACCGTCACCGCCGGACGAGGTCCTCGGTTCCCTTCTCGAACTCCGTCGCGCCGATCCTCGCCGACGACCACCAGAGGGCGACGGCGAGGAGCAGCCACGCCGCCGCCACACCGGGCGCGACCCCGGGGCCGATGCCCGTGGGGGGCAGCACGACCGCCGCGACCACCGCCGCCAGCACGAACGCGCCGTTGAAGGCCATGTCGTAGAACGTGAACACCCGGCCCTTGAACTCCTCCTCGACGTGGGCCTGCACGAAGGTGTCCGCCGCGATCTTGTAGCACTGCGTCCCCAGCCCGACCCCGACCGACAGCCCCAGCAGCAGCGCCTCGACCCCCGTCAACGCCACCCCCGACGCGACGCCGGCCAGCAGCAGCACCGCGACCGCGGTCCATCGCAGCCCGATCAGCCGCACCAGCGGCGGGACGACGGCGCTCGCCCCGATGAACCCGACCCCAGTCAGCGTCCCCCACAGGGTGAGGTCCGCCAGGGCCGTGACGGGATCGTCGTTGAGGACGTTGCGGAACGCCAGGATCACCGCCACCGAGAACAGCCCGAACAACAGCCGCGCCCCGAACAGCACCCCGATCGCCAGCCGCGCAACCCGCCGGGTCCGCAGGTGCGCGAAGGCGTCCGCGAGCTCCCGCCCGACCTGCGCCACCCCGACGCGCGTCGCCCCGGGCCTCGGGCCGAGGGCCTCCCTGGCGAACCCGAGCCCGAGCACCACTGAGCCGATGAACAGCAGCGCCGCCACCCAGAACACGATCGCGTTCGCCGGATCCGCTCCCAGCCACGGCGCCAGGCCCAGCCTCGCCCCCATCCCGAGCAGCGCCCCGATCACCACACCCATCGGTCCGACCATCGGCAGGATCGACGACGCGGTGAGGTACTCGTCCTCGTCGACGACGTGCTGCAGCCCCGCCGTCAGCCCGGCCAGCATGAACCGGTTGATGCTCAGCAGCAACAGCAGGGCCGCGAACATCGCGACCTGCCAGCCCCCCGTCGTCGCACCGAACAGGATCAGCACCCCGACGAGCACCGACAGCGTCGCCCGGGCCGCGTCGGACAGCACCGCGACCTGCCGCCTCGACCAGGTGTCGAGCAGCGGCGACAGGAACGGCCCCAGCACCGTGAACGGCAGGAAGGTGATGGCCAGGATCGCCGCAATCGACCACGCATCCGGCTGGCTCGCCGGCGAGAAGAGCAGATAGGAGGCCATGCCCACCTGCACGGTGCCGTCCGCGGCCTGGGACAGCACCCTGAGCGTCAGGAGCCGACGGAATCCCGGGCGTCCACAGAGCCGACGGATCGCCGACCCGACCGCCATGTCAGGATTCGCCGTGCTTGGCGTGGGCCTTCGCCAACGCCAGCTCGGCCCCCGTGACCTCCATGTAGTGCGCCACGAGCTCCTGGTCCAGCTTCGCCAGACCTGCCTCCCGTGTGAGGATCTCGTCGTAGAGGGCCTGACGCTCCGCGTCGTCGCCGTGGTACTCGTCATGGAGATAGGCGTGGCACTTGCGGTCCAGGGACTTCACGGCACTCGCGACGGCGCCCTTCCGACTGAACAGCGACGCCACGACGGTGATGGTCAGCAGACCGACGACGATGAGCAGCGCCTCCAGCTTCCCGAACACGTAGACGGGCACGTGCTGGCCGCCGTTGATGAACGGAAGGGTGTTGGTGTGCAGGGCCTCGAGGATGAGCTTGACGCCGATGAAGCCGAGGATCGCGGACAGGCCGAACTTGAGGTAGATGAGGCGGTCCAACAGGTCATCGATGAGGAAGTACAGCTGCCTCAGCCCCATCATCGAGAACGCCGTCGCCGTGAAGACGATGTAGACGTTGGTGGTGACGCCGTAGATGGCGGGCACCGAGTCCAGGGCGAAGAGGATGTCCGTGCCGCCGATCGCCACCATGACCAGCAGCATCGGGGTGAGGACGCGACGCCCGTTCTCGACGGTGAACAGCTTGTCACCGTCGTAGTGGTCGGTGGTGCGCAGGTACTTGCGGGCCAGCCGGATGACGAAGTTGTCGGCCTCGTCGGAATCCGCCCCCTCGGGGGTGAGGAGCTTCCCGGCCGTGACGACGAGGACGAGCCCGAAGAAGTAGAACGTCCACGTCCAGGCCTCCAGCATGGCCTTGCCCGCCGCGATGAACACCGACCGCGCGATGAGCGCGAAGACGATGCCGAACAGCAGCACCTTCTGCTGGTCCTCCCGCGGCACGGCGAAGGACCCCATGATGATGAGGAAGACGAAGAGGTTGTCGACGCTGAGGGCCTTCTCGACCAGCCAGCCGGTGAAGTAGTCGGCTCCCATCTCGGCGCCACCGAAGACGAGGACGAACAGCCCGAAGACGATGGCCAGCCCGACGTAGATGGCCGACCAGACGGCCGCCTCCTTGAGGGTCGGGGAATGGGCCTTGCGCACGTGGAAGAAGAAGTCGAAGGCAAGCAGACCGACGATGATGACGATGGTCAGGCCCCAGACCCAGAGGGGAACGGACAACCGGATTCACTCCTTGGGAGGCGGAAGAACGGGACCCCGAGGACTCCCGGGGCGCTGGGACAAGGGTACCGGCCCCCGGTCCCTGGACCAAGAGGTGTTCGGATCGACCCGGCGCAACGTGGGGGCGGTACGCTCGGATGGGACGCGGAGAAAGGTGGGTCCATGAACGTCAAACGCTCCGGCCGATCGGCCATGTTGAGCCTGCTTTCGACACTCGTCGCCGCGGTGCTGGCGTTGACGGCCTGCGCCCCCGCCGGGAACTCCCCCCAGTCGGGCCAGGACCCCGCCACCACCCCACCGCAGGGGGTGCCCGACGCCTCCCAGACCGTGGCGAAGCTGGCGGATGCGCTGCCCACCCTGGACCTGACCTCGGTGCCGCTCACCGTCTCCCCCACCGACGCCACCACGGAACTGCAGACCATCTTCGCAGGCATGGACGGCATCGTCCCCACCGTCACCCCGAGCGGCATCACCTACGCCCCCGACGGGCGGAGCGCAACCGCCATCCTCGCCCACAGCTACGCCATCGGTCAGGAGGGTTGGGCCTTCCAGACGATCGTGCCACTGGAGAACGTGGAGGGTGCCTGGCTCGTCACGTGGTCGCCGGCCGTCGTCCATCCGCAGCTCACCGCCGGGACCAGGCTTCGTCATCGCCGCAGCCAACCACGACGGGCCGCCATCAACGACCGCGACGGCCTGGCCCTCGTCGAGGAGATCACCCTCCACCAACTCGGCATCGACAAGGGCAAGCTTGAGGAGGCGGCCTGGCCGGAGGCGGCGGGGCACCTCGCGCAGGTGCTGGGCATCGACGCCGCCGCCTACACCGAGAAGGTGCTGGCGGGCGGCCCGCAGCAGTTCGTCGTCGCGGCGACGGTCCGTCAGGAGGACATCCCTGCCGCGATCGGCGACGTCGCGGGCGTGGCCATCGTCGACGTGAAGTCGGTCACCGGCCCCTCCAGCACCTTCGCCGTCGGGCTGCTCGGCCGGGTCGGCAACCCGACGAAGGAGCAGATCGACAAGGCGGGCGGCGCCGTCTCCGCCACCGACCTCGTCGGGTTGAGCGGCCTCCAGGGACGGTACGACGAGCGACTGCGCGGGGTTCCCGGGGTGCGGATCGACCTCGTGGGCCGCAAGGGGGTCGAGGCGGAGGAGGTGCCGCTGTTCGTGCAGGAACCGAGCATCGGCGAGGCCCTGGAGACCTCCCTCGACCGGACGATGCAGGAGAAGGCCGAATCCGTTCTGGCCACGAACTTCCCCGAGACCGGCGTGGCGGCCCTCGTCGTCATCGACGTGCGAACCGGCGGGGTCGCCGCCGCCGCGACCTCCCCCGCCGGCGGCGAGTACCCCCATGCCACCTATGGCGCCTTCGCCCCGGGATCGACGTTCAAGATCGTCACCTCCCTGGCGATGATCCGCAAGGGAGCGACGGCCTCCTCCGAGGTTAAGTGCCCCGCCAGCTTCTCCATCGGCGACTACGTGCAGAGCAACTACCCCGGGTATCCGCAGGAGAAGACCGGCACCATCACCCTCGCCGACGCCGTCGCCTACTCCTGCAACACGGCGTTCGGGCTCAACCACGACAAGATCTCACCCGAGGAGCTCAAGAGCGCGGCCGCGAGCCTCGGCGTCGGCGTCGACTACGACGCCGGGTTCACGTCGAACTTCGGCACGGTGGAGCCCGCGAACTCAGGGATCGACCTGGCGGCCAGCATGATCGGGCAGAGCCAGATCCGCATGTCGCCGCTCGGCATGGCGGCGGTCGCGGCCAGCGTCGCCTCGGGGCGCACCACCATCCCGTGGCTCGTCAAGGGCCAGGAGGCCACCTCGACCGCCACCCCGCTCACCGCCGAGGAGACCGAAAACCTCCGGACGGTGATGGAGGCGATGCTCAACCGGTCCCGCGGCTCCAAGCTCGGCCAGGTGATGCGCGGCGGCAAGACCGGCACCGCCGAGTACGGCGACGCAGCAGGTCAGACCGCCCACGCCTGGATGATCACCTGGAACGACCAGTACGCGGTCGCCGCGTTCGTGGAGGACGGGGACTCCGGCTCCGGGACGGCCGGACCGCTCATCGAGCAGCTGTTCAGCTGAGCGTCAGCGCCCGCGCGACGATCGCGGCCAGGGCCAGCAGCAGCACCCCGCCGATGAGGGGCCACTGCAGCTTCGACCGCTGCTGCTTCGGCAGCATCACGAGGGCGGCGGAGACGGCCAGGCCGCCGAGGAAGCCGCCGAGGTGCCCCTGCCAGGAGATGACCCCGGCGCCGAAGACGGTGATGGCGACGTTGATGCCGATCCACACCAGGATGCTCTGGTAGTTGCCGCCGAGTTTCCAGGCGAGCAGCAGCAGGGCCGCCATCATGCCGAAGATCGCCCCCGAGGCGCCCAGGGTGGTGACGTGGGGTTCGGTCAGCCACATGACGAAGGCCGACCCGACCACGGCCGAGACCAGGTAGAGGGCGAGGAATCGGGCCCGGCCGAGGACCTTCTCCAGCTGCGGCCCGAGGATGTACAGCGCCACCATGTTGAAGGCGAGATGGACGATCTGCAGGTGCACGAAGGCGCTGGTCAGGATCTGCCACCAGCCACCATCGGCGACACCTGCAACCCACTGGCCCCCCACGTCGGGGCACTGTGCCACGCCGACGTCGATGATGTAGTTGCCCCTCACGCACAGGCCGTCGATCTGGAGGGCCAGCGTCTGCAGCACCGGGCTGTCGGACTGCCCGGTGACGAGGATCACGAGCCAGATCGCCACGTTGACGGCGATGAGCACCAGCGAGGTGAGCTCGGGGCGACGACTGCGGGTCCCGCCGAACGGCAGCTCGGCCTGGCGGGTCTGCCGGATCCCCGCCTGCACGCAGCCGGGGCACTGGAATCCGACGGCCCCGGGAATCATGCAGCGGGGGCAGATCGGCCGATGGCATCGCTGGCACACGATCCCGGTGGGCTCCCCGGGGTGCCGGTAGCACTGGCTGACTGTCATGCCGCAAAGGCTACCGTCATGCCGCGTTGTCCTCCGTTCGGCGGGTATCGTGCAGGGCATGGGAGCAGGACATTCGCACGGAGGCCACGACCTGGAGCACGTCGAGGTCGGCGCGAGGGCGCGGACCATTCTCGTGGTCTTCCTCGCCGTGGTCGGGGTGCTGAGTGTGGCCGGGATGATCTGGCTGTGGCCGGGCAGCGGCGAGATGGAGAGCCAGGTCAAGCGGCAGGTCGGCTCAGCCAACTACTCCTTCGAGCAGGCCACCATCACCCAGTTGGAGTACTCCTGCGAGAATGTCGGTCCCACGGAGCCCACCTGTCACACGGCGACGGTGGAACTCACCTCCGGCCCCGAGAAGGGGCAGCAGGTGCAGATCATATTGCAGGGGCCCGCCGCGCAGGCGGGGCTGCGCCCCGGGGACGGGATCTCGGTCGGGCGGGTTGACCTGAAGGAGAACGGGGTCAACTACAACTACGAGACCGCCTCCCGGCATCCCGTCCTGATCGTGATGGGGGTCCTGTTCGTCCTCGTCGTGGCGGCTGTCGCCCGCTGGAAGGGGCTGTTCGCCCTGCTCGGCCTCGGCATCGCCGGGGCCGTCCTCACCGGTTTCATGCTCCCCGCGCTGCTCGTCGGGAAACCCGGAATCATCGTCGCGATCGTCGGCGGCACGGCCATCATGTTCGTCGTCCTGTACGTGGCGCACGGGGTGTCCATCCGCACCTCGACGGCGCTCGCGGGCACTCTCATCGGCGTCGCGATCACGGCGGGGCTGGGGGCCGTGTCCACCTGGGCCGCCCGGCTGTCGGGTTTCGCCGACGACCACGACTTCACGCTGGCCAGCGTCGCGCCGAACCTCAACTTCCGGGAACTGCTCATGGTGGCGATCATCATCGGCGGGCTGGGGGTCCTCAACGACGTCACCATCACGCAGAGTTCCGCCGTCTGGGAGCTCCGCGCGGCGGCCCCGTCGATGTCGAGGATGAAGCTCTTCGCGGCGGGGATGCGGATCGGCCGCGACCACATCGCCTCCACCATCTACACCATCGTCTTCGCCTACGCGGGCAGCGCCCTGGTGATCCTGCTCACGCTGTACTACACGGAACGCCCGGCCCTGGCGCTCCTCAACGCGGAGATGTTCTCCGGCGAGATCATCCGCACACTCGGCTCGGCCATCGGGTTGATCCTCAGCGTCCCCATCACGACGGGGATCGCGGCATTGACCGTCGCGGGCCCGAAGCCGGAGGACGACGCGGCCTCCTTCCGCCCCCGGCACGCCGAGACCGCCTGACCCCGGTCCTCGCCCCCTCCCTCCCCTCCCGTGAACCCCTGCCGGTTCGCCTGCCTTGGGTCCGGTTCGCCTGCCATTTTCACGGCTCGCCTGTCTTGTTCGGCAGGCGAAGTGATGTTATGTCGCAGGACATCGGTGACAGTTCTGCCTCAGGACATCGGTGACGTTTTGGCGGGGTGTGGTGGTGACACTTCTGGCGAATC
>NZ_RQYT01000053.1 GCF_003932785.1 Arachnia propionica | reverse complement strand
AACGCACGATCCAGTGCGCTCTTCGTCGTCCGCCTTGCCAAGGGGCCACCGTGACGATCCTCGTCACGATCCCCCTATCCGCGCACCCTCTTATACTCGCGGGCATGTCTCCATGGATCTGGTCAGGTCAGGCGGCGCTCATCGTCGGCGGGCTCTCCTTCGCAGTCCTGTGGATCCCCATGCTGGTGCTCCAGTACCGGCGCTGGGGGTCATGGAACCTGGCCCGACTCCTCGGCTCCCTCGCCATCTCGCTCTATGGTTCGGCGCTGGTCACCTACACCCTCCTCCCGCTGCCCGACCGGGCCTCGATGCAGTGCACCCCGGGCTCGTACTCCCCGCAGTTGACCCCGTTGCGGATGGTCGGCGACATCGCGACGGTGATCGAACGGCGCACATCCTGGACCCAGGCGCTGACGAACACCACCTTCCTCCAGGTGGCGTTCAACGTGGTGTTGTTCGTGCCGTGGGGAATCATCGTGCGGCGTCACCTGCGCAGGGGGTTCGTCTTCACCGTCGTGACCGGGTTCCTGGTCAGTCTGGCGATCGAGAGCACCCAGGGGACGGGGCTGTGGGGCATCTACCCGTGCCCCTACCGTCTGGCGGACGTCGACGACCTCATCACGAACACCGCCGGGGCGTTTCTCGGCGCACTCATCGCCCCGCTCGTGCTGTGGTGGATGCCGGACGCCAAGACCTTGGCAGAGCGGCGGCTCGACCCCAGGCCAGTCACCGCGACCAGACGCTGGACAGGACAACTCATCGATCTGGCCCTGTACCTGCTCCTCTCGACGTTCCTGCACGTCGTCACCTCGATCCCGCTCCTGTTGCTCCGGTGGGGTCCCGAGGAGACGAGAACGCTGGCGATCCGAACCGCCGTGGAAGTGGTCGTCTGGTTGCTGGTGTTCGTCCTGCCCCCGTCGCGCCATCTCGGTGCCTCGCCCGGCCAGGCCGCGGTCTGGTTGACCCCGATGTGGTGTGATCGCGACGGGAACCTGACCCATGGGCGATGGTGGCGACGACTGGCGCGGGCCAACGTCGTCGCCCTGCCCTACATGGCGCTGTCCACCTGGGCGGTGTGGTACGACGTCCCGATCACCACGGTGATCTGGGCTCCCCTGGTGGTGCTGTCGGTCGCACTGGTCCCCTTCACCCTCACCCACCGGAGCCTGAGCGGCTGGCTCACCCGCGCCCGGTTCGTCGACATCCGCACCCTCCACGACGACGAGGCCGTGCGGAGGGATCGGGGCGGGTTCCGTCAGCCCAGCCAAGCGAGCAGCGCGACCAGCAACGTCAACGGGAGCGTGGCCACCGCCAACCCGACCCCATAGGCCACGGGCGAGTTCCGCACCACGGCGACGAACTCACGCAGCATCGCGCTGGGCCAGTAGTACCAGGCGGTTCGGGCCCCCACCACCTGGATGGTGGTTCCCAGGTCCCTGGCGAGGAGTGCCGCCCGCATCGCGTGATAGTTGCTGGTGACGGCCAGGCCCGTGGCCCCTGCCCCCAGCCTCGGTTCCGCCACGACGAGGTCCTTGGAGAACTGGAAGTTCTCCTGGGTGGAGGTGGAGCGATCCTCCAGCATGAGGGCCGCATCGGGGACGCCCTGCTCCCTCGCGTAGCCGGCCATGGCCGTCGCCTCGCTCACGGGCTCGTCCGGACCCTGTCCCCCGCTCATCACCAGGAGTGGTTGCCGACCCAGCGCGACCTCGTGGCGCCAGACGTCGATGGCACGATCGATGCGCCCCTTGAGCAGTGGGGTCACCCTGCCGGAGGGCACACCCGCCCCCAGCACCATGATGAAGTCCGGATGGACCCGGCCGACGATCCGCTGGTACAGCCACGAGTAGCCGACGAAGCAGAAGAACAGCAGCGCCACCCAACCGGTGGCGAGCATGACGAACACGACGACGGGGATGGCCCGGGTCTCGCCGACGATGAGGACCCCGACGCACACGACCATGGCTCCGACGAGCCCGATCCCTGCCAAGAGGGACAACGAGTGCGCCAGCGACACCCGTTCCCGACGAAGCATGACGACACCGTTGAGGATGAGGAATCCTGCCAGACCGATGGCCAGCAACGGCGAGAGACCGATGAGAAGGAACACGACGGCGGCAGGGGCGCCGAATCCCAGCAGCGCCAGCACCTGGATACCCAACAGCAGGGTCGCGATCACCCAGCCCGCGTTGGCGAGCCGACGGGGTTCCTGACGCAGACGTCGCCACGTGGCCCTGCCCACGAGGAACAGCGGCAGCAGCAACACCAGTCCAGCAAGGGTGATTCCACTCACACACGCACCATAACCGTCCTCCGACGTCCCACCTCCCCGCGCGGTCCCGATTCCGGGACACCCCCGGGAGGCCACCCGACCACCGTCCGGCCCTCCGTCACTCCGAGGTCGCAACCATCCACCCGGCGCGCCGGACCCAGGTCTGCTGCCATGGGGTCTCCACAGCCCTCGTCCGGTAGTGGCGTCGGATCCAGCCGACGGCGTCCTCCGGGTCGACGCCACTCAACACGGCCAGCACGGCGAGGGCGCTACCCGTACGACCCCCGCCACCCCTGCAGGAGATCTCGACCCGTTCGTTCGGGGCGCGCAGCCACGCCTCCCGCAGCACGGCCACCGCGTCCGGCGTGGAGGACGGAACCCAGAAGTCACGCCACCTCACCCACCGAAGGGGCCACGGTCTCGAAGGGGGACGTCTCCCCGCCAGGACCACCTGGAAGTCAGGCCTGGGTTCACCCTCCCGGGAACTGCCGGCCCCACGGCCACGGATGCGCCGCCCATCGGGCAACTCCACCACACCCGGCACCTCGCCCCAACCAGTCATGGGTCGAGCCTGCCATGAAAGAATCAACGCATGTGTGATTCCCCGGGATCCCACGCGGCCCGGCTTCCCAGCCCGTACGCACTGGCTGAGCAGCTGGTGGAGGTCACGGCTGAGGGCGGTGACGTGGACCACCTGATCCTCTCCTGGCCACCTCGGACCCTCATTGAGGTCGATACGGCGACGAGGAGTGACCGATTCCACTTCGAACCGCCCGGCAGGAGCACCGACGCGCTGCTTCGTCGACGTCACCGATCCGACGACGTGGCGGTGCTCAGCATGACCCACGACGGGCACCGCAGGGAGGCCGCCGTCCGGCAGCTGGCCACCCGCCCGGGGGTGGCCGCGGATCGGCTGCTGGCACTGCGGCTGGGCGACCACGTGCCCCAGGTCCGGGAAGCGGCGTGGCAGACCCTCCTCCAGCGCCCGCTCACCCCTCAAGTCGGGGTGGTGGTTCCGGTACTCGTCGCTCTGCGGGGACGGCTGGTGGCCGCCCATGCGCTCGACGACTACGCCAGCGTCGTCGGGGAAGGGTTGGGACGTCCGCTGTGGCAGCATTTCCTGACTGATCCGGACCGCATGACGAGACGGTGGGCCGTCACGGAACGGATCAACCATGGACTGGACCCCGCCACCGCGATGGATCTGCTTGCCCGCGAACGAGACCTGGTGCTGATGAGGGCGTTGGCGGAGGTCGCCGTCGCGGATCCGGGGGTGGCGCGACAGTTGCTGACCGGCAGGACCGCCGTCGGGCGGCGGCGAGCCCTCGAGGCGCTGCCCGAAGCCGAGTTGTCGGCAGCACTGTTCGCGACCCTGGTCGATCGCTCCGCGATGGTGCGCGCCATGGCGGCCTTCCGGGCGTCGACATCGGGGATCGACGTCACGCGGTGGTACCGGGACCGGTGGTCCGAGTTCCGGGACCCGTGGGCGCTGGCCGGGTTGTTGGAGACCGGGGGCGTGTTGCCCCGGTCAGAGGCCCGCGCGCTGCTCACATCGCCCTCCACACGGCTGAGGAGACTGGGGGTTCGGATGCTGGCTCGCCTGGGGGTCGAGCGTGACGACCTTCCGCTGCTGTGGTCGATGCTGGAGGGCGCAGCCTCCTCCCAGGTGGTTCGCACCCTGTCCCGCTCGTACTGCTGGGGGTGGGCGGACATCGCCTGGCGGTGGGAGGGCGCCGACCCCCGCATGCGGCGTCGACTGTGGCGACTCCTGTCCAGCCGAACGGGATGGGACGAGGTGCGGGCCCATCTGCTGGCGGCCTGCGACCCCCGGATCTCGGGGCTCGGGAGGGCGGGGCTCGGCGCGTGGGCGGTGGACCGGGCCAGCCGCATGTACCACTCCCCCACCCCCGAGCAACGGGACCACCTGTTGGGTCTGCTGGACAACGCTGACATCCCAGTCTGGCAGCGGGACCGGATCCGTTTTCTCGTCGCCTCGGGATGAGCGACGGCTGCGCCCATATCCTTGCGCCATGGACACCCCGATGCGGATTCCGGCAGATTCCGGGTTCAGGAGTTTGTGGCTGCAGAACATGGTCGGGCGCGAACTGATGACCCACGTGAGACAGCGGACACGAGATGAACTGCCCCCGGACCTCAGCACGGAGGCACGCGAGGCAGCGCTCAGGGCCATCGATGATGCGTTGTACTCCCTGACCATGCTGGTTGACGGCATCTTCGCACCGACACGGGATGAGACCGGGAGGATCCAGTTCCAGGTCGACCTGGTGGGCAGGTTGCAGGATGTCGAGACCGGTGAGGTGCTGCATGCGGAATCGCTGCACGACGGCGACGGGGCGTGCGGCTGGATGGCGGGATGGCTCGAGGGCGATTTCGGGGAACACTCCTGAGGAGATGACCGATCCGGTTGATACGGATCTACGCATCCTCTGCCCTTGGGCTGGTCGTGGGACCGATTGAGTCCCTATGCTCGGGGCCATGTTGATCTGCTGCACTGCTTCGCTGCGTCTGCGCAGCCGTTGACAGCGGGAGCACCGTCCGCTGCTCCCGCCCCGGCCCTCCCCGCCGGGCGGCCCCTCGAGCGTGCCCGGCTCCACGACCGACACGGAGCAAGCAGTGCCCACAATCCGACTTGGCCGTCATGAGAACGGCCAGAATTTCCTGACCGACCGCGCCGTCATCGCCACCTTCGTCGACCTCGTCGCCTCCACCCGGGGACCCATCCTCGAGATCGGGCCGGGAGACGGAGCGTTGTCGGTTCCCCTCGCCCGGCTCGGGCGCCCACTGACTGTCGTCGAGATCGACCCCCGCCTGGCACGGCGGGTTCGTCGTCGTCTTCCCCGTCAGGTGCGGGTGGTGACAGCCGATGTCCTGAACCATCGCCTGCCCGAGAGCCCTCATGTGGTGGTGGGAAACCTGCCTTTTCACCAGACCACGGCCATGCTGCGGCACCTGCTGCATGCGCCGTCGTGGACTGACGCCGTCCTCATCACCCAGTGGGAGGTGGCCCGTCGCCGGGCCGGTGTGGGCGGGGCCACCATGATGACCGCGCAGTGGGCCCCGTGGTTCACGTTCACCCTGCACGGTCGGGTCCCGGCCGGGGCCTTCTCACCACGGCCCGGGGTCGACGGTGGGCTCCTCGTCGTGCATCGACGCGAGCAGCCGCTGCTGCCGCTCCGGCACCGACGTCGATTCCAGGCCTTGGTTCACCGCGTCTACACGGGCCCGGGAAAGGGCCTGGCGGGGATCCTGCCCAACGTCACTCCACTCGCCTCACCTCGTGAGGCGAGGCGCTGGCTGGAACGGCACGGCGTCGACCCCTTGGCCCTGCCACGCGCCATGCAGCCCGAGGCATGGGTGGATCTGTTCGCAGTGACCGGATCGTCACCACCTCCCCGTCGGGTGGCCGAACAAGGCCGGGGGCGACGCCGATGAGCCGCCCCGCCGCCGAGCGCGCGGCTCTGCTGCTGGCTGAGCACCCCGAACGCCAGTGGCGGCTGGAGGAACTGGCCTCCCTCGTCCATCTCTCGGTCTCCCAACTGGGGCGGGTGTTCACACGCAGATTCGGTGAGCCACCCATGCGGTCCCTCGCCCGGATCCGCGCCCGGCGGATGGCGCAGCTCCTGGCCGGGACCGATCTGTCCGTGGACGAGACGATGCGCAGGGTCGGATGGCACAGCCGAGGGCATGCGGCTCGTCAGTTCCGGGCGGTGGTGGGGGTGACTCCGTCTGAGTATCGGGCGATGATGCGGGAGAAGAGCTGACCGTACTGGGTGGCGGTGGCGGCCCAGGAGAACCGTGACCGGGCGATGCGGCGGATCTCCTCAGGCGGGGCGAGTGCCTCACGGGAGAACCCGGCGACGAGGCCCGGGAAGGACTCCGGGGCGACGCAGCATCCCGTCACCCCCTCGGTGATGATCTCCGGGATCGAGGATTCGGTCGTCCCGAGAACCGGGACGCCGAGTTTCTGCGCCTCGATGACGGCGAGCGGGAATCCGTCGGAACGGCTGGGGGCCAGCATCGCCGTCGCCTGACGGTAGGTCTCCCAGGCCGCCTGCTGGGGCTGGTGGCCGAGCCAGGTGATGCGATGATCCGTGACCCGCTCGGCGTCGCGACGCAGCCGTTCCTCCACCGACCCCACGACGAGCAGCCTGTCCTGCGGTTCCGCAACCTCGAGGAATGCGGCAAGCGACAGGTCCAGACCCTTGTGGTACTGGGCTCCTGAATGGACGAAGATCCTCCCCGTCCCAGCAGGAATCACCTCGGGCTGGGGTTCGGGGACCTCGGAGTCGGATGCGATGACCTGCACCTCGACGGCGTTGCCAGCCTCCTGTCTGATCCGTCGGGCCAGCCACTGGCTGGGGGCGACAACGGCGTCGGCGTTGCGGATGGACCACGACTGGAGTTCGAAGGCGACATCGGGGGCGGTGTCGTAGTCCTCCAACCAGCAGTGTTTGGTCAACACCCAGGGCACACCCCAGGCCTCGGAGGCGAGAGCGGCAGGGATGGCGCTCATGAATCCATGGGCGTGAATGATGTCCGGGCGCTCGGCCCGTCCGGAGAGGAACCCCATGAGGGAACTCCATTCGATGAGCCGGGAGACGGAGAAGGAACTCGGCCCCGTGCTGGGAAGGGCACGGAACTGGAGGGCTTTCCCGTCGACCATCGCGCCGGGGGCGGCGACGGTGGTCTCCCAAGCAGGGGCGAGGTGCCGGGAGAGCTGGTCGACGTAGACCCCGACCCCACTGACTGCGGGTCGATGGTCGGAGGCCAGGACAAGCACTCGCCCCCGGGGCTGCTCCCCCACCGAATCAGACGACGCCACGGGCACTCCTTTCCCCACCTCGCATGCAACTCCGCCCCCAAGGGCCGCGTTATGTCATTTTAGTGAGTTTCTGTGCTCAACCGCCCAATAATGCATAACTCCGGCGCATTCCACCGGATTCTGTTCTACTGGAATGCATGAGCAATGACGTTGCGAACTCCCTGGCGCGTGACCCGCTGCCGTTGCGTGGGAGGTCCGTCGTGGTGACCGGGGTCAGCCGTCGGGCGGGGATCGGTTACGCCACCGCGTGCCGGTTGGCGGCTTACGGAGCGAGCGTGTTCTGTCATCACTTCTCACCCCACGACGCCGAGCAGGACTGGGGCGCGGACGATCTCGACGCCGTGTTGGATGGGGTCCGCTCCCACCTGGTCGGCGATGCCCGGGTGGCCGATCTTCATGCTGATCTCGCCGAACCTGACGCACCGGAGCGAGTGATCGCGGCAGCCGTCGAGGAGTTCGGTCGACTCGACGGCCTGATCTGCAACCAGGCGTTGAGTGGATCGGACGGAGCCATCGGCGAACTGAGCGCTGCGGACCTGGATCGTCACTGGCGGGTGGACGCCCGCGCGTCGATCCTGCTGGCCCAGGCCTTCGCCACGCATCACGACGACGGCAGCCCGGCCTCGATCGTGTTCCTGACCTCCGGGCAGGGCCTGGGCCCGATGCCCGGCGAGGTGGCCTATGCAGCAGCGAAAGCCGCCTTGGCTGGGGTAACGACGACCATCGCCGACCAGCTCGCCGACCGCGGCATCCGGGTGAACACCGTCAATCCCGGCCCGGTCGACACCGGCTATCTGACCCAGGAGATGTGGCGGGCGATTGAGCCCATGTTCCCCTTCGGCCGTGTCGGCCACCCTGAAGACCCGGCCCGGCTCATCGCGTGGCTCACCACCGACGAGGCAGCTTGGATCACCGGCCAAGTGATCAACACCGAGGGAGGATTCGGCCGCTGGCGCCCACGCGGCGAATGATCCAGCCAACTCCGCGCGAACCAGCGTTGGCTGCCGAGGGACCAGCGGAACCAGGGGTCGAACTGGATCACGCAGGCGAGCAGGCCCTCACCTTCCTCACGCCACGTTCAGGGCTGCACGGCGCGACCGTCCGCCGCATTGCCCGAGCGAATGGCAGACATCTCGCCTCGGATGATGTCGAGCGCCCAAGCAGGATCATCATCGGGGCGATGGTGAAGCAGATGGAAGGCCAGTCCATCGATCAGTGCGTGCAGACGCTGAGTCGCCGCATCCACGTGACGAGGATCCCGGGATGGCCCGGACAGCAGCTCCACCAGCCGCGTCGTCACTTCGCGTAGCTGCTGGTGCACCCGATCCCGGATGGCGAGAAGGTCAGGAAGCGCTACCGCCTCGGCCATGAGCGCCAGGTTGACCTCCAGCTCTGCCCTCGAATCCTCGGTCAAGGGGAGCAACTGTTCGATGACGTTGAACGCATACTCCTCGGGATCCTCGCTCCACGGGACGGCGAGGACACGCTCGGTTGCACGTTGCAGCATCAACTCGGCGGAGAACGTCATCAACTCCGCGCGGGTGGGGAACACGTGCCGCAGCGAACCAACCACAAGCCCCGCCTGCTCCGCGACACTGCGCACGGACACCGCCGAGATGCCCCGGGTCAGGATCACCTGCCAGACAGCGTGGGCCAGCTGCGCTTTCCGCGCGTCACGATCAAGCCTCGGAGTCACGACGCCCACCGTAGCACGATCGTGCTAATCTCCTCATGTAGCACAGTCGTACTACATGAGAGAGGTGATTCGGGTGCGGGTACCTAGACTTCATTGCCCCATCACCCCAGTGCCGCTCCTTGCGGGGGTCGTGGCATCAAATCGCTGTGGGGTGATCCAGGACACGGTCGAGGTGGATGCCGGTCCCGGAGCGACCCATGTGGGGTGCAGCATCATCGTCGACGGCCAGGTTGTTGCCAGCCGCCGCGCTGAGGGCGGCTTGGCGAAGGCGACCTGCGAGCGCGGCCTGCGGCTCGGGCCATCATGACGGCCACAGCTCTCGGAACGCTGGCCGTGCTCGCTCTCATCGACTCGACGAGCTTCGGCACACTGCTGATCCCGGTCTGGCTCCTCACGGCACCCGGACGGTTGCGCGCCGGTCGAATCCTGGCATTCCTGGGCGTGGTCGCAGGAGCGTACTTCTGCATCGGGCTGGCACTGATGTTCGGGGCGACAGCATTGTTCGATGCATATGGTCATCTGCTCCACACACGCGAATTCCTCTACGCACAGCTCGGCCTCGGAGTGGGCCTGTTCCTTCTCAGCAGCCTTCTGGACACCAAGAAGTCACGCACCCGAGCCGCAGAACGAGCGGCGGCCGGTGGCGGCAGGCTCCTGAGATGGCGCAGACGGGTCATGGGAGGCGACGCATCCACGGGATCGACCGCGGCACTCCTCGGCCTTGCTCTCACCGCCGTTCTCGTCGAGACACCAGCGATGCTGCCCTATCTGGCCGGGATCGGGATCATCACGACGCAGGCCATGGGTTGGCCGGGCGAAGGTCTGCTGCTCCTGGGCTACTGCCTGGTCATGATCCTTCCAGCCCTGGCACTCACCGCAGCGAGGATCGTCGCACGATCCGTGGTTGAAGCCCCCCTGACAAAACTTGATGGGTGGTTGACAAGGAAAGCGCAGACCACGACCGCCTGGATCATCGGGATCGTCGGCTTCATTCTCGCCGCGCGAGCGGCACACGATCTCTGGTGGAGCTAGCGGGAGGCTTGTCAATACTTGCCCCGCCGTTGGTTCGGATCGGTTCGTTGCACCAGTCGATTCGCATCCGCGTGCTCACGGCCGGCCGCGAGGAGCCGCTCCCGCGTAGGCTCCCTTACGCAGGCAAGGACCTGCTCGACGTGGCACAGAGACAGTACGAGGCTGGCGCCACGTTGCGAGAGCTCACCAACGAGCTCGGCATCGGTCGGGAGCGACTGGCCTTACTGCTGCGGGACCGGGGTGTACGGATGCGGCGTGCTACATCGTCGCCGGATGAGGTGCGGGAGATGGCTCGTCGCTATGCCGGTGGTGAGTCGCTCGAACGCGTGGGCAAACACCTCGGATTCTCACCCAGCACAGTCCGCAACCATCTCCGATCTGCCGGCATAGTGCTGCGTGATGCGCACGGACGTGAAAGACAGCGAACCACGTCGATCGCCGAGACTGGGCGCCGGGCGGCTGTGACAACCCGATCAGGCAAGATGAGGGGCATGGGAGTGGATCGGGTCAGAGATGAGCGGCTGCGGATTCTGTCGTTCTGGTGGATGTTGGAGTTGTTCAGCCCGCAGCGGATACCAGCGTTGACGCGTCGAGCAACCCGCCCGTCGGATCGTCAGGTGATCGCGTGGCAGGCCGGGGATCCTCTCCCCTGGGAGACACTGGCTCCGCCCGAGCCGTTCAACGGGACCCGAAGGATCTGGCGTCACACCGTATATCTGGGCGTCTACAAGCTTGACGCGACCTACGAGGCGTTGGGCCGAGTGTTCGGCGAGGATCCCGATGCCTACGACAAGCGACCTGAGGGTGAGAGTGCCTGTGCCGGTCTCCTGATCAGTCACGACGGTCGGCTGGTCACCGATTCGGCGGTTCTGTCATCTGCGCTTTGGGCCGCCGGTCGTACGCGAGATCCAGGACCGAGCAATCCGCGCTGGATGGACGGGTTCGACGAGGCCGCGGAAGAGTTCGTCGATTCGATTGACGCCTTTGAAGGCGCCCGCCGTGATGCCGATGGCGGAGAGCAGCCTCCGCCTTACGACTCGGACTCGCTGAACAAGTTGCTGAAGCTGTCCCATGTCGCTGCCGGAGTCGACGGCTTTGATGACCTCGCAGACGATCGCGTGGTCATCGAGAGCGTGGCGGTGTCGGCACGACGAGCCGAGGACGGCACAGACACCGACTTCTTGAACAGCTTCTACCTCGACGACCTCGCGGCCGTACGCGACCATGTCGCACGCGGAGATCTCGGCGCCGGTCTCGCCACGTACCTCACCGGCGACCAGACGCTGCCTGTGTCCGACCGGATCGATGTCGTCACACACCCGGGCGCGGTCAACGCAGGAACCGGGATCAAGCGCCTCCCCAAGGGCCGATGGCCGGCCAACCCAGACCACTCGCTGGCCCTGAGCCAGCAGTTCGCCGTCAATCGAGCGCTGAACGACCTCGGGCACAGCAGTGGTCTCATGGGCGTCAACGGTCCGCCGGGCACGGGCAAGACGACCATGCTGCGCGATATCCTCGCCGGGAACGTCGTCGAGCGAGCCCGACGACTCGCAGCGCTGACTCGGCCATCGCATGCCTTCACCGAAGTCACCCATCGATGGTCCGACGGCGAAGGCCACGACCGGATCGTTCGCCAACTCAAACCCGAGCTGACAGGGTTCGAGATGGTCGTCGCGTCGGCGAACAACGCGGCCGTCGAGAACGTCACCACCGAGATCCCCGACGAGGACGCAATCGAAGCGCCGTGGCGCGGCCACGTCGACTACTTCGGTGATATCGCAACCAAGATCCTCCAAGACGTGACTGGAAGCGATTCCACCAGCGACGCGACACCGCCAACAGCCTGGGGTCTCGTCGCCGCTCGACTCGGCAGAAAGAGGAACCGTTCGGCCTTCCACTCAGCATTCTGGTTCGATGAAAAGGACCCCAAGACCAAGAAGCCTGTCAAGAACGGCGTTCCAAGGATGCAGACCAGGCTGGTACAGTGGCGCGACTGCGAGGTTCCCTACACGCCCTGGGCACAAGCACGCGAGGCGTTCCACGCTGCCGAACAACGCGTCGACGCGCTCATCCGACAACGGGCGCAGGCCGAGGATCGGCTCCGGCGAGTCCCAGAACTCGCTGAACGTGAACGCGGTCTGGAAGCGGCGTTCGAACAGGGACTCCGAGATCTGAACCGGGCCCAACACGATCTGTCTCAGCATCAGCCCGTTCAGCAGCAGGCAGACGCAGCCCGCGCGCAAGCTGCCGCCAGCCACGACCGACACCTTGCTACGAAGCCCGGCGTACTGGAGACAATCTTCTCCTTCGGGCGAGCCGTACGAGCGTGGCGCGCACGCCTCAACGACTTGTCGCGAGCCCAGGACAACGCCGAGCAACACCACCGAGAAGTGCGCGATCGTGGGCAACGGCTCCGTGATGCCGTGCAGCATGCCCATGCACGGCTGTCCTCAGTCCAACACGACTTGGACGGGCTCCGAGATCAACGGGCCAGGCTTCAGGCTCAGTGTGCTCAGGACGAAGAGCGGTTCGGTGTGGCCTATCCCGGCCCGGCATGGCAGGGCGACCAGCGAGAGCTGCACGCCCCCTGGCTCGACAAGGAGCTTGACACCGCCCGGTCGGATCTGTTCGTCGCGGCACTCCAACTACACCAAGATTTCCTCGCCAACACCGCACGCGACATGCTGAACGGGCTGCGCGCCGCCGGTGAGGTCGTCGCTGGGAACTACCCCCGCGACCTCGAGCCCGAGAAGCTCCGGGCTGCCTGGCAACTGTTCTTCCTCGTCGTCCCGTTGATATCCACAACCTTCGCCTCGGCCAGCCGGATGTTCAGCGGCATCGGCTCCGAGGCGATCGGCTGGCTCCTCATCGACGAAGCTGGACAAGCCTCCCCCCAGTACGCCGCCGGCGCGATCTGGCGCGCGCAACGCATCGTCGCAGTAGGCGACCCGCTCCAGCTCGAGCCCGTCGTCACACTCCCCGAGAAGGCACAACGCAACATTGCCAGCAACTACGGCCTCAGCACGACCTGGATCCCGCCACGCGCCTCCGTCCAGACCCTGGCCGACCGCGTCACGCCGTTCGGGACCCAGCTTGATCAGGGCGAGGACAAAGTCTGGGTCAGCGCGCCACTCCTGGTGCACCGACGCTGCGACAACCCGATGTTCACTCTGTGCAACCAGATCGCCTACAACAACCTCATGGTCAACGGCGTCCACCGTGATCTCGACGACCCCGACGAGCGCTTCGACAGCCCAACCGGACCGCTCATCGCCTCCAGCTACTGGGCCGACGAGCCGGCCAACAGCCCAGGCAGCCATCTCCAACCAAGCCAGATCGAGCGGTTCGAGAAGGCCCTCGCCTACTTGAACGACCACGGCATCCCGCCGTCGGAGGTCATCGCCATCTCCCCGTTCCGAGCCGTCGCAGATCGCCTCCGCAGCCTCATCCCGAAATATCAGGGCCTCCAAGCCGGAACCATTCACACAGCGCAAGGACGCGAGGCTGACGTCGTGATCCTCGTCCTCGGCGGTGACCCCAGCAAACCGGGAGCACCCGCCAACTGGGCACGCACCCCGAACCTTGTCAACGTTGCCGCCAGCCGCGCCAAACGCCGTCTCTACGTCATTGGTGATCGCTCCTTTTGGGCGCGCCACAACTACTTCCGAGACCTGTCCAACGCACTCGTTCAATAGCCCGTACAGACGACGCGGGCGCCGATGTCTGTTTCGTCGAAGATCCGTACGGCTATTGCCGCTCAGTCCGATCCGTAGACCTCAAACCCACCTTTGGTCACGGTCTGCACATATGAAGCGGCACCAGCGATGAGCCGGAGTTGCTCATCACTCGCTGACCCTATGCTCAGGCCTGGCTGGGCAATGATTGTCGTGAACCGCGGGAACAGCAGCGACGCCTGCTGCCTGATCCGGAAGAGCATCTCACGGTCCCCGATTTCGAACGCCGTTCCTCCAAAGCGGCGCGTGTATCCGACGGCCCGGCGGTCGAGGTGTTCCAGGAGTGGCAACGCTGCCTTGTCTCGCCATCGCGCGCCGCGCATCGCTTGGCCGCAGACTTCGTAGAGGTCCTTTAGGCGGGATCCTGCGTCTGGTTTCGAGGAGTACTTGCAGTGCACGAGCGTGACATGCAGATCTCCTCCATCGACTCGGATGCCGACGAGGTCGGCCGCCTCACCCGACCTGTCATCGTCGATAAGGACGTCAAAGGTCTGGTTCTCACCGAGGTAGCGCGCCATGAAAGCCTGGATCGAGTCGGCTCTGCGATCGGGGCCCTGCGATTCGACCGCGATGTTCACACCTCCGGCGGTCCAGTCGAGAGAACGCAGGCTGTCACGGGGGTATGGCGGCAGCTCGGTTCGCGGGGCGAGCAGCCGGTCATCGCCGGTGATCAGTCGGTCGCCGGAGAGAAGGAGCGTGGGCTTGTGGTTGTTCAACCAGGTCGACAGAGGCGCTGTCGATCCGCGACCTCCCTCCACCGTGGCATCGTCACCCAGTGCACGGTAGTGAACACCGGTCGAACCGAACCGCCCCTCGTACGGAAGCTCCCACGTAGGTGTGACGACTGAGAAACGGAGTGGGCCGTCGACTCCGTAATCGTCGATCCTCAATCCGGCATCGGTCAGCGGAACGCCGTTGGCGTTGAAGACAACGCGTGGGGACGTCCCAGCGCCGACGTGGAGCTCCCATGGCCACTCAACCGCGAGAAACGGGTACGGGGGCCGCTCCTTGACGTCGACAGGGATGATCATGTCGCGGAACAGCGAGCGGACGTCAACAGACCTGTCCCGGAGCTTCGCTCCCTGATCGCGACACCATCGCCGCCACTCCGCAAGGTTCGACGCCGTTCGCATCGACCAGAATCTCCCGGACAGCGCCGCTGCGATCGTGACGCGCTCTCCCTCTTGGAACGCCTTGGCTGCGACGTGTGTGTTCGCCTTGTGGGTACGTTCAGCTTCTGTCAGTGCCGTCTCGACATCGCTTCCCACGTGCATCGAGAAGCGCTTGTCACGATCCCGAGCATCAAGGAGCCCAATGTTCGTCGGAACGAGGCGGTCGAGTTTTGCAAATACCTTGAAGGTGTCGTAACCGTTGACCGGCTCCGGTTCATGCCCGACCACTGCCTTGACGAGATCGTCCAGGCTGCATTTGGTATCCGAACAGTGGACATAGAGGAGACGCTGCGTCCGATCAAGGAAAAGCACGAAGAGCGTGTAGTCAGTAGCGCGCAGCGAAGGGATCTCACCCCAGCGGAGATCGGAGACCGTCTCGATCACGAACCAGGCAATGCTGTCATCACGGTTGACACTAATCAGGCCGTCCAAGACGCTGTCGCCGAACACGTCACGGGCCGCCAGCGGGTTCCAGTCCACGGTCGTCGTCGCGAAGGCACGAGCGCTCATCTTCGGTTCCAGCAGGCCAACAGGCACGTCAGGCGGATTGTCAACGAAAGAGGCCTCGAACTCGCTGATCTCGTCAGCTCTCTCGGTCGCACGCTCCGTAATGTCGCTGAGAACTTTATCCCAGTCGGGATCCTCTCGCAGGAGAAAACGCAACGGCGAGAGCGCCTGCTTCGGGTCTTGGCGGATGAAAACGCTCGCGGCTCCGATCGGGAGGGGAGATGACGTACGTGCGAGCCGGCCGATGAGCTGGATCATCGGGCTCAGGGACCGATGCGTGTCATGGAACGCTCCAACCTTGAGCGTGGGGAGGTCGAAGCCTTCGCCCAACATGTCGACGCAAACGATCACGCGACTGGACCGCTCCCGCATGGCTCGAATCGCCGCATCACGTTCACTCGCCCGCAGCGAGTCATAGATCACCTTCGGAGCGAACTCGGGAGCGAGCCGCGAGTACAGCGCGTGGATCTCGTCGGCGCGAGGCTTCGTCCCGACCCGCGCCAGGAGTAGGTGTTCGTGCCCGGCGTCCAGATCGCTACGAAGCCGCGACAGCGCGGCCCTGGCGAGCGCTTCGTCATCGTCATCCAGATCGAGGACCGCCGTGAAGTCAATCCTGCTGAAGTAGCCCTCTCTCTGTGCCTCCCGGAGCGGGAAACGAAAGATCACTCGACCCGGCAACGTCAGTCCGTCACGCCGGTAGGGCGTCGCGGTGAACAGCAAGACGGGACGCTCACCGAAGGCACGGATGATCTCCGTCCACGTTCGCGCTGGCGCGTGATGCGCCTCATCGACCAGGAGGTGCGTGAACCCAGAGAAGAACGCTCGCCGCACGGCAGCCTCCGACGCGTGGATCGCTTTCGGAGTCGCCACCACGACATTGCAGGCCGCCACGAAAGCGGCCGCGTCCTCTCCGCTGTCGAATCGTCCGGCGACTCGCCCGACCCGCGGTCTCATCGCTTCCGGCCCGACGATGCCCTCTCTCTGGAGGATGCCGAGCGTCTCAAACTTTGAGGCAATCTGCTCTCTCAGAGCCGAGGAAGGCACCAGGACGAGGACGCGTTTTGGACGCTGCGCGATCAGCCACGCCAACATGGTCTCGGTCTTGCCCGTCCCCGTCGGCATCACCACGATTCCTGGCTCTGTGAGGCCCGACGACTGGTATCCGACGATGGAATGCAGCGCACCGATCTGCGGGCGACGCAGGCTGTGCGCACGACTGTGGGACGGGAACCCGATCGCTCCGTCGAAGGAGTCTCGCACGGCATCCGAGGGTACAGGGCGCCTCGATCCCACCCAGGTGATCTCGTCGCTCGATGCCCCGTTCTCGGGGAGGACAGCGGCCAAGCCTTTTCCGCGCGATTCGTCTGGTCCTGATGCGGTCGGCCACTGTCCGTACCTGCTTCGAATGTGCGGAGCAGGCCCGACCGAGATCTCGAGTTCATCGTGGGCCGGGACCAGCAGTTGACGGACCGTGTTCTTCCCGATGACCTCCGTAGTCGCCCACACGTCGCTGGTTCTCACTGCAGCCACCCTGCGGTCGCACCAGCGCACGCTTCGGAAACAGTCGCGTCAACGTGGGATGGCCGTTGGCCAGATGATCTACGGAGCTTCCAACACAGGCATGCTTCAGCGCGCTGCGCCAGGTCTGGTGTTGTCACCGGGTGCCTCCTACCGGTGACACGGTCACCTATCTATAGATGCTCATTGGATTCATCATGCTGGACCGCACATGTTCTTCGTGAGCCGACACGCGGCCGGGCGCGAAAGGTGAAGCGTCTTGAGTTTTGTTCCGGGGTTAGGACGCAACGGTGAAGCGCCCTGGGTTTTGTTCCGGTGGTTTATGGGGGCGTCAGGGCTGACGTCCTTCCTTGATGGTACAGGGCTTCGATTTCGTGGGGGGTGTGGTAGTCAAGGGTCTCGTGGAGTCGTTGGTTGTTCCACCAGTCGACCCAGCACATGGTGTGGAACTCGACCTCGGTGACGCTGGGCCATGCGGCTCTGGCGTGGATGAGTTCGGTCTTGTAGAGACCGTTGACGGTCTCTGCCAGGGCGTTGTCGCAAGCGTCACCTCGGGACCCGACGGAGGCGTGGATCCCGGCATCGGTCAGGCGCTGGGTGTAGCGCATGGACACGTACTGGCAGCCACGATCGCTGTGATGGATCAGGCCTTGGAGGGCGTGGTCCTTCGCGGTGACCAGGGCGTGTTCGAGGGCTTCCAGGGGAAGCGCTTCGGTTGTCATGGTCGAGCGGGTGGACCAGCCAGCGATCCGACGGGAGAACGCATCGATCACGAACGCGGTGCAGGCTCCAGCCTGTGGTGGTGCGCACGTAGGTGATGTCAGCGACCCACAACTGGTTCGGGGCATCGGCTGTGAAACTAC
>NZ_RQYT01000052.1 GCF_003932785.1 Arachnia propionica | reverse complement strand
CCCACTACCAGCCCGACCCTCCGGAGCGCCACCGAGCGGGTCGCTCAGATGCCACAGCCGCCCTCGGCTCCACTGCCTTCTGTGAAGAGCCCTCAAAATTCCCTCGGTCGTAGGCATTTACGGCCTCACGCCCACCAGCAATGGCATTGGCGACCTGAGTCTCTGCGGCTGTCATGTTGGCCGTCAGCACTCGGTTGTAAACCGCATTGACCAGAGGGGCCAACTCCCCACTCTTCCCGAGGAAGGTTCCACACAGGGCATCCACCGCATCGGACACTCCCTTATGCGCAGATACCATGTTCTCCTTGTCGACCTCCGTCCGCGTGAATACCCCGCGACATTCAGCCGGTTCAAGCTGCCAACCCTCGTTGCTCATCATTCACCTTCCTTCACCACTGCTTCAATCAATGTCCACCAGAACGGTTCAGATGGATTCTGTTCGATGATGATCGTGTCGTTCAGGCGGGAGCCGTCCCAGACCATCGCGTCGCCCCGGGCATCGGTGTGGATCCAGTTGAGGATGCTGCCGTTCAGCCCTGACAGGGATGTCAGACGCCAGTCCCGGGTCAGGAACTCCCCGGCGTCGCCGTCGTGGCCCTGAGGGACCACGCCCCGGTCCGCCTTGGCCCTGAATGCTCCCTCATCCAGTTCGAGGTTCAGCTCCATCGGCCATGACGGGGTGATCCCCGCCCAGGAGAGAAACAGCCGGAACAGATCGTTCGACGGGCAGTAACCCAGCAGCCTGAGCCCCTCCTGCTCCGGGTGGGGGATCGCGAGGACAGCACTCGGGTCGGTGAACCAGAACCTGACGTCGTCACGCTCCGGCCCGGCGAACGAGATCCTCCTGAACTCCCCGCTCAGGATGTGATCGGCGTACCAGAACCCGTCGGGGGTGAGGTTGCCCGCCTCGTCGACGAGCCCCGCCGCCGCGAGTTCGTCCCCGACGTCCCCCGTCACCGGGGCGAAAACCCGATTCTGGGCGTTGGTCGTGAACAGGTCCACCGCCTCGTCGCTGAGGACGAGGGGGGCACCCTGGAGCACGAGCTCCGGCGGTTCGACACCGGTGAGTTCCTCCCGCGGCTTTCCATCCCGGGCCGTCGCCCACTCGTCGAGCTCCGGTACCGGCACCTCCGCCCTGGTCTCCGGTTCGGCACGTTCCTCCGGAGGCAGGGGCCTGAGGGTGTCGAGCATCGCATGATGCAGATCACCCGGATTCCACTCCACGAGCGGCACGGAGACCGTCAGCTCGGCCACCACACCTTCGGCCACCACCAGTTCCTGCATGCCGAGAATGCTGAGGACGTTGCCGTGCAGACCGTCGGGTGTCAGCGGCAGCAGGTACCACAGCCGCCGATGCTCGACGCCGTGACGTTCCAGCGCCTGCACCCCCAGGGTCAGCGTTCCCGGCAGCCTCCCCTCCGACGACCGCAGCCTCGCCTGGCTCACCGCGGCCAGCGCATCCCGCCGCTCATCGATCCGCGACTCACGCAGCACCGCGTTGGGCATGAACCCCAGCGACGCCGTGCCGGACACCGCGATGACCTGACCGCTTCGGTCGTCACTCGCCCAGCCGTCCGGGACCTCGAAGCAGAAGGTCTTCCCCTTCACGAGCATGGTTGTCCCCCTTTCCGTTGCTTCCAGAACTCAACGTCCCCAGACGTCGAGCAGGTCGTTCCCGATCTCCTGCACGTCGGCGTAGTTCGTGTCCGTGTTGTGGGAGATGACGATCACTCCCCCACCGTGGGCCTCCGCGACGCAGGCCGGGTCGTCCGGGGTGTTGGACTGGATCAGGCCACAGACCCAGATGCCCGACTGCTCCGTCTCCCGCAGCTGATCGATCTTCCTCTCGACCTGCCTCGAGTCCTTCAGGTACTTCACCCCGATGTGCCGGGACCCGGGCGCGGAATAGAGCAGGAAGCTGACCTCATCGGGGTCGTAGGAGGTCGTGAACTCGCCGAACTCCTTGGGCAGGGGTGGCGCCCCGGCCCCACCTCCGTCGCCGTCGCCGGATCCGGGCTGCCGCTGCGTCGACTGCTCATCGCGTGGCGTGGCCTCCTCCTGCCGTGGGGCCGCTGACTCCGACGGGGGCGCCTGACTCGACGACGGTTCGGCGGACTCCGGGGCCGGGGCAGGCGGCGCCGCCCCGGTGGGCGCAGGCAGGGAGAGGGACTCCTGCGGCACCGCCTTGCCGTCGCGGTTCTGGGTGACGAGCCACCACCCACCGAATCCGGCCACGGCCACGACGATCGCCACCGCCAAGGCGACGACGGGGGTGTTCCCGCCCCTCCGCCCCGGAGCCCCGTGCCCCGGAGGGATGTGTTGGTTCATGCTCATGGTCGTCAGGTCCTCTCAGTTCCAAGCGGCCATGAGGTCATCAGCGATGGTCGCGATGTCCTCAAGGCTGTACTCGACAGCAGCTGCTCCGATCACGACGACCCCCTCGTGGGCCGCTCCGCCACATGCCACGCTTTCCACCTGCCCTTCCTTCTGCTGCTTGATGCAGCTCCAGTCCCGGATGGGTCGAGCCCCCTCACCCATCTTGAGTTGATCAGCGGTGACGTAGTCGGCGTAGGTGACGGTGATCGACGTGCCGTCCTCAGCCCTGTACATGTACGACACCCCCTTGCTCTCCTTCTCCTTCTCGAAGCGGAACTGACCGAACTTCTTCGGCAGGGGTGGCGCCGGGGCAGGGCCCTGTTGGCTCGTCCCCGTGTCCTGGTCCGACGGCTGTTTCGGCACCTCCGACTCACTCCCGGGCTGCTCCTGGGATGGCGACGGGGACTGAGACTGTCCCGGGGACGGCGGCTGGCTCTCCGGCTGCTGGCTCGGCTGCTCTGTCTGATCCACGGACGTCGGCTGAGGCTCGGTCTGCTGTGAGCTCTGTCTGCCGACCAACCACCAGGCACCGAAACCGCCGACCGCCAGCACGATCGCGACGACCAGGGCGATCACCACGCCGTTGCCTCCCCGACTGGGCGGGGCGCCGTGATGCATCGATTGGGGATGACTCATCGCGTCCACCTCAGTTCCACGCGGCCAGGAAGTCGTCGCCCGCCGCGGCGAGCTCCTCCAAGCTGATTCGGTCCTCGAACGCCGAGAGCATCACAGTCCGACCGTGCGCCTCGGCGACGCACTCGGCCCTTTTGTCCGTGACTCCCTCACTCACACCACAGGTCCACGGACCCGACTGAACGACGCGCTCCTCACCGTCGATCAGTTCCTCGCCATAGCCCCCGGGGAAGAGCGTGGAGGTGATGTAGGTTCCATCCGATCTCGAATACAGGCCGATGTTCTCATAGGTTTTCCCTGAGGCCTCGAACTCCCCGAAGCGTTGGGGCAACGGAGGAGTCGAGGCGCCGTTGTCACCCCCGGAGGGCTGTTCCTTCGGCTGCTTCTCCTGCTTCCTCTCCCGCTTCTCAGCGGGTGCCGATGACGGCTCCTGCTGAGGCTCCTCGGCCTCCTGCTCCGCGGTTTCGGACGGCGCCGCTTGATCGACGCTGACCGAGGCATCTGCCTCGGGCTCCGGAACGGGCTGCTGCTGCTCCTGGACGGAGGCCTGCGACGCGGGCTGCGTCGAACTGGAATCCCGGAAGAAGAACCACCAGGCGCCGAAACCGCCGACCGCCAGCACGATCGCGACGACCAAGGCGATCACCACTCCATTGCCTCCCCGACTGGGCGGGGCCCCGTGATACATCGGTTGGGGATGGCTCATCAGGACCACCTCACTTCCACACGGCGAGCAGGTCGTCACCGAGCTTGGCGATCTCCTCAAGGCTGTACTGACCCGGGTCGCCGAGAATTCCCACGACTCCACCGTGCGCCTCTCCCACGCAGCCCCCGAGCCCGGTGTTGTCCTGCTTCAGCTCGTAACAGGCCCAGCCGCGGATCTGCCTGCCACCCGCAGGCAGCGGCCCCACGTCCTGCATGGACTTGTCCGGTTGTGGGGTGACCCAGATGGTCTTGGCGTAATCCCCACCGGACTCAGGGGTGTAGAAGAAGGTCCCTTCCGAGGAACCGCTCTGCTTCAGGCCCGCGAAGGACTCCGGGAGCGAAGGGGCCGGGCCGCCGTTGCGCTGCTGATTCTCAGGTCGGGGATGGCCCTCGTCAGGCTGCCCACCTTGGGGAGCTCCATCGGATGGCTTGTCCTCACCCTGCTGGCCCGGCTGGCCCGGCTGACCCTGCGGCTGGCCCGGCTGCCCCTGTGGCTGGCCCGGCTGACCCTGCGGCTGGACCTGGCCCTGCGCGTCGATGGTGACGGTCTTGCCCCGCTGGGTGACGACCAGCGCGATCCCGCCACCGATGACCAGGACCAGAACCACCACCAGGGCGACGATCAGCCCGGTGTTGTTCCGCCGCGGCGGCCCGTAAGGAAGGTGTCCGTATCCCGGCCCCGGCTGCGGGTACCCCTGCTGGTAGCCCTGGGGTCCGGGCCCCTGCTGTCCCGTCGGACCGGACCACTGGTTGCTGCTCATGACCACATCTCCCACTAAGTACGAGGAATTGATTAACTGTTCCCAGAGTAGGGACGAGGAGGGTCAGCCACCCCACCCGTGATCGGTTCCGGACATCCGGAACCCCTCCGGCGGGACGCAGAACCCGGATGACGACACGAGGAGACAAGGACGAGCATGCCAGCCACATCGCGACACAATGACGACCACAGCAGCCACAACGACGCAGCCGAAGAACCCCTCTCCAACCTACGACTGGCCGATTTCGGGGAACACCTGCGCGGCTGGCGCATGGCACTGGGACTCACCGCCCAGCAGGTCGCCGAACGGGCCGACATCACCCGCGACACCCTGCGCCGGATCGAGACCGGGAACACGAGCGTCGGCCTCGGCAACCTCGCCCGCGTCCTCCACGTCCTCGGCCTGCTGGACCGGGTAGTCGATGCCGCCGACCCCCTGGGCGACGAGTTGGGGCGCTCTCGCGCCGACCGGCTGCGACGGAAGCGGGTTCGCTGAGCCCATTTGTCATTACATGGGCTTGACATGGACTGACCATTACGATTGACTGAGCCCGCGGCGGCGACGACGCTGTCGCGAGCCACTGAAGGAGTCCGTGAAACCAATGACCGACATCGAGTACACCCCGGGTCCGCTCCTCGACGCGGCCCGCAACACCAGGACCGCCCTGTGGAACGACTCCTCGGACCTCGACGAGCTCCGCCAGTCGATCTCCTACGGCGGCGTCGGCGCCACCTGCAACCCGGTGATCGCCTACACCACCATCAGCAAGCACCTCGACGTGTGGGGCCCCCGCATCAAGACCATCGCCGACGCCCACCCCACCTGGGGCGAGTCCGAGATCGGCTGGCAGGCCGTCAAGGACATGTCCGTGGAGGCAGCCAAGCTGCTGGAACCCATCTTCGACGAGCACAACGGCCGCAACGGCCGCCTGTCCGTGCAGACCGACCCACGCCTCCACCGCGACGCCAAGGCACTGGCCGACCAGGCCGAGGAGTTCCACAACCTCGCACGCAACATCGTCGTGAAGATCCCGGCGACGAAGGTCGGCCTCGAGGCCATCGAGGACGCCACCTCCCGCGGCGTCAGCATCAACGTCACCGTCTCGTTCTCGGTCCCCCAGGCGGTCGCCGCTGCCGAGGCCATCGAGCGCGGCCTCAAGGCCCGCGAGGCCGCCGGACACGACGTCTCCCAGATGGGCCCCGTCGTCACCATCATGGTCGGCCGCCTCGACGACTGGCTCAAGCACGTGGTCGCCCGCGACGGCCTCTTCATCAACCCGTCAGCCCTGGAGTGGGCGGGCATCGCCGCCATGAAGCGCGCCTACCAGATCTTCCAGGAGCGCGGCTACCGCGCCCGCGTCCTCGCCGCCGCCTTCCGCAACGTCATGCAGTGGTCCGAGTTCGTCGGTGGCGACGTGGTCGTCTCCCCGCCGTTCAAGTGGCAGCAGATCATCGCGAACTCCGACTACGAGACCCGCGAGCGCATGGACGAGCCCGTCGATCCGGCCTACATCGAGGAGCTGAAGCGCATCCCGGACTTCGTCCGCGCCTACGAGCCCGACGGCATGAGCGTCGACGAGTTCGCCGAGTTCGGGCCCACCCGCAAGACGCTGCGTCAGTTCCTCGACGCCGACGCCGACCTCGACCGGCTCGTGCGTGACATCATCGTTCCCGCCCCCTGACCCTCTTCAGCTCCTAGGAGATCGAATGCTGCGCATCGCAGTCATCGGCGCAGGACGGATCGGCAAGGTTCACGCCGCCACCGTCGCCGCCCATCCGCAGGCCCAACTCGTGTTGGTCTGCGACCCCGTCCTCGACGCGGCCAAGGCCCTCGCCGAGCCCCACGGCGCCCGCGCCTCCGTCGACCCGAACGACGCGTTCACGTCCGACGACGTCGACGCCGTGGTCATCGGCTCCCCCACCCCGCTGCACCGCGAGCACGTCCTGGCCGCGGCCCGGGCGGGCAAGGCAGCCCTGTGCGAGAAGCCCGTCGCCGCGTCGGTCGAGGAGGCGAAGGAGCTCGCGGCGGAGCTCGACACCTTCGAGCACCCGCCGGTCATGGTGGGCTTCCAGCGTCGCTTCGACCCCTCCATCGCCAAGGCCCAGCGCCTCGGCGCCGAGGGCCGGATCGGCCGGATCGAGCAGCTGTCGATCATCTCGCGTGACCCGGCCCCGCCGCCCGCGGAGTACCTGGCCGTCTCGGGTGGGGTGTTCAAGGACATGGTGATCCACGACTTCGACGAGGCGCGATTCTTCCTCGGCGAGATCACCCATGTCACCGCGATCGGGCAGAAGCTCGACCCGGCGCTGGCCCACGTCGACGACTTCGACGGGGCCGTGACGATGCTGCAGGCCGCCTCCGGCGCCGTCGCCGTCATCAAGAACACCCGCCACTGCGCCACCGGCTACGACCAGCGCGTGGAGCTGTTCGGTTCCGAGGGCGAGGTCATGGTGGAGAACCTGCGGGCCACGTCGGTCCGCGTCAACGACGCGCACGGGTCGGATCAGGAGGAGGTCTACCTGGACTTCTTCCTCACCCGGTACGCGGAGGCCTACCGTGACGAGTTGACGGCCTTCATCGACGCCATCAACAACGGCACCCCCGTGAGCCCGACCGTCGAGGACGGCGTGCTCGCTCTCGTCCTGGCGGAGGCGGCCGAGCGCTCCGCACGCACCGGAACCACCGTGGAGGTTGAACGATGAGGATTGCTGGCGCCCCGATCTCATGGGGTGTGTGCGAGGTGCCCGGCTGGGGCTTCCAGATGGCCCCCGAGCGGGTGCTCTCCGAGATGGTGGAGCTGGGGCTCACCGCCACCGAGTTCGGCCCGCAGGGCTGGCTCCCGGTGGAGCCGCAGGCCCGCGCCGAGGCCGTGAAGGCGCACGGCCTCACCCCCGTCGGCTCCTTCTTCCTGGCTGTCATGCACGACCCGGAGCACGACCCGATCCCCGCCGTCCGGGCGGAACTGGAGGCGTTCCGCGTCGCCGGGGGCTCCGTGCTGGTCCTGGCCTGCGACTCGGGTCGCGACGGCTACGACGACCGGCCGGTGCTCGACGAGGCGGGGTGGCGCACCCTGTACTCCAACCTCGACCGCATCGCCGAGGTCTGCGCCGAGGCCGGGGTGAAGGCCTGCGTGCACCCGCACTGGGGCACCATGATCCAGAACGCCGACGAGGTGGAGCGGATCCTCGACGAGACGAGCGTCGGCCTGTGCCTCGACACCGGGCACCTCATGGCGGGCGGCGCGGACCCCGTCGACATCGTGCGTCGCCACCCGGAGCGCATCGTCATCGTGCACGCGAAGGACGTCCACAAGGAGCTCACCGACAAGCTCCTGACGGGCGAGTTCACCTGGAGCCAGGGCATCAAGGCCGAGATGTTCGCCCCGATCGGTGAGGGCGACGTCGACTTCGCCACGATCGCCGAGCTGCTCAAGGGTGTGGGCTTCGACGGCTACTGGGTCCTGGAGCAGGACATCATGCTCGACGAGGATCCGGCGCCGGGCGAGGGCCCGAAGGAGAACGCCCGCAAGTCCTTCGAGGCGCTGCAGAAGCTGGCCTGAGCCAACCCGACCAACCACACCGCCCGTTCCCCCAGGGGAGCGGGCGGTGTCGCGTCGACGCCCGCTTTCCTGAGAGCCTCACTCAGCAAATCGACGCCGTCCCCGCGTCGGGACACCGCTCCCGTTCTGCCCATTGAGCTGACAAGGGGTTCACGACCTTGTCCGTAAGGACGACAGAATCTGGCTCCTGAGTTTCCTGAAGGCCAGTAGGCTGAACCTGAGATTTCTTCAGTTGACGCTAAGGAATGAAACGTAGGGCACGCACCAAGGTGGCCACATCGGATGAACTCATCCGGTGGGCAACGGGGAACGGGGATTCCGTCCCCTGAGCCGGGGAGAGGAACACGGTGTGTGTCCGCGGGGGACGTGTCAAGGGCAAGGTCTCCGGTCGGAGTCGGCGAGAGTTCGACCAGGGGATGTCCCGCTCGCCCTTGACCACAGCTGGACCGATGGGAGCCTGGCTCCCGACGGACCGGCACTGGCGGGAGACCGGCGGAGGCGCCTCCCGGGGTGTTCCTGGGCGAGAGTTGGGGCTCGTGTGACAGGCACCTCCGCCGGGCCCGGGCGGACACATCCGCGAGAAACGTCGGGGGGACGTTGTAGAACGGATGTGTCCGCACGACCACCCATGATGCCCTGAGGGGCTCCTTCGGGGGAAGGAGACACAATGCCCGATGCAGCAACAACCCACTCGACGTCACGCCTCGTCGTCGTCTTCGACGCGGCCGAACCCGAACGGCTCGCCGACGTCGGCCCGGCCGTGGTCGAGAGCCTCGGCCTCACGCTGGAGCACTGGTTCCCCAGACTCGGCGTGGCCATCGTGACGGGAGAGACCGACACCCACACCGTCCGGACCCGGACCGCGGACCACGACGGCGTCGACGTCCAGGTGCTGCCCGAGACCATCTACCGCGCCATCGGCTTCGAGGACACCGACCAGGCGACGTGGGGGCTGCAGGCCATCGGGGCCGTGAACTCGCCGTACACGGGCAAGGGCATCCGGATCGCGGTCCTCGACACCGGCTTCAACAGCTCCCACCCGGACTTCACGGGCCGACACGTGACCGCGAAATCCTTCATCGACGGGGAGGACCCCGAGGACGTCCACGGGCACGGCACGCACTGCGTCGGCACAGCGATGGGCCCGCGCACCTGGACGGAGGGACGCGGCTACGGCGTCGCCCCCGACGCGGAGATCTTCGTCGGCAAGGTGCTCGCGAAGGACGGCACCGGTTCGGACACCAGCATCCTCGCGGGCATCGACTGGGCGCTCAGCCAGGGCTGCCAGATCATCTCGATGTCCCTCGGCGCGGACGTGCGCACCGTGCATCCGCCGTACGTGGCCGCCGGACGTCGCGCCCTGCAGCAGGGAGCCCTCATCATCGCGGCCGCCGGCAACAACGCCGCCCGCAGCGTCGGGGACCCCGGCTTCGTGGGTGCCCCCGCGAACAGCCCCTACGTCATGGCGGTCGGCGCCGTCGACAAGGACCTGGGGATCGCGGACTTCTCCGCCCAGGCCCTCGACGTCGAGGGTGGCGAGGTCAACATCGCCGGCCCCGGGGTGGCCATCCACTCGGCCTGGCTGGCTCCGGCGCACTACCGCAGTCTGAACGGCACGTCCATGGCCACCCCGCACGTCGCGGGGGTCGCGGCCCTCGTCGCGGAGGCGACCGGGGCCAGGGGCCAGGACCTGTGGGACCGGCTCATCGCGGATGCGAAGGACCTCGGGCTGCCGAAGGAGGACGTCGGGGCGGGCCTCGTCGTCGCCCCGGCAGCCGAGGAGGCGCAGCCGCCGCGGAGCTGGGTGGTCACGGTGGCCGACGACCACGCCGACCGCCTCGATCACGTCGTCGGGCTGCTGGAGGCTGCCGGGATGACGGTCACCCGGACCCTGCCGAACCTCGGCATGATCCACGGCTGCACCCCGGCCGCGACCTGCGACGAGGGGGCGCTGGCCGCGATTCCCGGGGTCGCCTCGGTCGACGCCGACCTCACCCATCGGGCGACGGGGGGACATCAGGGCTGATCGCGTGCCAGGGGCAGCTGCCCGACTGGAACGACGGTGCCCTATCGTTCGGGGAAGTTCACCTTCTCGAAGGAGCCGACAGTGTCAGCACCACAGTTCCCGGGCCAGCAGCCGCCCATGCCGCCGCACCAGCCTCCCCACCCACCCCAGGCACCCCCGCCGGGTCCGCCCATGCCCCCGGCCCGCCCCGTCGGGGTGTCAGGCAGCCGCGTCAACGTGCAGGAGAAGCAGGCCTTCATGATCCCCGGCCTCCTGGCGATCCTGCTGGTGCCTGCGCTGCTGATCCTGCTCGCGATACTGCTGACCACGTTCACCCCGCTGGGGGATGCGGTCTCGCACTCGGACTTCCCCCTCGCGGATCTCGGGCTGTTCGGGGTGCTCGCGCTGCCCCTGTCGTTGCTCATCCTCGCCTCCGGCATGGTGCTGATCAGCCCCGGTGAGGCACGGGTCATCGAGTTCCTCGGCTCCTACATCGGCACCGTCAAGAGGCCGGGTCTGTGGTTCGTGACGCCGTTCACCTCGAAGCGTCGCGTCTCCATCAAAGTGCACAACTTCGAGACCAATGAGCTCAAGGTCAACGACGCCGACGGCAACCCCATCAACATCGCGGCCATCGTCGTGTGGCAGGTCGCGGACACGGCCAAGGCCATCTACGCGGTGGAGGGGCACGAGTACTTCATCCGCGTCCAGGCGGAGGCCGCGCTGCGACACATCGCGATGAGCCACCCCTACGACAACGACGCCGTCGAGGTGACGCTCCGGGGCGACACCGAGATCATCGCGGGCGAGATGGCGGCCGAGGTCGGAGCGCGGATCAGGCTGGCCGGGCTGGAGGTCATCGAGACCCGCATCTCGTCCCTGGCCTACGCGGCGGAGATCGCCCAGGCGATGCTGCAACGGCAGCAGGCCAGCGCCATCATCGCGGCCCGCGAGAAGATCGTCGAGGGGGCCGTGTCGATGGTCGAGGACGCGCTGGGCAAACTGGAGAGCTCCGAGATCGTCACCCTGACCCCGGAGCACCGGGCGACGATGGTCTCGAACCTGCTCGTGGTGCTGTGTGGCGATTCCCGGGCCACCCCCGTCGTCAACACGAGCCTCATGCACTGACGGCTGGGCCCGGTCCCAGGCGCAGGAGGTCGCCGTCGTGGTGGGCGAGGCCGTCGGCGACGAGCCCCGCCCCGCACCGCTGGAGCTGGACGTCGTCGGGCCAGGTGATGTCGGCCAGGGCGACCCCCGTCTCGCTGCGGCGCAGCGCCCCCATGATGCGGCCACGGCACTGGCGGTCGGTCCCGGCCCAGGCCTGGCCCCGCCGCTCCGGGCCCTCCCACGCGGGGGAACCGGCCCGGAGCCAGGCGCAGTCGTCGGCGACGGGGCAGGCGCCGCAAGTGGGGGTGCGGGCCGTGCACACCAGCGCCCCGAGCTCCATCACCGCCTCGCACCAGGCCGCGGCCGCGTCGTCGTCCTCGGGGAGCCACTCCTCGGCCAGGGCGCGTTCGGCGGCGGTCTCGCTGCGCGGCGGGAACTCCTGCCCGCCGACGAGCCGGGCGAGCACCCGTCGGATGTTGGTGTCGAGCACGACGGCCCGCCGGCGGAACGCGAAGGCGAGGACGGCGGCGGCGGTGTAGCGCCCGATGCCGGGGAGCCCGAGGAGGACCGACTCGTCGTCGGGGACCTCGTTGCCGAGCGCCGCGATGGCGGTGGCCGCCGCCACCAGCCGCAGCGCCCGCCGCGGGTACCCGAGGCTGCCCCAGGCGCGCAGCACCTCGGCGGGGTCGGCGGCGGCGAGGTCGGCGGGGGTGGGCCACCGCTCCAGCCACTCCCGCCACGCCGGTTCGACGCGGGCGACGGGGGTCTGCTGGCTCATCACCTCGCTGACGAGGACCCCCCAGGGGCTGGTCCCGGGTTCCCGCCACGCCAACGCACGCGCCTGGTCCCCGAACCACGCGACGATCTCCCCGCGGATCCGCTGCCTGTCCACCGGGTCACTGTAGATCCTCCTGCAGCCAAGAGGGTGCGCAGATCGGGGATCGTCACGAAGATCGTCACGGTGACTTCCTGGCACGGCAGACGACGAAGAGCGCACTGGATCGTGGCAGTCGAGGAGGACAACGCGGCCAGGGTCCCCACACCTGCCAGCAACGACACCGTTTGGAAACGACCTCTAAACAGCGAAAACCCTTGACATCCAGCTTTCATCGCGTTATGATTCCCACAATTACGCTATATCAGGGGGTTCTCAAAGATGAGAAAATTGTTTGTGACGACTTTATCACTTTTGTTGTTTTTCTTCACTCTTCCCGCTAAAGCCGAAAACATCTCTGAGGATGATCTTGGCCAAGTCAGAACTGCCTTGAAACGGGCTGGCGTCAGCCAAGAAGTCGAGGATAGATTGATTGCCAAGCTCCAAGCAGGCGAAATATGGGATTCCATGACTCCTGGGACAGAGCCAAGGACAGTCGAACGGTCGAGTGGTGTCATTCGAGAAATCTACGACGATGGTTCCCTTGTCGTGACGACGATGGATGATGGCGAGTTAGTGGATGGAGGGATTGCAACCTCTCTCGCGGCAGTTTCCGGCTGTCGTGGAAGGAGTGTCATTTCGAGTGTGAAGTATTCCCAATGCAAGGTTGAGCAGGATTCGATTTTCCTGGTAATGGGTTTCTATTTCGACTACTCCGTCCCTGTTAAAGGAACACCAGTCGTCACGAGGGCGTACGGTTGGTACAATCGGGTACTGTTTGGCAGTTCCAGCAACAATCACCTTGAGCGGCTCTCAGGGAACAGGGCCAAGTACTCGGCCGAGATCTCTTCGGCCATTGGCTTCTCCTGGGGAGGGGCGACGGTGGGTGCAACTCAAACATCGGAGGTGTACATAATGGTCATTGTCGACTCCCACAGGCCAAATATCGTTGTGGGGTGAGGCCCGGCTGAGATTCGTTTCGATCCCGACCCGGTAGGTTGGGTGCTGCTGAGGGCTCCTGGTTGAAAACCGACCATACCCTGCTCTCGGTTGCGCCACGCCTTGATTTGAAGGCGCTCGCTGTGATTATTGTTGATGTTTTATCTCTCGCTATTTTCCCGACCCTGCTACTGCTTATTGTTTTTGCTATTATTCGCGCGATCATCTTGACTCTCCGAGACGGCCGTGGTGACGATTGAACAATACTGCCACAGGGAGGCTTATTCGGGGAACCTGAAAACCGCATCATGAAACACGCTGAAAATAAGCACAGGGGAAGCTCGCTCCGATGGAATAAACCTTCCGGACCCACCACGTCAGACGTGGGCGAACTCGTGGATCAACGTGAACAACTGCCCATTCACGGTCTGGTCGGCGTTGACAAAGGCCAGCAGGCCCCGAGGATCGACCAGGGCAAATCCTCGGAACTCCGGATCGGCACGGAAGTCCGGAACGGGAAGAGTGAACCGCGGCGGGACCGGGAACAACATCATCCCCATGGGAACGCCCGCTGCCCTCGCAAACTGCTCCACATACTTCAGGGTGGGACTCTTCTCCCCAGTCCGCCAGGACGAGACCCGGGGGCGTCCGGTGCACCGGGCCACTGTAGATCCTCCTGCAGATGCGCGGAGCATCACCGATGGCAGCGCTGCCGGGAAGCGCGCCGCGCATTTGCAGGATTCACGGCCGGGACAGTTGACACTGGGCCACGGCGACCGCCAACTGCACCCGGTTGCGGGCGTGGAACTTCTCCAGCAGGGCCGAGACGTGGGTCTTCACCGTCGCCGCCCCGATGCCCAGCCGCTCGGCGATCTCGCTGTTGACCAGCCCCTCGGCCACCAGCACCGCCACCTCGCGCTCCCGCGGGGTGAGGTTGGCGGGCTCCCGGCCAGGAGCGGCCTCGGCCGTGTTCACGACGAGCTGGTCCAGCACCGTCGCCGAGAAGCGACGCTGCCCTCCCGCCACGTCGTGCACCGCCCCGAGGATGACCTCGAAGGCGCTGTCCTTGAGCAGGAAACCGGCCGCCCCCGCACGCAGGGCCGACGCGACCATCCGGTCCGTGTCAAAGGCCGTCAGGACCAGGACCCTCACCCCGGGAAACCCCGCGGTGATCTGCTCGCACGCCCACACCCCGTCCCGACCGGGCATGTGGAGATCCAGCAGCACCACGTCCGGGCGCAGCCGCCGGGCCGCATCAACCGCACCCTGCCCGTCGGCCGCCTCACCGAGGATCACGATCCCGGGGTCACCCTCGAGGATCAGCCGCAGCGCCGAGCGGACCAGCGGCTCGTCGTCAGCGATCACGACCTTCACCCGATGCGTCGGCTCACCCATGATCCACCTCCCGGGTGGGGAACTCGGCCCGGGCCCGGAACCAGCCCTCCGTCGCCCCCGCCTCGAAGCGACCGCCGAGCAGCCGCAGCCGTTCCCCCAGGCCGGGCAGCCCGATCCCGTGCCCGGGAAGGACCCGCCGCACCCCGCCGACGCGGTTCGCACAGGTCAGTACCAGCGCGTCCGCCGTCACCTCGAAGGAGAGCTCGGCGTGGCCGTCGCCGTGTTGCCGGGCATTGCCGAGCAGTTCCTCGACGCTGCGCAGGACAGCGTGTCGGGTTCGGGCATCCGCCGCCTCGAAGGCCGGGAGCCATCCGGGCGCGACCTCAGCGTCGACCTGCAGGCCGCCGTCGGTCTCCCGCTGCAGGACCGCCGTCACGTCCCGCCAGGTGACGACGGGAGCCGCCCCCGAGTCATCGTCGTGCAGGACCTGGAGAATCTGCCTGAGCTCCCGTCCCGCCTCCGCGGTCATGGTGTGGATGGTGGCAGCCGTCGTCGCGACGACCTCCGGGGCCAGATCCGTGCGATTCCCCAAGGCGGCGGCGTGGAGCGAGATCAGGGACAACCGGTGGGCGAGCGAGTCGTGCATCTCGCGTGAGATCCGGGCCCGCTCCTCCGCCCTGCTCTGCGTCACCCGGGCCTCGGCGAGTTGCTGCTGTCCTCGCAGCAGCATCCCGAACAGCGTGGCCGAGACGAGACTGAGGGTCATCGGGACGGCGTCGAACCATTTGCTCCTCAGATCGGGGATCGGGTCGATGCACCAGCCCAATCCCGCTCCGGCGATCCCGGCGGCCAGCACCACGGGCAGCGGGTGTCTGATCCGCATCCCGAGGAGACCTGCTCCCAGCGATGCCGTGGGCTGCACCGCCCCGAGGGGCACCATGCCCAGCACGATGGCGATCACGGCGGGTGCCACCCGGGGCCGACGCACGGCAGGGAGCAGCACCACGAGTCCCAGGATCGGCGCCCCGATCTGGCTGACGAACAGGGGCCTGGCCCAACCGGGGAGATCCGTCCGCTCCTCCAGAACGTGGATCACCTCATCCACGACGTAGGGCAGGATGGCCATGGTCAGCACCGCCGCGATCACCCACAGCACCCAGGGCAGTCGTGAAGCCAGCTTCTCCATGTCCACGGCAGCACCCTAACGAGTTCCCCTGAGCCCACATCCGCCAGTTGGGGGAGGATCGCCCCCGACGAGTGGCGGATGTGTCGTCCCGGTGGGGTTCGTAGCGTCGAGGGGTCGAAAGGAGAACCCATGTCGGGACCCAGGAAGTGGCTGCTCAGGATCGGGATCGCAGTCATCGCCCTCGTACTCATCGCCGCTGCAGGACTCGTTGTCATCGCCCGCGCCCCCCTACCGAAGTATGACGGCGAGCTCCAACTGGCGGGGCTGAACGGCGAAGTCACCATCCGGCGGGACGAGCTCGGGGTCCCCCACATCCACGCCAGCACCGACCGCGACCTGATGTTCGCGCAGGGTTTCGTCCATGCGCAGGACCGGTTCTTCCAGATGGATCTCAGACGCCACATCACCGCGGGCAGGCTGAGCGAACTGGTCGGCGAAGGCGGGAAGGAGTCCGACATCGCGGTGCGCACCATGGGGTTCAGGCGAGTTGCGGAGCAGGACTGGGAGCAGCTCTCCGACGAGACCCGCGGCCTGTACGAGGCCTACGCGGCCGGGGTGAACGCCCACATCCGGGACAAGGCCCCGTGGCAGATCGCCAACGAGTACACCGTGCTGGGGCTGACGGTGCCGTTCGGCGGGATCGAGCCGTGGACCCCCGTCGATTCGCTGGCCTGGCTGAAGGCGATGTCGAACAGCCTCAGCGCCAGCCATGGGACGGAGGCCGGGAACATGGCCCTGCTGAAGCAGTTGGGCAGCCCCGGGGCCGTGGAGGAGCTGTTTCCCGTCGCCGACGAGGCCGCCAGCCGACCCATCGTCCTGGCCGACGGCGTGAGCAATCTGCGCCCCCGCGGCGACTACCCCATCGCTGATCCCCTCCCGCTGCCCGAGGTGGCGGCGACGGAGGTGGACTGCCCGCCGGAGGTCGCCGCCGAGGTCGCCTCCGGGGCCACCCCGAACTCCTTCACCGACGCGGTGCAGGCGGCGCAGGCGACGGTGAAGAAGGTGGCTGGCTCGCTCGGTGAGGGGCACGGCATCGGCTCGAACTCCTTCGTGATCGGCGGACAGCACACCGCCTCCGGCAAACCAATCCTTGGCAACGACCCGCACCTGGACATCGACCATCCATCGGTGTGGTCCCAGGTGGGGCTGCACTGCACAGGCGACGGCGCGGGCTGCACCTTCGACGTCGAGGGCTTCTCCTTCGCAGGGATGCCGGGCGTGCTGATCGGCCGCAACCCGGATCTGGCCTGGGCCTTCACCAACCTCGGCGGGGATGTCAGCGACCTGGTGGTGGAGCGCAACGTCGGCGAGAACGCCTACCTGCGTGACGGCAAGTGCCTGGCCTACACCACCCGCACCGAGACCATCCAGGTGGCCGGTGGCGAGCCGGTGGAACTGACGGTCAAGGAGTCCGTGCACGGCCCCGTCATCTCCGACCTGCTCAACCCGGATGCGAACTTCGCCGGGTTCCCGAACCTCCCGGGGGACTTCTCCGTCGCGCTGCAGTGGGTGGCACTCATTCCCAGCCGCACCGCCGAGGCCATCTTCGACCTCAACCGGGCCAGCGATGCCGCGGGGGTCGCAGCCGCGGCCGCGAAGTTCAGCGACCCGGCGCAGAACATCCTGTTCGCCACCACGGCCGGGGACATCGGCTACCAGGCCCCCGGGTTGCACCCGATCCGGCCGATCCAGGCGGAGGCGGATCAGAACCACGGTCTGCACGGCGCCGACGCGCTGGGGGCGGACGGCCGGTGGCCCCGACCCGGCTGGGACTCCAGTTACGACTGGCAGGGGTTCTACGCGCCCGAGGACATGCCGGCGGTGCTCAACCCGCCGGATGGGATCATCGTCCCGGCCAACCAGCCGGTGACCCCGAAGGACAGCGGCCCGTTCCTGGACGGCTGGTACTTCCACGGGTACCGCTCGCAGGCGATGTACGACGAGTTGGTGCGGATGGCAGAGGCCGGTCCGATCAGTGAGGAGCAGGCGTGGCAGGTGATGCTGCTGGATCGCTTCCCCGGGGCCGAGACGTTGGGGAAGGCCTTCACCAGCGTGAAGCTGGCTGATCCGCGGCTGCGGGAGCAGCAGGAGGTGCTGCGAGGGTGGCTGGACGACGGCGCCCACATGGCCGTCGAGGAGCCGGGGGCCGCGATCATGGCCGCACTGTTCGCCCATCTGGCCGATCAGGTGCTGGGCGACGAACTCAGGGAGTACACCTTCTCCTCGCCGAACACCCTGGAGTGGCTGGTCAGCAACCCCGGGCATCGGCTGTGGGACGACCAGTCCACACCAGGGGTGGAGGATGCCGATGCGATCCTACGCCGAACCTGGGCCGCAGCCGACGCCGACCTGACGGCGCAGCTGGGCACCGACCACAGTGCGTGGAGCTGGGGGAAGGTCCACGTCGAGACCCCGACCCACCAGGTCCTGGGTGGTGAGGGAGTCCCGGGTCCGGTCAGGTGGTACTTCAACCGAGGCTCCCAGCCGGTCGGGGGCACCGGGGACGCCCCGAACGCCTCGTGGTTCAACCCCCAGGTCAAGGACGGTCGCGTCGACTACGAGGTGATCAGCGGGGGATCGATGCGGATGACGGTGGATCTGGCCGACCTCGACGCCGCCCACTGGAGCACCTCGTCGGGGGTCTCCGGACATCCGCTGTCGAAGCACTACGACGACCAGTTCGCCACGTGGGCGGCGGGCGGCAGACACCCCTGGCCGTTCACCCGTGAGGCGATCGAGGCGACGACGAAGCATCGGCTGGTGCTGCGCCCGGCCTGAACCAGGCACCGTCCCTTCGGGTGATCCGACACTACCGACCCCAGCGACGACACGAACAGCGGAAGCACCCGGGACCGCAGGCGCCCCAACTGCACCCGGTCCGGGAGAGAGCACGACTGGTACCATTTTCCTGTACGATCACTGGAGGTGACATGTCCATCAGCGCAAGTGAGGCCCGCCAGAAGTTGTTCCCCCTGATCGAGCAGGTCAACACGGACCGCGTTGCCGTCGAGATCGTCTCCCGGAAGGGCAACGCGGTCCTGATGCCTGCCGAGGAGTACGCCGCTTGGCAGGAGACCGCCTACCTGTTCCGCTCGCCGGCGAACGCACGCAGACTCCTCGAGGCCTACGAGCAGGCCAAGGCAGGCGACGTGGAATCGCACGACCTGGTGATCACGGAAGCATGATGCGGCTTGTCTGGGTGCATGCGGCCTGGGAGGACTTGTTATGTCGCAGGACATCGGTGACAGTTCTGCCTCAGGACATCGGTGACGTTTTGGCGGGGTGTGGTGGTGACACTTCTGGCGAATCGTG
>NZ_RQYT01000051.1 GCF_003932785.1 Arachnia propionica | reverse complement strand
ACGGGCCCTCCGCAGGCTCCGGGCCCGGCTCGACCAACGGTGAAGAAGGCGGCTCTGCCACGGAAACAAGCAGCCGCCCAGGCCCCGTGAATAACGCCTCTACACCCACCATCAACCCCGTGAATAACGCCTCTATTGGGCACCCTCTAAGGCAGGCGAACCGTGCTCAAGACAGGCGAAACCGCTCAGGCAGCTCGATGATCGCCCAGCCGTCCTCGAAGCCGACGGCGAGGGCTCCGTCGGGCAGCGCGGCCAGCGACACCAGCTTGACCCCCAGATCGGCCTTGAACAGTTGCTCCCCCGTGGCGAGGTCCCAGACCCGGATGATGCTCTCGTTCCCGCAGGTGGCAAGCCAGTCGGAGCCCTCCGGGCCCGTCAGCGGGGCCGCCTCGGTCTGGTCCTTCGAGCCCGCCAGTTGGGGCTCGGACGGGGTGAGGTCGGCATTGGCGATCCGCAACCCGGTGAAGGTGAAGTGCTCGGCGAGCCGGGTGAAGGCCAGCCTCCCACCGGGCAGGACAACGGCTTGATCGAAGAACCCGTCGCCCGGCACCGGGTGGGTGCTCCTCTCGCCCGTGGCCGGGTTCCAGATGGTGAAGCTCCGGTAGAAGATCGCGCCGATCCTGGCTCCGTCCTCGCCGGGCAGCCAGACCACGTGCTCCACGTCGTCGTAGCCCTCCTCGGTCAGGGTGAGGGAGTCCAGCTTCTCCCCCGTGGCGATGTCCAGCAGGTCCACCGTCGGGCCCAGGCCGCGACAGGCCAGCCTGGTCCCGCCGGGCTCCGGATCCAGGCAGGAGTACTGCTCATCCGTGTGGAAGGAGTGGGTGACCGCTGCCTGCGCGGGGTCCCACACCGTCACCTGACCCTCCTCGTCGAGGCGCAGCAGGGTGGCGGTTCCGTCCGGGCCGACGTGGACGGCGTCGTCTTCGACGTCGCCCTCGAAGGCATGGATCAGGGCCCCGGTGCTGGCGTCCCAGACCTCGTTCCCGGTGACCAGCAGCCCGGACCCCGAGCCCGTCGGAAGGTGTTGGGTCACCCCCGGGTAGCCCTCGCGTCCGGTGAAGCCCTCGCCTCGGTGGTCCCGCGCCTCGGCGAGATCCCAGATCCGGATGGTGCCGTCAGTGCTGGCCGCGGCCAGGGATCGGCCCTCGTCGAAGGTGACCAGACGGTCCACCCGCCCGATGTGGCCGGTGGGGAACTGGTGGAGCACCTTCCCCGAGGCGAGGTCCCAGATCCTGATGGCCGGATCGTCAGCGCACACCACATTGTTGGAGACGACGGTGGCCAGCCGGGTGGCGCCGTCGTCGTCGAACCAGGTGAGTGTGGACACCTCGCCGCCCTTGTGCTTGAGCGGCTTGCCGACCCGCTCCCGGGTGGCCGGATCGACGAGCAGGACGCGTCTGCGGTCGTGGACCACCGCGAGCAGCCCGTCGGGCAACACCTGCAGATCGGTGCTGAATTCATGCGGCAGTTTCACCGCGTTCCCGTGTTTCTCGCCCGTGAAGGGGTCCCAGAACTGGATGAAGGAGCGGTCCTTGTAGAAGTCGGCGGCCAGCGCCGACAGCAGGGGCTGTCCCTCGACCTGAAGGAACGCGAGGTCGGTCAGTTCGCGTTTCTTCTCGCGGATGGGTGTGCCGATCTGCTCCCACGTGGTCGCATCCCAGGTGATGATGCTGCTGCCCTGTCGGTAACACCGTGCGGAGACGAAGGCGCGCCCGTCGTGGTGCCAGCTGATGATCTGTCGCACCGCGTTGACGTCAACCCGGACCGGATCGCCGACCTGCTCACCCGTGACGGGGTCCCACGCCCGCAGGGTGGCGTCGTCGCTGCCGGTGACGATCCGGTCGTCGACGAGGCAGAGTCCCAGGATGTTGGCCTTGTGCCCCTTCAGCCGGGCGAGCTGTGTGCCGGTGGCGGGGTCCCAGATGCGCACGGTGTGGTCGTCACTGGTGCTGACCAACAGCTCCCGACCGTCAGGCGTTCTCAGCGCGATGACATTGGTCACCCACTTGTTGTGGCCGCGCAGCACCCGGTGGGGGACGGCGGGGAGCCTGCGGGCCACGCGGACCCGCCACCGGGTGGGGTCGGTGGCAGGCGGCAGGACGGGGGAGAAACGGGCGGCTTCCAACTGTGCTCGGCCCTGAGCATCACGCGCTTTCATCACGGTCCAAGAGTGTAGAGGCGACGGTTCCCGCCGGCGTGTGAGCGATCACGAACCGCCGCTTTTCCTCCACGAGCCGCCGTTGTCAACGCTGCCAACGAAGTAGAGCGGCGGTTCGTGCCCATGGGGTGGGGGGAGTGAGTGTCCGGCTCGCGGAGGTTCCCGGGGGAATGCACGGACGGTGAGGGAAGTGGGGGAGGGGAGATCAGGTCAGGTCGACGATGGCCCAGCCATCGCGCAGTCCCACCGCGACGCCCCCGTCCGGCAGGGCCGCGACCGTCGTGAGGTGGGTGCCCAGCTGCAGGAAACGCGGTGTGGTGTCGGCGTCGCGGACGGCCACCGTGCCGTCCCGCCACCCGGCGACGAGACGACCGTCCCGAGCATCCAGACCCTCGATGGGTTCGTCGATCTCGTGACCCTCCAGCAGGCGTTGCCGGGCGGGGAGGAGCTCCCGACCCCACGAACCGGCCATCACGTCGAGGAATCGGACGGAGCCGTCGGGGCAGGCCACCGCCGCCCCACCGTCGAAGTCCACCACCCACGGGGCCGTCACCGTGTCGCCGTCGGGGATCCTGACCGGTTCCCCGCATCGACGACCCGTCGCGGCGTCCCGCACCTCGACGATGCCAGACCGGTGGGTCGCGACGACGCGGTCACCCTCCGGGGTCTCGACCATGACCTCGGCGAACGGGTGGTCGGACAGATCGCGGGGAGGCGCCACGTCGAAGCGATCACCGTGGGCCAGCAGCACGCCGGGGAACCCGACCTCCACCGCCACGGGGTCCCGCACCTGTCGTCCCGTCCTGACATCCCACACCCGCAGCGTGTCGTCGTGGGAGGCCGTGGCCAACAGCTCCCTCGTCCCGGCCACGGCCACGACGTGTTCCGTGTGCCGATCCGTCACCTCCCTGACGCGGGCATCGGGCGCGACGACCCGGAGCTCGTACTCCGTGGCGACGGCGACGTGGGGCCGTCCGGCCTCGTCCAGCCAGGCCGCCACCCCATGGACCGAGTCCCTCGGGCCCACGGGGATCCGGGCCGTCTCCGCGCCGTCGCAGACGACGGTGAGCCAGCCCTCATCGTCGCCGAGGACAGTGATCTGACGACCGTCGGGGCAGCCGACGGTGGCGGTCACCGGCCAGGGGAACGGGTCGTCTGCCTCCCGGACGAACGGCACCACCGCCAGCTCCTTGCCACTCCAGGCGTCCCAGGTACGGCGGGTGCCGTCCTCCTCGCTCCAGCTGACCACGCGGGGAGGTCCGTCGAGGATGGTCTCCAGCTTCCAGATCGGCCCCTCATGACCCGGCCAGCTGCCAACCGTGGTACCCGTGGTCGGGTCCGAGACGTGGATCACCCGGTCCCAGCCACCGGTCGCCAGGAGGGGGCGGCCGTCGGGGCCGGGAAAGCAGGTTGCGGCCAGCTCCGCGTCGGAACTCCCCGACGGGTACTGCCGCACCAACGTCGCCGTCGTCGGGTCCCAGACCCGCACGTCGTCATCCTGACTCACCTGGGCCAGCAACCACCGCCCATCATGCTGGAAGGCCACGACGTCCGACGCCAAGCACTCCCAGCCCGAGGCGAGTCCAAGATGCGGCACCTGGGGTGCACGTACCGCCGCGCGGACCCGCCAGGCGCCGCCGTCGGGTCCTCGGTCCGGGCCGTCGGTGAACCAAGCCGCGGCCAGCTGAACCATGCCGGTCAGGTCGGCGGGGTCGGCGTCGTGGACCCGGTTCCCCAAGGCCTGCCGACCGAGTTCTGCGGGGCTCACCGGCTGGCGTCCCAGGCCGCGATGACCCGGTCCCAGACCTCGTCGTCGGTGCGACGAGAGGGGGTGGCCTCCCCGGTGGTGGTGGACTCCAGGGACAGCTCGGCCTCTGGGAGACCGTCGATGCGGAAGAGAATCACGGCGGTACCAGGCCAGGGCAGGGTGCGAAGCAGTCGGAAACCCTCCTCCCAGTCAGCCTCGGTGGCCTCCGGGGCCAAGGTCACCCTGTTGGGGGCGAAGTCAGTCCACTGGAGGTCCACCATGCCGTACCTCTGGACCTCACACAGCGTTGGAAGTATTCGTTTCAAGTTGGAGCCGTGCCCTGTAGCTTTCACCACGGTCTTTCCCCCTTTGGTGCACTCGACCACCAGCTCGGTCACGTCGGGGATCGAGGCGATGGCTTCTGCACAGTGGTCGACGGTGACTCGCAAAGCGACGGTGCCGCCGATGGAGACGTGTTCGACGCCGGGAACAGCCAGCAGCTGCTCCAGCAGCGGGTAGGACTCCTTCAGGGAGAGAGCGGGGTGGAGGGTGAACCGGTCGGTGTGGACGGCCTCGGCCCCGCCCAGGATGTCCAGGGCCCTGCGGGCTTCGTCGAGGCTGACATCGCCCAGCCAGTACTCGTACTCCTGGTAGCGCTGGGGTGTGAGCCCGGCCTGCTGGAGCCGTGAGACGGCTTCCTGCTGGGAGCGGATCCGATGCTTGTCACCGGGGCCGACGAAGGAGACCGACTCGGGGTCGGGTTCGAGGGTGCGAAGCACCAGCTTGTGATCTTCTGGCAGGTCGTCGGCGGATGCGAAGTTCGCCGGGTCGTGGTGGGTCAGCTCCTCGATCGGTATGGTCCTCGAACCATCCCTCCTGAGATGCCGTGCGGCATCCTCCACCTTCGCCAGGTCGGTGAAACCGATGCGTCGAGCCGTTGACGTCCCGGGGAAGGGGGCCGTGGCCCACCCCCACAGCTGGTGGGCGAGTTCGTCGCTGTCGCGGGCATCGAGCTGCAACTCGACCTTCCCGTCGTCCTGTGGCCAGGACATCCTGGCTTCCAGGTACCGGGGATGCTCCATGTGCTCGGTCAGCTGTGTGAACTCTAAGAAGAAGCGTCGGGCCGCCTTGGCATCGGGTACCTCGACGCTGACCCGCGCCCCCACCACAGCGGAGGAAGTGGTGTCATCCCGTCTGGTCACCTCGTATTCTGCCTGCCAATCGGACGTGGCGACCCACTGCTCGATGCGTTGCAGGGCTTCTTCCTCGCTGAGCTTCGGAGGTGAGGTGCAGGCCCCGAGGAGCAGCAGTGGCACGGCGACGAGCAGGCGCAGCAGTTTCATGGACCCACCCTATGCAGGCGTGGGTCCATTAGAGTTCACGGCGTGACCACTGTTCTGCTTCTCGGCTCCGGTGGGCGCGAGCACGCGCTCGGGCGGGCCCTCGCACCCGACAGCACCCTCCACGTCGCGCCCGGCAACCCGGGGCTCGCCGGGCTCGGCACCTGCCACGACGTCGATGCCAGCGACCCCGACGCCGTGGTCACCTTGGCCCATGAGGTCGCCGCTGACCTGGTGGTCATCGGCCCCGAGGCCCCGCTCGTCGCCGGGGTGTCGGATGCGTTGCGCGAGGCCGGGTTCCCCTGCTTCGGTCCCTCGGCCGAGGCCGCCCGGCTGGAGGGCTCCAAGGCCTTCGCCAAGCAGGTGATGGAGGCGGCCGGGGTGCCGACGGCCACCGCCCGGGTCTGCACCACCGCCGACGAGGCCGAGGCCGCCCTCGATGAGTTCGGGGCACCGCACGTGGTCAAGAACGACGGCCTGGCCGCGGGCAAGGGGGTCGTCGTCACATCGGACCGTGCCGCCGCCCTGGCCCATGCGAAGACCTGCGGCACGGTGGTCATCGAGGAGTACCTCGACGGCCCCGAGGTCTCCCTGTTCGCCATCTGCGACGGTGAGACAGCGGTTCCGTTGCTGCCCGCCCAGGACTTCAAGCGGGTCGGCGACGGCGACACCGGGCCCAACACGGGGGGCATGGGGGCCTACTGTCCGCTGCCGTGGGCCCCGGAGGGGCTCGTGGCGGAGATCATGGCCACGGTGATCCAGCCGACGTTGGCCGAGATGAGGCGACGCGGCACCCCGTTCGTCGGGCTCCTCTACGCCGGGCTGGCCCTGACCGGCCGGGGCCTGCGGGTGGTGGAGTTCAACGTTCGGTTCGGCGACCCCGAGACCCAGGCCGTCCTGGCCCTGCTGGAGACCCCGCTCGTCGACGTGCTCACTGCCGCCGCCCGCGGTGAACTCGCCGCCCTGCCGCCGCTCCGGTGGCGCGACGGGGCCGCCGTCGTGGTGGTCGAGGCGGCCCGGGGCTATCCCGGAACGCCCGTCGCAGGCGGCGCCATCACGCTGCCAGCCGACACCGAGGATGCCTGGACCCTCCACGCGGGGACCCGAAACGACAGTGAACGACTCGTCGCCTCAGGCGGCCGGGTCCTCGGCATCGTCGGGGTGGCCGATGACCTCGAGCGGGCCCGGGATCGGGCCTACCAGCACCTGTCCCGGGTGGAATACCCCGACGGCTTCCACCGCACCGACATCGGCATTCCCCACTGAGTCCTCGTTCCCTCGTGTTAGCGTCAATTCATCGAATTGATGCGAGGTGGCGCCGTGGGAAGAACCACACTGATGCTTGATGAAGCAGCGGTCATCGCTGCCCGAGAGCTTGCAGCTTGCTGTCTGTCCCATCGTCGAGAACATGGTGCTGCGTATCATGAACACCCCCGCGGTCCTCGGCTCGACCCCCACTGACTTCGCGGGTACCCGAGCGGCCTTACGGCACGTCTGCTCGCGGCGAGACAGCGAATGGTGGGCCGATGATGTCTCTCTCATCAGTTCCGAGCGAATCGTCTGGGAACATGTGCTGGGTCATCGACAGGTCACGGATTGCTATCTGCTGGCCATGGCTGTTGAGCATGGAGGAGTCCTGACCACCTTTGACCAGCGGATTCCGCTCCAAGCCGTCCGGGGCGCAACGGTCGAGCATGTTCGGGTGCTGTGACGGGTTCGAGTGCGTTGGAGGGCGTGTCCGGGGTTGGTGGACGATGCCATCCGACGGACACGCCCTGATTGCTCGTCAGCGGGTGGCCTCCGGGAGGGGGACCTCCGGGTCGGGTTCATGGGTGATGCGGTTGCGGATGTCGCGTCTGACCACCTCGATGGACCACACCCACAGGATGTGGCCGAAGCACTCGGAGAAGTGCTCGGCCCAGGTCTGGCCGCCCTCGACCCATGGGAAGGGGGTCGGGACCAGCCCGGTGAGGGGCATCAGGATCACGTGGAAGAAGATCCACGCCAGGAAACCGAAGACCGCGCCCTGCCACAGCTTGATGCGTGGGAAGTACTCGGCGACGATGCAGTAGAACAGCGCGATCACGATGGAGAACGCGAAGTGGACGATGAACGAGTAGATCGGCCTGGGGTTCCCGTTGAAGAAGATCAGGGCGTGTGACTGCTCCGGGCTCATCCCGAACCACAGCTCCAGCATCGTCTGCGGTGGGTTCGTGGCGTCACGCTCCGGCGTGCGGGGCGGGAACGGGACCTCCCAGCCGAACTTGACGATGGCCGAGAACGCCCCCGCGATGAGACCCACCAGGGTGGCGACGCCGATGCGCCGTCGGGCGGGGTCGGTGTGGCCGAGCATTCGTGTCAGCAAAGTGGACATGAGACCTCCTACGAGTGAGGCTGAGTCATCGGGGGAACCTCGCGGCTTTCCCCGGATGACACCGGACAACGGTGTCGCGGTTGTCCCGATCTTACGATGCTTCACCTTCGGGAACGTCCCCATCCTCGGGTGTCGCAGGGATTGATCCAGGTTTAGAGGGTGCGCGGATAGGCGAATCTACTGCGGTCGCCCCGTTGCCCCCCCGGCTGTGTTGTCCTCCTCGAACGCACGATCCAGTGCGCTCTTCGTCGTCCGCCTTGCCAAGAGGCCACCGTGCCGATCCTCGTCACGATCCCCCTATCCGCGCACCCTCTTACTTCAGGATTCTCGCGGATAGCATGGAGGCATGAGCATCCACAGGATGCCCACCGTCCGAAACGAGCAAAGGCGCCCCATCGGCGCCTGGAGAGCGTGAGGTGATCCCCATGCGTCGTCGTGACCTGATGAAACTCACCGCCGCAGCCCTGGCCGCAGGAGCGGCGGGCTGCGCTGCCGCCACGGTGCCGCAAGCCGCTGCGTCCCCCCGGAGAGGTGCCAGGCTCCGGAGATTCACGAGCAGTCAGGGGCTGACCAGCCGCTACCGCTTCGACAAGGCCTCCGGCAGTGGGTCGAAGGGGATCGTGATCTACCTCCATGGTGACGGGCACGGCGAGTTCGACTCCGGCGCCACCGTCCTCGACGATCACGCGGCCGTCGCGAGAGAGCGCGGTCTGAGCTTCGTCGCCCCCATCACCCCCGACCGCGCCACCGGAACGTGGTGGCGCGCCGAGTCCTCCGGGCAGTGGCTGCGCGAACTTCTCGAGCACCTGTGGCGGAACCAAGCCGTCGACACCTCCCGGGTGTGGTTCGTCGGCTACTCCGGCGGTGCCGAGGTCATCACCAACGTCCTGCTGCCCGACCACTCCGACCTGTTCACCGGGGGCGGTGCCCTGCTGGTGGGCGGCGGCAGCCTCGACCCGCAGGTCGTCTTCACCCGCAGCCTGTCCCAGCAGCTGCGTTCCGGGTTCGTCATGCACTGGGCGATCGGTGAGCTGGACACCCCAAGCCGGGGTGGCGCCGACGGCGACTTCGACGCCCTGGGTGAGGCCCAGGCCGCGGAGCGTGCCTACCGGGAACGCGGCATGACCCGCACCACGCTCGAGGTGCTCCCGGGTGAGACCCACGAGTCCTCGATCCGGCATGCCGCACCCACCCTGCGGAGGCTTCTCGGTTAGGACCTCGCTGTCATCCGTGCGGTCAGGGCATCCTTGTGAGGGCCGGTATTGACGGTCCGTCCCGTTAGGGTGGCCGACATGACGAACCCTTCCTACGTCCTCGACAGTGGTGAAGCCCTGCACGCCGAGTCCCCCGAGACCTTCTATCTCCCGTCCGTGGAGGCCAGGCGCAGCCTGCGTCCCGGGGCGCTCGCGAAGCTCGTCTTCAGGGGGCAGGATGTCGACGGCCACATGCACGTGGAACGGATGTGGGTTCAGGTGACCCAGGCGGGCGGCGGCAACTACCGCGGCACCCTCAGCAATAGCCCCTACTACATCGTGGGGCTCAACCACGGCGACGACGTCCCCTTCCGCCCCGAGCACGTCATCCAGATCGACGCCTGAGCGCCATGTCATTAGGGTGAGGCCATGAGCGTCCCCAATGTGCTGGCCACCCGTTACGCCTCCGAGCAGATGCGTGCCATCTGGGCACCCGAGGCCAAGGTCGTCGCCGAGCGACGACTCTGGCTGGCGGTGCTCCGGGCCCAGCGGGATCTCGGCGTCGACTTCGGCGGTGCCGACCCCGACGAGGTGATCGCCGCCTACGAGGCCGTGGTCGACCGCGTCGACCTCGCCTCGATCGCCGAGCGCGAGCGGGTCACCCGCCACGACGTCAAGGCCCGCATCGAGGAGTTCAACGCCCTGGCCGGGCATGAGCACGTCCACAAGGGGATGACCTCCCGGGACCTCACGGAGAACATCGAGCAGTACCAGGTGCTGCGTTCCCTCCACATCATCCGGGACCGGGTGGTCGCCGCGCTGGCGAACCTCGCCCGGCTCGCGGTGACCTGGTCCGAACAGCCGCTGACCGGACGCTCCCACAACGTCGCCGCGCAGATCACCACCCTGGGGAAACGGTTCGCCACCGCCGCCGACGAGTTACTCGTGGCGCTGCGTCGGCTGGAGGAGCTCATCGCCCGCTACCCGGCCCGCGGCGTCAAGGGGCCGGTCGGCACCGCCCAGGACATGCTCGACCTCCTCGGCGGCGACGCGGACCGGCTGGCGGAGCTGGAGCGTCGCGTCACCTCGGAGCTCGGCTTCGCCCAGGTCCTCACCTCCACGGGGCAGGTGTATCCCCGCAGCCTCGACTACGACGTCGTCACCGCGCTCGCTCAGACCGCCGCGGCCCCGTCGAACGTCGCCACGACCATCCGGCTCATGGCCGGGCACGAACTGGTGACCGAGGGATTCAAGGAGGGGCAGGTCGGCAGTTCCGCCATGCCCCACAAGATGAACACCCGCTCCTGCGAACGCGTCAACGGGATGTCGGTGCTCCTGCGTGGATACGTCGCCATGGTGGGGGAACTCGCCGGGGACCAGTGGAACGAGGGCGACGTCTCCTGCTCCGTGGTGCGGCGGGTCGCGCTGCCGGACGCGTTCTTCGCCCTCGACGGGCTGTTCGAGACCTTCCTCACCGTGCTGGCGGACTTCGGGGCCTTCCCCGAGGTCATCGCCGCCGAACTCGACCGCTACCTGCCGTTCCTCACCACCACCAAGGTGCTCATGGCGGCGGTGCGGAAGGGTGTGGGTCGGGAGGAGGCCCACGAGGCCATCAAGGAGCACGCCGTCGCCGTCGCCCTGGAGATGAGGCAGGGGCTGGCGGTCAACGACCTCCTCGACCGCCTCGCCGCCGACGACAGGCTGCAGCTCGGGCGCGACGAACTGGGGGCGCTGGTGTCCGATCCCATGGAACTGGCCGGTACCGCCGGCGCCCAGGTGGCGCGGGTGGCGGAGGCTGTCGCCGCCGTCGTCACCGCCCACCCGGAGGCCGCCGGGTACCGGCCAGGCATGGTGCTCTGATCAGCTCCGGGTCAGGCTGCCCGTCCGCGGCAGGCCCGGACGGGTCATCGGCTTGGACCCGCTCGGGGAGGTCGTCGACGACAGGCCTCCGGCTCCCTGCTTGCCGCCGCTGGCCCGGGTGACGGCACCGAGGGTCAGGTAGCCCTCAGCGGTGGCGTCCTGCGCCGTGTTCGCGAACCGGATGGGGGCTCCACCCTCCATGACGTTCGGGATGCGGACCGCGACGGTGCCGGGCCGGGCCTCGAGCGTCGTCGTCCACTCGGCGGTCTGGCCGGGGAGCAGCGTCGGCAGGTCGACGTCGAGCTGCTTCGTCACGGCGGGCTTGCCGTCGGCGCCGAGGATGGCGAACTCGACCGGCCAGTCGTAGTAGAACGGCGCCACGCCGCGGTTGGTCACCTTGAGGGAGACCGTGACGGTGCTGCCCTGGGTGCTGAGCTTCGCGTGGGTGGCGGCGAAGTCGTAGCCGAGGGAGGCGTGGGCTGCCTTGGCCCTGACCAACGCGTCTCCGGTGTAGCCGCCTTCCTCCCATGCCTTGTCGTCGATGAGCCAGGAGACGTGGCTGGCCTGGACGGCCTCGTCGAAGTTCTCGTTCTTGCACTCCGGGGTGAGGTCGAACAGGCACTTCTGGACCGGGGGCTGGATCTCGCCGCCGATCGGGTGGGACTTCCAGTGGTCGTTCATCCCGGCGCGATCCATGAGGCTGAGGAAGTGCCAGTCCTTGGTCGGGAGGGTCGAGACCGCGAAGGAGTCGTCATGGAAGCCGACGTCGATCCCCGCGACCTCCGCATTCGGGTAACGGTTGAGCAGTCGGGTCTTGTCGAAGGCTTCGTCCCAGGTGCGGTAGTAGCGCAACTCCACGTCGCGGCTGGGCATCCAGTTCGCGCCCGTCGGGTTGAGCTTGTCGTCCACCTGCCCGTTCATGGGATAGGTGTGCTGCTCGCCCCAGAAACCGATGAGGCCCGTGGTGATGAAGCCGATGCGGGGGTCGCCGTCGTACTTCTCGCCGAAGGCCTTGGTGAAGTCGGTGATGAGGGCCTGGACACGGGGGTCGTCGTAGTCGGGGGAGAAGCTCTTCCCATCGTTCTCGTAGTGCTGATATCTGCGGGACTGGTCGATCCCGCCCTCGCCCAGCAGGTAGTCCGGGACGCCTGTCGGCTTCTTCGGGTAGTCCAGGTAGAAGCGCAGGGCGGCCTGGTGCCCGCGGGACTTGATGCCCTCGAGCTGGGTCTCCAGGGCCGACCAGTCGTAGGTCCTCTCGCCCTTCACCACGGCGTTCAGCGGCATGTAGAACCACTCCATGGTGTGGGGGAACATGGTGGCGGGGTCGCCGGACTTGGCGCCGAACGGCACGAACCCCTTGAGGGGGTTGTCGAGCCTGGCGGATGTGGTCTCGAGGGGTTGCCACGCGGACTGATCGTCGGCGTGGGTGGGGGTCAGGGGCATCGCCAGGGTCATGGCCGCAGCGGCTGCCACGGCGGCAGTGCGGAGTTTCAACATGGCTCTTCCTTCTGTGGGAGCACCCGGCGTCGTGGCGACGCCGTTGTGCGCTGGACGAACGTCAGTCCACCACACCGATCCCCCTTACGCAACCCATTGACTTAAGTGGGAAGGATTGCTTCAATAGGCGAACGAGCTCGGGAGTGCTCCAGAGTCGGAAGGACCCGAATTGACTGCCCCAGTCGCGCCCGATGAGGGGCGTGCACGACGACGCAAGGCGCCGGCCACCCGTGGACACGCCACCGCCGCCCTCATCCTCCTCATCCCTGCCCTCGCGGGCTTCCTCATCTTCTGGATCTACCCTGCCATCAAGGGATTCGGCTACTCCGTCACCGACTACAACCTCCTCAACCAGGGCAAGTACGTCGGTGCCGCCAACTTCCAGGCCGTGATCTCCGACGGCCAGGTCTGGCAGTCCCTGAGGATCACCGCCGTCTTCGCCCTCGGCAGCATCGTGGTCTCCCTCACCCTCGCGATGATCCTCGCGGCCCTCATGCAGCGGCTGCGCACGAAGACCTGGGTGCGGGCGGGGCTGCTCCTGCCCTGGCTGGTGCCGAACGTCGCCCTCGCCCTCATCTGGGCGTGGCTGCTCGACGCCAACGTCGGCTACCTCAAGGGCGTCCTCGACCGGGTCGGCAGGGCCCTCAACCTCGACTTCCTCGTCAACTTCACCTTCTACAACACCGACGCCGCCCTCAACATCGTCATCCTCATCGGGGTGTGGTCCGGCGTCGGGTACACGGCGTTGCTCCTCTTCGCCGGGATGATGCAGGTCCCCACCGAGTACTACGAGGCCGGGGCCATCGACGGGGCGAGCGAGACCACCATGTTCTTCCGGATCACCCTGCCGCTCATCCGCCCCGTCATTGCCCTGGTGGTCGTGGTGTCCCTCATCGGCTCCTTCCAGGTCTTCGACCTGGTCCAGGTCGGGTACGGCGGCAAGCCGATCCCGGAGGTGCGGGTCATCTACTTCTACATCTACCAGCAGGCCTTCGACTTCCTGAAGATGGGGTACGCCTCCGCCATCGCGCTGCTGCTGGCCATCATCCTCGCCGTCCTCACCCTCGTGCAGCTGCGGCTGCTGCGGGCCAACCGATCGGATCTCGCATGAGGACCCGCCGAGCGCCCCTCCGCCCCAGCCGGGCCTTCGCCTGGGCGATGCTCATCATCGCGTTGCTCATCACGGCCTTCCCGTTCTACTGGATGGTTCGCACCGCGCTGACCCCGGCCGCCGAGCTGGTGGCCGACTCGGGCCGGCTGTGGCCGTCGAACCCCACCCTCATCAACTTCCAGCGGGTGCTCGGGCTGGTCTCTCGGGAGGAGGCGGTGGCCGCGGGCGGCACGGGCGCCACCATCAACTTCCCCCTCTACACCCTCAACTCCATCATCTACGCCGGGGGAGTGGCGATCATCCAGACCCTCTCCTGCGCGGCTGCCGCCTACGCCTTCGCCAGGCTTCGGTTCCGCGGTCGGGACACCCTCTTCCTCATCATCATCGGCGGGCTCATGATCCCCGGCATCTTCACCCTGTTGCCGAACTTCACGCTCATCCGCGACCTGCAGCTGATGAACACGATGCTCGGCATGATGTTGCCCGCCATGCTGATGACCCCCTTCTCCATCTTCTTCCTGCGGCAGTTCTTCCTGTCCATGCCGGTCGAGGTGGAGGAGGCCGCGATGCTCGACGGTCTCGGCCCGCTGTCGCGCTTCGCCCGGATCGCGATCCCCATGAACCTCGGCCCCATCGCCACGATGGTTCTCATCACCTTCGTCGGGATGTGGAAGGACTACCTCTGGCCGCTGGTGGTGGGCCGTCAGGAACACACCCGACTGCTCACCGTCGGACTCAGCGTGTTCCAGCAGCAGTCCCCCAACACCGCCCCCGACTGGACGGGACTCATGGCGGGCTCGACGTTGTCGGTCCTGCCGGCGCTGCTCATCCTCATCTTCCTGGGACGGCAACTCGTGCAGTCCCTCAGTTTCTCGGGCAACAAGTAGACCTGGAACCAAAGGAGATTCACATGTCACTGCGCAGGATCACAGCCGCACTCGGGGCACTCGCCCTCGCCGTCGGGATGGGGGCGTGCAGCGGTCCCGCCTCCCAGTCCGGAGGCGACTCCGGTGGTGGGGAGGTCACACTGCGGTACTGGCTCTGGGATGACACCCAGCTGCCGCTGTACCAGCAGTGCGCCGACGCGTTCACCGCGAAGAACCCCACCATCCGCATCGAGATCACGCAGACGGCGTGGGGTCAGTACTGGACGAACCTGACGACGCAGATCGCGGCGCAGGACGCACCGGACGTGTTCACCAACCACGTCTCCTACTACCCACAGTTCGTCGCGAACCAGCAGATCCTCGACCTCAGCGAGCGCGTCGACAAGGCGGGCATCGACCTGAAGCAGTACGCCGAGGGCTCCGCCGACCGCTGGGTGCTGGACGGCAAACGCTACGGCCTGCCGAAGGACTGGGACGCCGTCGGTCTGCTCTACAACGTCGAACTCGCCGAGGCGGCGGGCTTTGACGCCGAGAAGATGAACAGCCTGACGTGGAACCCGACCGACGGCGGCACCTTCGGGGAGTTCATCCGCGCCACCACCGTCGACGTCAACGGCCACAACGCCAACGACCCGGCCTTCGACAAGAACAACGTCAAGAGCTACGGCTACTACCCCGAGTGGGCGGACGGGGCCGTCGGTCAGAACGGGTGGGGCAACTTCGCCCACTCCAACGGCTTCACCTACTCGAGCCAGACCGGGATCCCCACCGAGTTCAACTACGGCAGCCCGGAGATGGTGCAGACCGCCACCTGGCTGCAGGGCCTCATCACCGACGGCCTCGCCCCGCGGTTCGACCAGCAGTCGTCGCTCGGCACCGATGCCGTGATGAAGAACGGCAGCGCCGCGTCGACGATCCAGGGTTCCTGGGTGATGGGCACCTACCTCGGGAAGGACTCGCCGGTGAAGTTCGCCTTCGCGAAGCTCCCGGCCGGCCCGAAGGGACGTTTCTCGGCCACCAACGGCCTGTCGGACGCCATCTGGTCCGGCACCAAGCACCCGGACCAGGCCTTCGAGTGGGTGAAGTACCTCGGCTCGGCCGAGTGCCAGGACATCGTCGCGAAGGGGGCCAGGGTCTTCCCGGCGATCTCCTCCTCGACGAACATCGCGATGGAGGCGTTCAAGGAGCAGGGCTACGACCCGACGCCGTTCGTCGAGATGGTCGCCGCGGGTGAGACCTTCTCGGTGCCGCTGTTCGACAAGGGCAACGAGCTCAACGTCCTGATCCAGGACGCCATGGCCAAGGTGGCCGACGGGCAGGACCCGCAGGCCACGTTGACCAAGGCCAACGAGGACGCAGCGGCGCTGTACAAGTGACATGTTGACCCACGGCACCCCCACCAGCGCCCCGACCTGGGCGCCAGCGACCTCGCCCCTGGTGGCCGAGACCCACTTCGAGACATCCCGACTGTCGCTGCTCCATGGGATGCCCCACGACGCCGAGGTCTACCGCTCCGGCCAGAACTCCTGGTCCCCGGCCGGGTGGCGGCCGCTGGCGGGGGAGCCGTTGCGGATCGAGAACCCGGTGCGCCGCAACACCGCCGACGACGACCGCTGGGACGATCCGGTGCGGCACCACTCCTCATGGCTGCTCGCCCTGGGCGACGGTGTGACCGCGGTCCTGCTCGGGGCGTTGGAGGGGGACACGCCCCGGCTCCACGCCGACCTCGACGTGCTGACCGGGTGGAACGAGACCGGGCGGCCCGGACGCTGGGTGCTGCTCGAGGGCCCCGAACTGGCGGTCCTCGAGCGGTACCGGGACCTCCTCGCCGCCCGCCACGGGGTGCGGGACCGGGACCCCGGAACGGTGTGGTCGTCGTGGTACTCGTTCTACGAGACGATCTCCAGGGACTCCCTGGGGGAGGTGCTGCCGGAGCTGCCGGGCCTCGGCTTCGACACCTTCCAGATCGACGACGGCTGGCAGCGGGTCGTCGGGGACTGGAGCCCGAACGGGAAGTTCCCCGACGGGATGGCCGAACTCGCGCGGAAGGCCGCCGATCTCGGGTTGCGGGCGGGGCTGTGGCTGGCCCCGTTCATCGTGCTGCCCACCTCGGAGGCCTTCACAACCCGCCGGCAGATGCTGCTCACCGATGCAGCCGGTGATCCCGTCCCGGCCGGGGCGAACTGGGGCAGCCCCTACTTCACCTATGACCACAGCCGCGACGACGTCCACGACCACCTCGCCGAACTCGTCCACCGCGCCGTCGACGACTGGGGTTTCACCTATCTCAAGCTCGACTTCCTCCAGGCGGCGACGGTACCGGGCGTCCACGCCGTGCCCAGCGACCGGGAGGCCGTCTACCGTCGTGCGATCCACACGATCCGGGAGGCGGCGGGGGAGGGCACCTATCTGTTGGGCTCCGGGGCGCCGCTGTTCCCGTCGCTCGGGATCCTCGACGCGGTGCGCACCGGACCGGATGTGGCGCCGATGTGGACGAACTACGCCACGTCCGATCCCTCCGACGCGATGGCCCTCAACGCGTTGCGCAACGCGGTGGAGCGGTTGTGGCTGCGGGGCCTGATCGGCGTCGACCCGGACGTCGTGTTCGCCCGCCACAGCCGCAACCTGCTGAGCCGTCAACAGATGCAGTGGCTCCAGGATGCCGCCACGCTGTCCGGGTTCCGTGCCCTGTCTGATCCGCCCGGCTGGTTGACGGACGAGGAACGCGACGACCTGCGTCGTTTCCTCGGTCCGCTGCCCGCCACGGCCCGGCTCGGCAGGTACCGCTTCCTGGTGGGGGAGCGGGAGGTCGACTTCGCCCCGGCGCTCCACGGCACCCCCAGCCCCTACGCCCTGTGACCCCAGCGGGTCAGACCCACTCCTCCTGGTTCCGCAGGAAGTACTCCCTGAGGTCGGTCGGCAGTGAGGGGACCCGCCTCGGCGTGGAGCCGTCACGGAGGCTCTCAGTGGCCTGGATACCCGCGACCACCGCGGCCCAGGCGCTCACCGGCGAGGTGTCGGTGGGGGCCCCGGTCCGGATGAACCGCAGGAACTCGGCGACGGTCAACGCGTCGGCGTCGTCGTGGCCGTCCCGGTCCCCACGGATCGGGAACTGCTCGTCACCCTCGGGGTCGTAGTAGCCGCGACGGTTCCACAGCCGGATGACGCCGCCGTCGCCGTCGCCGAAGTTCTCCAGCCGACCCCGGGAGCCGATCACGGTGTAGTTGCGCCAGTAGTCGGGTGAGAAGTGGCACTGCTGGTAGGAGGCCAGCACCCCCGAACGCATCCGCATCATGAACATGGACAGGTCCTCCACGTCGATGACGGGGTTGAGGCCCGTCAACGAGGAGGGCGGCCAGTTCTCCAACGAGAACCACTCCGGCATGAGGGCCCCGCCCTGGCCGGTGCGGGACCGGTTGGCGCCGTAGATCATGAGGTCACCCATGCCGACGATCTCCGTGGCCTCCGAATCGGCCAGCCAGTGCATGACGTCGATGTCGTGGGCGGCCTTCTGCAGCAGCAACCCGTGGGAGCGGCGTCGGTCGGCGTGCCAGTCCTTGAAGTAGAAGTCGCCGCCGTGGCCGACGAAGTGGCGGCACCAGATCGTCTGCACCTCGCCGATGGCGCCGTCACGGATGAGATCACGCAGCTGCCGGACGAAGGACATGTGGCGCATGTTGTGGCCGACGTACATGCGGGTGCCGCTCTCCCGGGCGGTGGTGAGGATTCGGGTGCTGCCGTCGATGGTGGTGGCGATCGGTTTCTCCAGGTAGATGGGGATTCCGGCCTCGAGGAGTTCGACGGCGGCCGCCTCGTGGGTGTCGTCGGGGGAGGTGATGAATGCCGCCCCGATGCCCCGCTCGATGAGTTCCCGCACCGAGGTGAGGACGGGGCAGTCCTCGGGGGCCTTGCCCAGCAGCTGCTCGACCCGGGTCGCGGCCAGGGGATCGGGGTCGCAGGCGCCGACGAGGACGGCCCGGTTCCTCTCGGATTCCACGTGGCGCGCCAGCTGGGAGCGCACCCCCAGCCCCACCACGCCGATCCGCAGCGGCTCGGAGACGACGACGGCGTGGCGGTGGGTTTCCGCGAGGCGACGCGTCGCATAGGCCTGGTGCGCCTCGAGGATGCGCTCCAGTCCCGTCACGGTCACGGGGTAGCGGGTGCGTGCGTGGAGGAAGTGGGCCTCGGCGTCACGCAGGGCCAGCGACAGGGCACCGACGGTGGAGGCGGCGCCCCCCAGCTCGCCGGACTCCATGTCCAGCCTGGGTGCGGTGGGGAGCCGCATCGTGGTGAGGTGCGCCCACATCTGGGTGGCCGACTCCTCGTTGGCCAGGCCCGTCGTGGAGATGACCACCAGCGTCGGGTCGATGGCGGAACTCACCGTCGCGATGGTCGCGGCGGCGCGCAGCGCCCAGTGGGTGTGGTCGTTCTCGGCGTCGGGTCGGGCGCGCAACTCGCCGTCGAGACTGTCGTTGATCTCTCCGGCGTGCCAGTGATGCCCCTGGTGGATGTCCCCGCCGAGGATGAGGCCGGTACGGAACCCGGCGAACACCTGGATGTGCAGCATCGTGTCCATCAGCTGGAGTCGACCCTGCGTGACACGAGTGCTGAACTCGCCGTAGGCGGCGCTGTTGATGTCGTTGGCGGCGTGGAAGGGGATCCCGGTGTGTTCGGTCAGGGCCTCCGCCAGTGGCAGACCGTGCCACTGGGGGACGGAGTAGCTGCGGAGGATGGAGCCGTCGCCGTCAATGATCCCGGTGACCGAGGCGAAGCCCCCGATGGCCCGCCCGTGCTCGGGGGCGAGGGTCTCGACGAGTTCCCGGATCGCCTCGCACAGTTCCGCCAACCGTTCCTCGCGGCCCCGCTCCAGCAGAGGGAGAACCGTTGCGTGGAGAACCACCCCTGCCATCGACGCGGCTGCGATGGCGACGTCGTCGCGTTGGATGTCGAGGGCGATGACGAAGCCGTGCCCGGGGGCGAAGGAGTAGAGGGCGGCGGGGCGGCCGCCGCCGGAGCTGGTGGCGCTCTGCGCGATGAGGCCCTCCGCCTCGAGGTCGGCGACGATGAGGCTGGCGGTGGGGCGGGAGACGCCCGCGTCCTTCGCGAGCTGGGCGAGGGTGGCCCTGCCTCGTTCCCGTAGGGCGTGGAGGAGCCGTCGGGTCCGGGAGGCTCTGGATGCTGAGGTGGCGTCATCGCCCATGCGCTGCTCCCTTCACCGCGTCGTGATGCCCTTGTGCTGGATGGTTCCGTTGCTAGGAAACCTGCCTTCTCAAGTGTTGCGTCCGGAGCCGTCACTGTCCAGAAGTGGCGACGAGGGCTGCTCGATGAGTCGTCCGATCGGCACCGTCAGGCGGTCCAGTGGGACGCTGAGGACGGCCCGCTGCAGCGATGTGGTTGACGGCAGTGCCGACAGGTCGACGGGCTGCAGCGCCCATTCCTTGTGGAAGACGAAGAAGTAGGCGCTGCGGTGGGACGGTTCGCCCGGGTCGAGGATCTCGAATCGGCTCACGAATCGCGCCAGGTTCGACCTCGGGTCCAGGCCGGCGATGATGAGTGGGTCGAGCAGCCACGACTCCAGGCGGAACTCGTCGACGGGGTGATGAGGGCGCAGCCGGGGGATCACATCGTGGGCCGCGGCGAGGGAGGCGTCAACGGCGGCCGGGGTGAGGGGGCCGGTCTCGGGAATGTGGACCCCGACGAAGGGGGTGCCGTCGTCGGAGCGTTCGAGGGTGAACTGGAGCCGTCCCAACCACAGATGCCTGCCGGTGAAGTTCGCCACACACCAGGCCCGGGCGACGAAGCCGAAGCAGCCGAACACCGTCCGGAAGATGTGTACCTGCTGCCCCAGGTCGGCCAGCGAAGCCCGGGCGAGGTCGCTGCTGAGCCCGCGGGCCACCTGGGCGTCGTGGACGTACTCAGCGACGGCGACCAGCGCCAGCAGCGTCACGATGCCCTCCTCGAAGGTCGCCATCCCCGCGTCCTCCCTCACGGGGAGGTCGTCGTCGAAGAAGCACCCGATCCTCGCCCTGAGCTGCCCTGCCAGTTCCGCGACCCGGGAGAGGCGTTCCGGATGGCAGGGCAGGGCGGCGATGACGCATCGGCAGTCGGCGGCATCGTCGGCTCTGAACCCGAGCCGCGCCAGGTCGGCGCGGGCGAGAGCGTCGAGCACGGTCTCAGGTGTCATGGTGACCTCCTCCCGGTTCGATCCTGCCATCCGCGCCGTTCCATGCCTTCATGGGGTCCGCCAGGAGAGGGTCCGGGGCAGACCACATGATCCGGTCAGCCTGTGACAAGGCGTTCTCCTGCTTGTGGGTGAACCCTGCGGTTCCTGTTCCGGGAGTGGGTTAGGCTGGCCGTAGCCTGCCCATCTGATCGTGCAAGGAGTTGTCGTGAGTGATTACAGCTTGGATGAGTTGAATGCGGCGCGGGATGTGGTGTGGGATTTCGATGTGAGTTCGAGTCTTGCTGAGGCGTTGCGGTCGGCTGCGGTGAGGGTGGAGGCGCAGGTGGGGGTGCGT
>NZ_RQYT01000006.1 GCF_003932785.1 Arachnia propionica | reverse complement strand
AGAGCGCACTGGATCGTGCGTTCGAGGAGGACAACACAGCCGGGGGGTCAACGGGGCGACCGCAGTAGATTCGCCTATCCGCGCACCCTCTAAGCAGGGTACGAGGAGAACTGATGTCCATCGCGGTCGCCCCGTTGACCTGCTTTGCCGCCGGGGTCTCCTCGAAGCAGCAGAACGATTCGTGACCACGGTCACGGATCACCGTCCTGGAAGGTGGCCCAGGAGGAAGCTGGACGTCGAGTCGGGGGGCTCGCAGGTTAGGATCTTCGAGCCGGGGGCCATGAGTTGAGAAGAGGTGATGTCGTGACCGAGACGCCGCGATCGCCGTTGGCGACCTGGCCTGCCTACCGACTCATCAAGGTGGGGGAGCGGGCCATCGCGGAGGCGGAGGCGAGATTGCTGGAGATCGGCATCAAGCCCCGCCACTTCAACGTGCTCGTCACGGTGGCCGAGTATCCCACCCTGTCCCAGCGGGAGCTCAGCACGGCACTGGGAATCGATCCGAATGTCATGGTCGGGGTGATCGACGAACTGGAGGCGGCGGGGCTCGCGCAACGGCAGCGCAGCACCGTCGATCGCCGCCGTCACGTCGTTGTCGTCACGGCGGAGGGGAGGGCTCTGCTGGATCGCGGCATGGCGGCACTCAGGACCGGGCAGGAACTGTTCCTCGCGGCGCTGGACAAGGCTGAGCGGCAGCGCCTGCACGATCTCGTGGGAAAGCTGCTGGAGGGATGAGAATCGTATAGGGGCATGGATCGTATGTGTTCTTGATGATCCCGTGCTCCTAGGGTACCGTCGTGGGCGACCCCTCCCGGAAGGACGCCGATGTCTCGCTCACTCCCGCGCCCACGTCGCCACCTCCTCCTGCTGCTGGGTGCTCTCCTCGTCGCCCTGGCGGCTGCCGTCACCGTGCCTTCCGCCATGGACCGCATGGTGCTCAGCCGCTTCGAGAGCCCGGGGACGGAGTCCCACCGCGTCGACCAGACGCTCTCCGCCAGCGACGCCACGGGCAAGCAGCACATCCTGATCCTCGTCACGGCCAGGGCCGGGGACGTGGATGCCCCTGAGGTGGCGGCGGAGGCGCGTCGGCTCGCCGCGGAGCTCGACGCACTCCCGGAGACCTCGGACGTGTCCTCCTACTGGGACGAAGGGCGCTCCCCGGCCATGAGGTCGAGGGACGGCGTCCAGGCCCTCATCACGGCCCGGCTCGCCGGTGATGTGACCCAGGCGCGTCGCGCCCTGGCCGACATCTCCCCAGAGTTCAGCCGGGAAGGCAGCGAGATCCACACCCGGGTCGGCGGTGGTGACGAGATCTTCCGACAAGCGGCCACCCAGGCGCGTACCGATTTCGTTCGCGCCGAGGCGATCATCCTCCCGCTGATCCTCATCCTCCTCGTGGCCCTGCGTCGGGGCCTGGTCGGTGCCGTGCTCACCTTGATGATGGGGTTGTTCTCCGTCGTCACGACCCTGGCCCTGCTCGGCGTGCTCGCCCGCTGGGTCGACATCTCGACCTTCGCGGGGAACCTCGTGCTCGTCATGGGCATCGGACTCGGCGTCGACTACAGCCTCCTGGTCATCGACCGTTTCGTCGAGGCGCGTGGTCGAGGAGCGACGCCGGGTGAGGCCGTGACGGGACTTCGCGCCTGCGTGGGGCGCACCGTCGCGTTCAGTGGCCTGATCGTGGCCGCGAGTCTGCTCGGGTTGCTGCTGTTCCCGTTTCCCTTCCTCCAGTCCTTCGCCCATGCCGGAGTGCTCACCGTCGGAACCTCCATGCTGGCCGCCCTGGTCATCCTGCCCGCGGCCCTGGCGCTCGTCGGTGGCCGGATCCCGGTGCCGAGGAGCCCGGATGGGAGACGTTTCTGGCACCGCACCGCAACGCTCATGATGAGAAGACCCCTCCGTTTCGCCCTGCCGGTCCTGGTGGTGCTGGTCCTGCTGGCCTCACCGGTGCTTGGTCTGCGGCTCGGCCTGCCCGATGCCCGCGTCCTGCCCCAGGAGGTGAGCAGCCGCCAGGTCCAGGAGGAGATCGAGGCGAACTTCGATGCCGAGTTCATCGATTCCCTGTTCCTGCTCCCCGAGGAGGAGGTCGCAGCAGGCAAGGCGGGCGAGTACGCAGCTGCCCTGTCCCGGATGGCCGGGGTCGCGCAGGTCGACTCTCCCGCGGGAAGGTTCATCGACGGTCGCCAGGCGTCAGATGTCACCGTCCCCGGCCACTGGTACCGGGTGGTTCCCGAGTTGGCCACGCAGGGCTACGGCTCCCTCGTCGACGGGGTACGTGAAGTCGAGGCACCTTCGCCCGTGCTCGTCGGCGGGTATCCAGCGGAGCTGGAGGACTTCCAACGGTCGCTGCTCGGCGCCGTCCCCGGGGTGATGATTCTGGTCCTGGTGGTCACCTGGCTGCTCATCGCCTGGATGAGCGGCAGTCTGCTGGTGCCCACGAAGGCGCTGCTGCTCAACGTGCTCAGCATGGCCGTGATGTTCGGCGTGTTGGTGTGGGGTTTCCAGGAGGGCAACCTGGCGTCCCTGCTGGGATTCACGGCGGACGGGAGCCTGGAGGCCACCTTCCCCATCCTGATGTTCTGCATCGCGTTCGGCATGTCGATGGACTACGAGGTCTTCCTCGTCGCACGGATCCGTGAGGAATGGCGTCGCACCGGTGACGTCGAGGCCAGCATCGCCACCGGTCTGGAACGTAGTGGCCCGGTCGTGACCTCGGCGGCCCTGGTGCTGACCCTGTCCTTCGCGGTCTACGCCACCTCGTCGGTGATGTACCTGAAGATGCTGGCGGTGGGCGTGGCGACCGCGATCATCGTCGACGCCACGCTCATCCGGATGGTGCTGGTCCCGACGTTGATGCGACTGGCCGGGGCCGCCAACTGGTGGCTGCCGTTCAGCGGAGGAGGGGGCAGAGCCACCACGCCCGCAGGGTCAGCTCCGTGAGTCGAGCATGAGCAGCAGCAGCTTGCTCGGTTCCAGCGCGGTCACCGCGTGGGGCAGGCGCGTGCCGAAGTGCATGAGATCCCCGGGGAGCAGCTCCACCTCCTGGCCGTCGGCCTCGATGAGGAACCTGCCTGAAAGGGTCTGCACGACGACGGGCATCGCGGCGGTGTGCTCGCTCAGCTTCTCGTCCTTGTCGAAGGAGAACAGGACCGCTCGACACGATTCCGCCTTCATCACGGTGCGGGACACGGTCGCGGCCTCGTTCACCTCGATGAGTGAGGCGACATCCTTGACGACGCTCAGGGTCGGGTTCTCTTTGTCAGTCATGGTTCCTCCGGTTCAGGCGGGCTTGCGGGCCACGAGGGCGACGCCCCGCAGCTGGTTCTCATACTGGGTGAAGGTGGCGCGCATGTCGAGCACGCGACGCCGCAGCGCGGGCTGGCGGAGCAGGTTCCACACCATGCGGGCCACGCCGAGCGGACCCTCGTCGGCGAGGTTGCGGCCGAATTTCAGCAGGGCCATCGGGGCGGTAGCGGTCCACTCGACCTCCAAGCCGTGCTCCTCGAGCAGTTCCCGCCACTGTGCGACGGTCAGGGGGCGGGCGTTGACATGGATGGAACGGGCCAGCGCCTTGGAGATCTCCGTCCCCACCTCCGGGTCGATGTCGTCCGGGGCCAGCGCCAACTCGTGGATGGCGTAGCTGCCGCCGGGACGGAGGATGCGGGCCGCCTCGGCGACGATCTCCCCCTTGGCTCGGGGGCTCTGCATCGTGAGCATCGCCTCCCCGATGACGACGTCGGCGGAGGCGTCATCGAGGCCGGTGTCATTCGCGTCGCCCTGCCGACAGGTGCCGCCCGACGGTTGAACCACCTTGGTCACGTGGGCGACGGCGCTGTCGTCGCGATCCACGCCGGTGTACGAGCGGGGGTGCTGGGCGACGATCTCCCGCGCGGTGCGGCCCAGTCCGGGCGCGAGTTCCACCACGTCGCGGCCGCCGGGCGAGCACCGGTCGAGCAGTTGACGGGTCAGGGCGAGACCACCGGGGCGCAGCACCCGCTTCCCTGCGCGGGCCAGGACCCAGTGTCCGGCGGCGTTCTCGGTGGGGCGATCGGATTGGGGCAACGAATCCTTCGACATGAAGCCAAGGTTAGCGTCACCTAATTGGTGCGGCGGGGGTGGGGTGGCCGCGGGCCTCCCCGACGACCTCCCGGAGCAGCCCGACCGCGGTGGCGAGACGTTCCGGCTCCTGCCCGATGGGCAGTCGGAGCCTCGTCCGGTGTCCCTCGTGGGGTGAGAAGGCCGGGCCGGGTGCGAGCTTGATGCCGAGCCGAGCGGCCCGCTCCGCCAGGGCCAGGGAGTCCACACCGGCGTCGACCCACAATCCCGATCCTCCCGCGATCTCCGGCCAGTGCCAGGACGGGAGGTGCTTCTGCAGGATCTCCCGGGTCGCGGTGAGTTGGTTCCTGAGGTCTTCCCGACGCTCCTGCCGGGCCTCCGCGGATCGGTGCAGCAGCTGCACCGCGAGCAGCTGATCCATCACCGAGGTGGCGAGGTCCCCGGTCTTGCGCAGCTCGGTGAAGGTGCGGATCCGGTTCTCCGACGCGCGGAGCCAGCCGATTCGTATCCCGCCCCAGAACAGCTTCGACATGGTCCAGCAGCTGACGTGCAGGTCCGGGTCGACGAGACCGACGAGAGTGGGGCGGGGTCGTGGGGTGAGCGTCAGGTCCCAGGAGCAGCAGTCCTCGATGACGGGCAGGGCGGCGTCGTTGACGAGGTCGGCCACCTCGCGGCACCGGCTGCGACTCCAGGTGAGACCGGTCGGGTTGTGGATGCTGGTCTGGCAGTGGAGCACCTGGGGGGTGCGGCGCAGCGCCCGGGCGACCAGATCCGCGTCGAGGCCCCCTGGATCCATCCGGATTCCCTCGACCCGGACCTGGGCCTGGGCCAGGACCTCCAGCGCGCCCCGGTAGGTGGGGTCCTCGCACAGGGCGAGGTCCCCCGGGCTGAGGAGTCCCCGGACCGCGAGGTGGGTGGCGTGCTGTGCCCCGTTGGTCACCAGGATCTCCCCCGGGGTGGTGGGGATGCCCGACGAGGTGAGGTGCTCGGCGATGGCCTGCCTGAGCAGGGGAATGCCGGCGGGGAAGTAGCCGTCGGTGTCGAGGTAGGGGTCGAGGTCGCCGACCCCGGCGGCCAGGACCTCGCGGGCCACACGGGATGCGGGGAGCGCACCGGTCGACAGGTCGATGATCCCCGGGGAGGCGTTGGTGAAGGAGAAGAGGCGGCCGGCATCCGTGTGGGTCCGTCCCGCCCGGGTGGACCGGATCCGGGTGCCGGACCCCTGCCTGGACGAGGCCCGGCCCTGGGCGACGAGCAGCCCGAGTGCCGTGGCGACGGTGCTGCGGGAGACTCCCAGCGACGTGGCGAGGTCGCGTTGGGGCGGCAGGAGGGCGCCGGCCGGTATGAAGCCGCGGTCGACGAGGTCGCCGATGGTGGCGGCGAGGGCGTCCGCGAGCCGGGGCGCCGCGTCCGTCCACGGTCCGAGCAGGCGGGACAGCTGAGCGGCGGTGAGGTGGGGACCCATGCAGGGCAGTCTGCATGCCCGTGACCGGGCAGTGTGCCAATCCTCGGAAATTGGGCTGGCCCGCTGCGTGGGGTCTCCCTAGGGTCAAGGGCATCGGACACAAAGGAGTGGACACGCATGCCTGTCGTCGCTGTGATCGGAACACTGGACACCAAACAAGAGGAGTACCGCTGGCTCATTGAGCAGCTGCGCGCTCATGGGGCGGAGACGCTCACCATCGACGTCGGCTCGTTCTCCACGAGCGAGCTGGCGGACGTCACCTCGGATGAGGTCATCCGCGCCGCGGGGGAGGACCCCGAGGAGTTGCGGGAGCGCCGCGACCGCGGCGAGATGATGGGAGTGATGAGCAGGGGAGTGGCTGAGGTCGTGCGGGGGCTGTGCTCCGAGGGCCGTATCCACGCGCTGCTGGCCATCGGCGGTTCCGGCGGCTCCTCCGTTGCAGCCGCAGCGATGCATGCCCTGCCCATCGGGTTCCCCAAGCTCCTGGTCTCCACCATGGCCTCGGGTGATGTCCGCCCCTACGTGGGTGAGGTCGACGCCACCCTCATGTACTCCGTCGTCGACGTCGCGGGCATCAACTCGGTCTCGCTGAAGGTGCTGGGGAACGCCGCGGCCGCGGTGGCGGGCATGGCAGTCGCATGCGAGGGGCGTGTCGAGGATGCAGGGAGCAGGCCGTTGGTGGCCATCACGATGTTCGGTGTGACCACGCCCGCGGCCGACGAGGCCAGGGCCCGTCTCGTCGACCTGGGCTACGAGGTCCTCGTCTTCCACGCCACCGGAACCGGAGGCCGTGCCATGGAGAAGCTCGTCGAGTCCGGACTCCTCGCGGGCGTGTGCGACCTGACGACGACGGAGCTCGCGGACGATCTGGTCGGGGGAGTCCTCTCCGCGGGGCCCGACCGGCTGGAACGTGCCGGGGCGTGTGGTCTGCCGCAGGTGGTGAGCCTCGGGGCCCTCGACATGGTGAACTTCGGGCCGATGGACACGGTGCCCGATCAGTTCCGCGGCCGCACCCTGTTCGTCCACAACCCCACCGTCACCCTCATGCGGACCACCGTTGAGGAGATGGCGGAGCTGGGACGCCGGATCGCCGCCAAGCTCGCGGCGGCCACCGGCCCGACGGAGCTGTTCATCCCGTTGCGTGGGGTGAGCGCCATCGACGTCGAGGGTGCCCCCTTCCACGACGCGGCCGCCGACGAGGCGCTGTTCGCCGCGCTGCGCTCCGGTCTCGAGGGCAGCCCGGTCGTGGTGCACGAGCGGGACCAGGACATCAACTCACCGGGCTTCGGTGCCGCCATGGCCGAGGCCCTCCACGCAGCCATCACGCGTTGACCACACGAGAAGGAGAAGAAGACATGTCACGCAACGAGATCCTCGCCCGTTTCCGCGCCCAGGTGGCCGAGGGCAAACCGATCATCGGGGGTGGTGCGGGAACCGGTATCACCGCCAAGTCGGCCGAGGCCGGGGGCATCGACCTCCTGGTCATCTACAACTCCGGCCGGTTCCGCATGGCCGGTCGTGGGTCGCTGTCGGGGCTGTTGGCCTACGGTGACGCCAACGCCATCGTCATGGAGATGGCCAACGAGGTCCTCCCCGTCGTGGGGCACACCCCCGTCCTGGCCGGCGTCAACGGCACCGACCCGTTCCGCGTCATGCCACACTTCCTCCGTCAGGTGAAGGAGATCGGTTTCGCGGGGGTGCAGAACTTCCCGACCGTCGGCCTCATCGACGGTGTCTTCCGGGCCAACCTCGAGGAGACCGGGATGGGCTACGGGCCCGAGATCGACATGATCCGGATGGCGCATGAGATGGATCTGCTCACCTCGCCCTACGTCTTCGACGAGGAACAGGCCAAGGACATGGCCAGGGCTGGTGCTGACATCCTCGTTCCGCACATGGGTCTCACCACCTCGGGGACCATCGGGGCACAGACCGCCTTGACCCTGGAGGAGGCTGCCGTGAAGGTCCAGGCGCTTGCTGACGCAGCGAAGACCGTCAACCCGGACATCCTGTGTCTGTGCCACGGCGGCCCCATCGCCAATCCCGAGGACGCGCAGTACATCCTTGACCACACCGAGGGCATCGTCGGTTTCTACGGTGCCAGCTCCATTGAGCGGTTCCCGACCGAGGTCGGTATCCGCAAGCAGACGGAGGACTTCAAGGCGATCACCTTCGGGAAGGCCGAGGCATGACCAGGTCGTACCACAGCACGATCGTGGCGCGCCCCGCCGAGGTGGTGTGGGCCACGATCCGGGACTTCAACGGCCTGGCCACATGGTTCTCCGAGGCGGTCTCCGAGAGCCACATCGAGGACGGGCTGACCGGAACGACCGTGGGTGCGGTGCGCAGCTTCCAGCTGGGGGACTCCCGGATCCGGGAGCAACTCATGGCCCTCGACGACATCGAGCGGAGTTTCGCCTACGGGTTCTGCGATCCAGCCCCCTTCCCCGTGACCGACTACGTCGCGCGGGTCCAGGTGACCCCCGTCGCGGACAGCGGGGCGTCGCTGGTCGAGTGGTGGGTGGACTTCGAGTGTCATCCGTCGGAGCGGGACCAGTGGCGGGAGTTCTTCGCCGCCCAGGTGTTCTCCCCGGCCCTGGAGGGGCTGCGCAGTTATCTGCAGGCCTGATTGAGGGAACGGTCAAGGTGGGTGTCGCGTCGAACGGCACCCACCTTGACTTTCCGGGGTTGGTGATCGTGTCCGCCTTTCTTCCGACGCAATTCTTGACATCGTCTTGACATTGTCTTGGCGGTGGCTTTGCACCGGCTCGTGCCCTAGTCGCAGGGCATTCGTGCGACGAGGGGCGATGCCCTTACGGCTGACCTCTCCCGTCCTTGACGCCCGGTCAACAATGGCGGGGAGGATGCGCCTGAATCGGTCTGAAAGGGCCGGGAAAATGCGTTGAGAATGGAATGGGAGCGGTTGTAGGTTTCGGCCTCAGGAGGTTGAACAATGAGAATCGCACGACGAAACTTTGTGCTCATGGGAACGCTCTCGGGCCTGGCGGCCTGCCGACCGGTTCCCCCGACACCCGTCCCGCCCGCCAGCCCGACTCCCAGCCCGAGTGCCTCGGCGACTGCGGCAGCGACGGCCACCCCGGCGGCGACGCCGACCCCCACCCCGACTCCCACGCCGAGCGCCACCGCGGCGCCCAGCCCGACCGCGGCAACCAGCTCGGCCGAGGCCGTCGTCCCGGAGGCCGCTGCCTCGCCCAGTGCCACCGGCAATCCCTTCGATGCGCTCTACGACCGTTCCTTCAAGCTGACGCCCCTGTCGGCGGATCCCATCACCCCGCGGCCCCGGCCTGCCCTGTCGAAGGGGCTCGATGACGCCGTCATCGACCCGGTCTACGGCACCCGGATCCACCGGGTCACCGCCGCCGACTCGGGCACGGGACAACATCTGCGGCATCACTACTCCCGCTCCCAGGCGTTCAACGCGGACAACTCCCGCTTCATGGCGGAGGCGCAGAACGGCTACTGGAGCCTCCACGACGCCGCCACCTTCGAGAAGCTCCAGGTGCTGCCCCGCCTGGCGGGCAACTGCGAGCCCCTGTGGGACCCGAAGGACCCGAAGCGCTACATCCACACCCAGCGCGACGGCGGCATGCAGTGGTGGGACCAGGACGGCAGGGTGGTCTTCGACTTCACCGGCAAGACTCCCTGGCCCAAGGCCACCGCCTTCTGGACCGCGGGGGAGGGCACCCGAAGCGTTGACGGACGTGTCCTGAGCGTCCTGGCCGGCACCTACGATGAGGCCACGAAGCAGAAGGCCTGCTACGGCATCGTCTCGGTGGATCTCAGCACCGGCACCATCCTCGGCACCCTGGACGCAGCCAAGTTCCCCTTCCCGCATCACGTGCCGGACCATGTGAGCACCAGCCCCAGCGGCCGTTTCGTGGTGGCTTCCTGGCCCTACAACGATGAGTACAAGAAGGGTGCCACGATCAGCTACAGCACCGACTTCTCGTCCTCCCGACTGCTCATCGAGAACTCCGAGCACTCGGACCTGGCGATCGGGGCCAACGGTCACGACCTCTACGTCGCCGCGTCCTACAAGGATGGGGCCATCATCTCCATCGACCTCGAAACGGGAGAGAAGCATGCGCTGCACACGCTCTACCCCAACACGCAGAACAGCGAGCTCTACGCCTGCCACATCAGCGCCCAGTGCTTCGACCGGCCCGGCTGGGCCGTGATCTCCACCTACGGGGAGGCCGCCAAGAACGGCGAGAGCGCGATCACGGAGCTGCGAGCCGAGTACCGCAAGGTGTGGCTGCTGGAGCTCAAGCCGGGCGGACGGGTCCTCAACGTGGCCCACGTCCACAGCACGTGGCCGACCGATCCGAAGAAGAAGGAGTACTTCCTGGAGCCGCAGGCCACCGTGTCCAGGGACCTCAGCCGCATCCTGTTCGCCGCCAACCACGAGGGCGGCGAGATCAGCTCCTACATGATCGGATTGCCGAGCTGGGTGCTGGACTGACACATCCTCGGTAGGCTGGGACAGGAGGCGGCACGGGAGCCGTCGAAAGGACAGTGGAGGACGAGTGAAGATCAGCCTGGGTACCAAGAACTCGACAGTCGACGTCGCACGAAGTGAGGCCGTCGCGGAGAAGCTGAGGGGACTCGGACACGAGGTCACCATCATCCGGATCCCGGCTGCCGGTGACGCCGAGACCATCGGCGCACTGCGGCTCGGCCTCATGAGAGGCGACTTCGACCTCGTGGTCCATCGGATGCACCGCATCCCGCAGCAGCCGATGCCGGGGCTGACCTTCGCGGCCATCCTTCGACGCAACGACCCGCGCGACGCGCTGGTCACGATGGGCGGGGTCACCTTGGTGAACCTTCCCGAGGGGTCCGTCATCGCGACCCGCTCCACCCTGCGTCGCGCCCAGCTCCTGGCCCTCAACCCCGGCCTGCAGTTCGTGGAACGGACGGCAGGACAGCTCATCCAGTTCCTCGACAAGGTCAGGTCGGGCGAGATCGCGGGCGTCGTGGCCGGTGCGGCGGACTTCGAGGCCGTGGGGCGTCTCGATGACGTGACCGAGTACCTGCCGACGTTGCCCGCCGCAGGTCTGGGTGCGATCGGCCTTGAGTGCCGCAGCGAGGACGAGGACCTCGTCCAGGCCCTGTCCGTCCTCGACCACCCGGACACCCGGGTGTGTGTCATGGCGGAACGGGCCGCGGTCGGTGCCCTCAACGTGGCCGACAGCGTCTCCGTCGCCGCCCGGGCCCATCGGGCGGGGGTGCTCTCCCTCATGGTCTCGGTGCTGCCGAACGACGGTTCCAAGGGGTTGTCCGTCCAGATGGGCATGCCCACCTCCGAACTGCACGCGGTGCGGACCGCCCAGAAGGCAGCCGCCTACCTGAGGTTCAAGGGAGCCGAGGAGATCGGACGCCCACCGCGCCCCGAGCCGGAGGAGGATGACGAGCCGAAGCAGCGCGTGACGGAGATCGACCGGGCCCGCGTCCTCGTCCCTCGCGAAGAGGGGCGCATGGCTCGCGGGTTGCGGGAGTTCGGACTCGACGTGACCGCCGTCGAGCTGCAACGCCGTGAGGTGCTGGCCGTCTCCTCCACCCTCGATGGGGCGCAGTGGTTGGCCTTCACGTCGGTCAGGGCCGTGGAGAGCATCCGGGATCTCGGCTGGACCCTCCCGAAGGGGGTCAAGATCGCCGCGGTCGGTGCGGGGACCGCCGAGGCCCTGCGCGCCTTGGGGTACGAGATCGACCTCGTGCCCGAGAACGCCTCCGGGGTGCGGGCCCTGCTCGACATCTGGCCGGACGGCGAGGGCACCGTGCTCGTTCCCGGTTCGGCGCTGCTGGCCCCGAGCTTCATCTCCGAGCTTCAGGCCAAGGGCTGGAATGCCCAACTCATCCCGATCTACACCATGCAGGTCCTCAGCGAGGCACCGGCCGAGATCCTCGATCAGTGGAACCAGGGGTTCTTCGACGTCGTGGTCGTCACATCCGGTTCCAACGCCATCGCGACGGGACGGCTGCTCGGCTGGAACCCCGACGTCCTGGTCTTCGCCGTGGGTGACTCCGCCCGTCTCGTGCTGGAACGGGCCGGAGTCACGATCGCCGGGTATTCCGACGACTACACTCCCGCGGCGGTTCACTCCCTCATGAAGGAGGTCATCGAGGGCTGACGGGAGGCCCACTCCGTGAGCGTGACGCGGGGCCCCGTGAAGAACGGGGTCTCCTCACGCACGTGGAGCCGGGCCTCGGCCCCGCGCTGATAGCGCATGGCATCCGTCAGTCGGTGCAGGTCGTCGGCCTCGAAGGCGAGCAGCCACTCGTAGTCGTTCAGTGCGAACGCCGACGTGGTGGAGCCCAGCACATCCGGGTACTCGCGTCCCATCCGGCCGTGCTCGGAGAGCATCTTCGAGCGGTGGTCGTCGTCGAGGTAGTACCAGTCGTAGCTGCGGACGAACGGGTAGACGCACAGCCACGGTCGGGGCGCGACACCGGAGAAACAGGCGGGCGTGTGACCGCGGTTGAACTCCGCCGGACGGTGCACGCCGATGCAGGACCACACCGGCTCCAGGGACGCGCCGAGATCGCTGCGACGCAGCGCGTGGTACGCGGCCTGCAACGCCGCGGGATCGTCGTCGACCAGCCAGACGAGCAGGTCGGCGTCCGCGCGGAAACCGCCGATGTCGTAGTAGCCGCGGATGGTGACCCCGGTGTCCGCCAGGGCCTTCTCGGCCGCCGCCACGTGATCGGGATCGACGGCGCCGATGGTCTGGAACACCGAGTACATGAGGTAGTGGGTGTTCGCGTTGACCTCGTCGGCGGGAATCGGGGTGTCGCGGGGGTCAACGACGGGCTGGTGCGGGTGGGACATGAGGATCCTTCCGGTGTCGGGGATGGCAACAGCTGGTGACGGCGCGGAGACAGGGGTGCTGCGCATGGTCGAGGTCCCCGCGGGCGATGGCGGCCTGCTCCAGGAGGAGATCGGCCAAGGAGGCGATGAACGCCGGATGGGTCCCGACGGTGGCGGCCCGTTCGAAGAGCAGCCCGGCATCCGCAGCGGCCTGCCTGGCCTCCGTGTCGAGGTCGAAGGCGACCTCCATGTGGTCGGAGATGAAGCCGATGGGGGCCACGACGACCCCCTCCACCTCGGTGATCTCACCGATGCGGTCGCTGACGTCCGGTTCCAGCCACGGGATGTGGGGGGCGCCGGAGCGAGAACAGTAGGTGAGCTCCCAGTCGAGCTGCTCGCCGAGTTCGTCCCCGGCACGCCGGGCGACCTGCTGGGCGACCTGGAGGTGCTGGGCATCGTAGCGCCGCTCCGGGGTCCCGTCCGAGGAGAGTTCGTTCATGGCGATCGGGATGGAATGGGTGACGAAGAGGACACGCAGCCGCCCGCCGTCGAGCCGCGACCGCAGACTCTGCACCGCAGCGACGAGGGAGGCGACGTTGGCGACGATGAATCCGTCGTGTGCCCAGTAGGGGCCGACCTTCTCCAGCGACACCTCGGGGAACTCCACCATCGCCTTGTCAAGGTCCTCGTGGTACTGGCGGCAACTGGAGTACGACGAGTACGCGGCCGTCGCCAGGGCGACGACCCGTTCGTGGCCGCCGTCCCGCAACGCCCCCACCGTCTCGCTGAAGAACGGGGTCCAGTTGCGGTTGCCGATCACGACCTCGCGGGGGCAGCCCCGTCGCTCCAGCTCGGCGACGAGGGCGTCCCGCAGCGCCTCGTTCTGTTCGTTGATGGGGGAGCGGCCACCGAACAGCTCGTAGTGGCGGGACACCTCGATGAGGCGCTCGTCCGGGACGCCCCTTCCGGCCGTCGCGTTGCGCATGAAGGGAAGCACGTCCTCGGAGCGACGGGGCCCGCCGTAGGAGGCGAGCAGGACGGCGGTGTACGGGCTGAGTGCGTCGGTCATCGGGTCTCCGCGTGGGGGTGGTGGAGGTCGGCGAAACTCAACCCCGTCATGGGGCAGCGGCTCTCGCCCTGGTGCGTGCGGTCCAGGCTCATGTCGATGCCGTACAACTCCTCGACCGCGGCGAGGTAGTCGTCGATGCGCCCGGCCATGGCGGCGTCTCTGGCGCGGGCCGACGGGGTGTGGAGGAAACGGGTGGCCAGACGTCGCAGTGCCTGCGCGCAGTCCTCCACCGTGAGGGCCCGGCCCTGGGGCAGCCGCGCGACCTCCTCGTCGACGATGGCCAGCACCGATTCCCGGAGGGAGGCCACCGCGGGGTCGGCGGCCCGGGAGGCCAGGCGGGCGGCCGTCTCGGCTACGGCGAGCCGGACCAGCTGTTCGGCATGGGCGGTGTCGGCGGCCCAGGCCGGGGAGATGGCACCCTGGATGGCGGCGAGGTCCAGCAGCGTGACACCCTCCAGACGCGCCACGCCGGGGTCCACATCGGGGCTGAGGGCCAGGTCCAGCACCACCGAGACGGGGGTCCCTGCCAGGTGTTCCGGGTGGATGATCGGGCTTCCCATGCCACGGCACGCGATCACCATGGTGCTTCTGGCGATGCCGTCGCACAGATCGTCAACCGCCCCGAGCCCACGGGCGGCTGCGAAGTCATGTGCCCTGCCGGAGACCGAGTGCACGAGGATCTCGGAGACGCCCCGCTGCTGCAGCGCCGCCACCACGGCACCGGCGAAGGAGCCCGTTCCCACGAGCAGGACCCGCTGGGAGGGCCAGTCCGAGATGCCCGTCATGTCCAGGCCGACGGAGACCACGGAACGACCGGACTCCTGGAGTCTGGTCTCCGAACCCACGCGGCGCGCGGTGTGGAGCGCGGCGCTGGCCACCTGGGTCAGGTTGCCGCTGGCACGCCCCTCGGCGGCTGCCAGTTTCAGGGCCCGCCGGAGCTGACCCGCGATCTCGCGTTCACCGACCACCATGGAGTTGAGCCCGCTGGCGACCCGGAACAGGTGGTCCAGTGCCTCGTCGTTCTCGTAGACGTTCCAGTGGGCGGTGGGGGCGAGTTCACGGGCCAGCCGGAGGCGGAGGTGTGACTCGGACACCGACTCCGCGTCCAGCAGGAACTCGACGCGGTTGCAGGTGCTCAGGGTGATGACACCGTCCACCCCCGGGATGGCGGTGAGACAAGAGGACAGTCTGTCCGCATGTTGAGAAACGCGCTGGACCTCCGACAGGCCTTGCCGGTCGTGTTCGACTGAGAGGATGCGAAAGTTCACGATGAGCCTAGCTAACCAGATCTGAGCCGATACGGCAGAATTCAGGGCATGACCGACAGCGCGGAGCCCGTCATCCTTCAAGCCCTGGCTGGGAATCGGCCGGACAGATTGCCCGTGTGGTTCATGAGGCAGGCAGGGCGATCCCTGCCGGAGTACCGCCATGTGAGACAGGGGGTCGCCATGCTGGAGGCCTGCCTGCGGCCCGACCTCGCCGCCGAGATCACCTGTCAACCCGTTCGTCGCCACGGGGTCGACGCCGCTGTCTTCTTCTCCGACATCATGATCCCGCTGGCACTCGCAGGAGTGGACGTGACGATCACCTCCGGCGTCGGCCCCGTCTTTTCGGAGCCCGTCCGCGACGCCCACGACGTCAGGCGCCTGGTCGAGCGCGGACCGGGCGATGGCTCGGCCGTCGTCGAGGCGGTGCGGCTCAGCGTCCTGGAACTCGGGGAGAGGACCCCGGTGCTGGGTTTCGCGGGGGCGCCGTTCACCCTGGCCGCCTACCTCGTCGAGGGCCGGGGGTCACGGGACCATCTCGCGGCCCGGGCCATGATGCACGCCGACCCGGAATCGTGGGATCTGCTGCTCGGCTGGTGCGCCGACATCTCACGGCAGTTTCTCCGGTGGCAGATCGAGGGCGGCGCCCGGGCCGTCCAGCTGTTCGACTCGTGGGCCGGGTCCCTCACCCGGGAGGACTACGCAGCCAAGGTGGCGCCGCACTCGAGGCGAGCCCTCGACGGAATCCAGGTGCCGCGCATCCACTTCGGGACGGGAACAGGACACCTGCTCGAGGAGATGGCCCTCGGCGTGGAGGCCATCGGCGTCGACTACCGCACCCCCCTCGACGAGGCGGCGCGCCGCCTGCCCGGCACGGTCCTCCAGGGCAACATCGACCCGGCGCGTCTCGCCGCCGGATGGGACGCGCTCGAGGCCCACGCCCGCGACGTCGTCGAGCGGGGCAGGGCGGCCCCGGCCCACATCGTCAACCTGGGACACGGCGTGCCCCCCACCACGGATCCGCAGGTCCTGACCGACCTCGTCGCCTGGGTGCACGAACAGTGAACGCCGTCGTCATCGGGGGAGGGGTCGCGGGACTCGCCGCGGCCCACCGGTTCGCCCGCAGCGGGGAGTCCGTGACCGTGGTCGAGGCGACGGACCGGCTCGGTGGGATGGTGATGCCCATCACCCTGGCAGGGGAGCGGGTCGACGGCGGGGCCGAGGCCTTCGCCCGTCGGCTCGGCACCGCCGATGCGCTCTGCGCCACGCTCGGCCTGGAGGTCCGGGAGCCGGAGGGGGGGCCACGGATCCGCTGGTCGGTCGACGAGTCCTGGCCGGGGGCCGACGGGGTGCTGGGCATCCCCGCCAGCCCCGACGACCCGGCCCTCAGCGCGGCCCTCGACGAGCAACAGCTCGCCCTCGCCCTGGCCGAACCTGAGCTTGCCGACGAGGTCGGTGTCGACGCCACCACGGTCGGTGAGCTCGTCACGGCCCGGCTCGGCGAGGCGGTGACGAGACGGCTCGTCGCCCCCGTGACGAGGGGCGTCTACGGCATGCCGCCGGAACGCATGGCCCTGGCCCAGTTCGCGCCCGGTCTCGTGGGGCCGGGATCCCTGTACGCCAAGGTCGCCGCAGCCCGGGGGACCCGTTCGAGCGTCGCCCAGCCCGTCGGAGGACTGTTCCGTCTCGTCGAGGCCCTCGCCGACGACATCCGTGACCACGGGGGTGAGATCCGGCTCGGGGAGCGGGTGGAGGATCTCAACGCGCTGGACGCCGACCAGGTGGTCATCGCCTGCCCCGCCCGGCCCGCCGCCGACCTGCTCCGCCAGCTGGGCATCGAGGTGGGCACCCCGCCCACCACCGCATCCCAGAACGTCATGCTGGCCCTGGACCCGGCCCAGCTCGATGGCGCCCCGGTCGGCTCCGGGGTGCTGCTCGGGCAGCCGCTGCCGGGGTTGACCGCCAGGGCCCTCACCCACTACTCGGCGAAGTGGCCGTGGAGCGGGACCCGGGTGGCGGTGCTGCGGCTCAGCTACGCCCCCGACGCCACACCGACCACGGAGCAGGCGCTGGCCGACGCGTCGCTGCTGCTCGGCCGTCCCGTGACCCGGGCCCTCGACGTCGCGGTCACGCGCTGGCCAGCGGTGCCGCGCAGCCTGGGGCCGGAGGCCCGAACTGCGCTGCTGGCGCAGCTGCCGGGGCACATGCGGCTCGCCGGGGCGTGGGTCTTCGGCAACGGGATCGAGGCGGCCATCGCCTCGGGATTGGAGGCGGCCGCATGAGGTTGGGGACCAGGGCGTCGACGCTGGCGATGACCCAGTCGACATGGGTGGCGGATCGGCTCCGGGCCCTTGGCCACGAGGTCGAGGTGGTGCCGATCCGCACCCGTGGCGATCGGGAACGGGGTTCGCTCAAGGCCGTCGAGGGTCTGGGGGTGTTCGCGGCGGAACTGCGCAGCGCGCTGCTGGAGGGTGAGGTGGACCTGGCCGTCCACTCGCTCAAGGACCTGCCGGTGGAGCCGGTGCCGGGCCTGGTGATCGCAGCCGTGCCGACCCGCGAATCGGCGCTCGACGCCCTGTGCGCCCGCGACGGTCTGACCCTGGCCGAGCTGCCCCCCGGGGCCCTCGTGGGGACGGGGTCGCCGCGTCGGGTCGCGCAGCTGCGGGGGCTCCGACCGGATCTGACCTACGTCGACATCCGGGGCAACATCGACACCCGGCTGGCACGGGTCACCCAGGGCGACCTCGACGCCGTCGTGCTGGCCGCCGCCGGGCTGCGACGGCTGGGGCTGGCGGGGCGGATCACCGAGGACCTGCCGATCCTGCCTGCGCCGGGGCAGGGAGCCCTCGCCGTCGAGTGCCGGGTGGACGACAAGCCCTTGCGGGAGGTGCTGTCCGTCATCGACGACCCCACGGCCCGGCTCTGTGTCATGGAGGAACGTGCCGTGCTGGCGGCACTCGGCGGTGGCTGTGCCGCGCCGATCGCTGCCCGCGGAGAGGGAGGCAGCCTCGTCGCCGGGGTGTTCTCCCACGACGGGACGCAGGTCGTCACCGCGGAGGAGTCGCTCGCCCCTGGGGCGGGGGAGCGGGTGGCGGCCCGGCTCCTCGACGCCGGAGCGGGCGAGGTGACGGAGCTGGGGGCCAGCCGGGAGTCCCGGCTGGCGGAGTTCCACGACGCCGCGGATCTGTGGCCGGCCGAGGCCAGGCGCACGGTGTTCCTGCCCCGCGAGGCCGGGGCCATCTCGACGGCGCTGGAGGCGCAGGGGCTGGCCGTGACGGCCTGGCCCGTGCAGGTCAGGGTGGTGCTCGAGGTGGATCACCTGCCGGATGCCGACTGGAGCATCGTGACCTCCGCCCGCACCGTCGAGACGCTGGAGGAGCTGGGGCTGAGGCTCCCCGGCAGGATCGCGGCGGTGGGGAGAGCCACCGCCAGGGCCCTGGAGCAGGCGGGCTACGAGGTGGATTTCGTGCCCCGGCAGGCCAGCGGCGACGGGATCGTCACGGAGTTCGAGGCGACTCCCGCGCGGGTGCTCATCCCGGGGTCGGCGTTGTCGAAGCCGAACCTGCCGGATGGGCTCCGGGACCTGGGGCACGAGGTGTCGGTGGTGCCCGTCTACACGATGGAACCCACCGGACACCTGCCCGAGGACCTGGTGGCGTCGTGGCGGGCGGGGGAGTTCGGCGCCGTGGTGGTGACCTCCGGGTCCATGGCCCGGGCGATCCACGAACGGCTGGGCTGGCCCCCCGCCACGCGGGTGCTGGCGATCGGGCAGCCCACGTTGAGGGTGTTGAATGAGTTGGGGGTCGCGGCCAGCGCGGCGACCTCGCCCGATGCCGAGGAGGTCGCCCGGGCGACCGCCGAGCTGATCCGGAAGGGGAACGCATGATCGAGCGTCCACGTCGTCTCCGCACCACGGCCGCGATGCGGCGGCTGGTCCGGGAGACCAGGCCGAGGCCGAGCCAGCTGGTGCTGCCCGCGTTCGTCGGGGAGACCGGGGCCGAGATCAAGGCGATGCCGGGGGTGCTGCGGCACACCGTCGCCCAGATCGGGGACGTGGCGAGGGCCGCCCGGGACGCCGGGCTGGGCGGGATCATGCTCTTCGGGGTGCCGGATGATGCGGACAAGGACGCCCAAGGTTCGCAGGCGTGGGCGGCCGACGGCATCCTGCAGCGGGGTATCACGGCCTGCCGTGAGGCGGTGGGTGACGAGCTGGTCATCATGTCGGATGTCTGCCTCGACGAGTTCACCAGCCATGGCCACTGCGGGGTCCTGGCCGCCGACGGCCGGGTCGTGAACGACGAGACCTGTGAGCTGTACGCGCGGCAGGCGATCGCCCAGGCTGAGGCCGGGGCCCACGTCGTCGCGCCGTCGGGGATGATGGACGGCCAGGTCCGGATCATCCGGGAGGGACTCGACGGGGCGGGGTTCGAGGATGTGGCGGTGCTCGCTTATTCCGCGAAGTACGCGTCGGCGTTCTACGGGCCGTTCCGCGAGGCGGTGGGGTCCTCGCTGGAGGGGGATCGGCGTACCTATCAGCAGGATCCGGGGAATCGTCGCGAGGGGCTGCGGGAGGCGCTGCTGGACCTGGCGGAGGGGGCGGACATGGTGATGGTCAAGCCCGCCAGCCACTACCTGGACGTGCTGGCTGATGTCGCGGCGGTGGCGCAGGTGCCGGTGGCGGCGTACCAGGTGTCGGGGGAGTACTCGATGATCGAGGCGGCCGCCGAGAAGGGGTGGATCAACCGTCGGGCCGCCGTCGAGGAGTCGGTGACGAGTATCGTTCGGGCCGGTGCCGACGTGGTGCTGACCTACTGGGCGTTGGAAGTGGCGGAGTGGATGGCATGAACCAGGACTGGATGACGCGTGCGACGGAGTCGATCCCGGGTGGGGTGAACTCCCCGGTCAGGGCCTTCGCCTCGGTGGGTGGCACCCCGCGGTTCATCCGCGAGGCGTCGGGATGCCGGGTGACGGATGTCGACGGGAAGAGCTACGTGGATCTGGTGTGTTCGTGGGGTCCGGCGCTGCTCGGGCATGCCCATCCCGAGGTGGTGGCGGCGGTGCAGCGGGCCGCCGCGAAGGGGCTGAGCTTCGGGGCGCCGACCGGGGCCGAGGTGGAGCTGGCGGAGCGGATCCGGCAGCGGGTGCCGGCGGCGGAGAACGTGCGGCTGGTGAGCACGGGGACGGAGGCGACGATGACCGCCATCCGGATCGCCCGTGGCGCCACCGGTCGGGACCGGATCATCAAGTTCGCGGGGCTGTACCACGGCCATTCGGACGCGCTGCTGGCGGCGGCCGGGTCGGGGGTGGCGACGCAGGGGTTGCCGGGGAGCGCCGGGGTGACGGCGGCGGCCGCGGCGGACACCGTCGTGCTGCCCTACAACGACGTGTCCGCGCTGCGGGAGGCGTTCGCCAGCTTCGGTGACCGGATCGCCTGCGTCATCACGGAGGCGGCGCCGTCGAACATGGGGGTCGTGCCCCCGGCGGAGGGGTTCAACGCGGAGATCCGCCGGTTGACGGCCGAGCACGGCGCGCTCATGATCCTGGACGAGGTGCTGACCGGGTTCCGGGTCTCGCGCGCTGGCTGGTGGGGTTTCGAGGCCGGGGTGGAGCACCCGGTGTGGGTGCCGGATCTGTTCACGTTCGGGAAGGTCGTCGGTGGCGGGATGCCGCTGGCGGCGGTGGCGGGGCGTCGGGAGGTCATGGAGCTGCTGGCCCCGCTGGGTCCGGTGTACCAGGCGGGCACCTTGTCGGGGAACCCGCTGGCGACGGCGGCGGGCATCGCGACCCTGGACCTCGCCGACGAGACCGTCTACGCCCACGTCGATGCCCGCTCCAGGGAACTGCAGGCGCTGGTCCACGAGGCCCTGACGAAGGCCGGGGTCCCGCACGTGGTGCAGAACGCGGGGAACCTGTTCTCGGTGTTCTTCCGCGAGGAACCGGTCCGCAACTACGCCGACGCGCAGGCCCAGGACACGGACGCCTTCACGCGGTTCTTCCACACCATACTGGAGGAGGGGGTGGCCCTCCCGCCATCGGCCTTCGAGGCCTGGTTCCTCTCGTCGGCCCACGACGACGAGGCCATGGAGGTCATCGCCAGGGCCCTGCCGAAGGCGGCGCAGGCAGCTTTGCACTGAGGGGAGCGCCTCCGCTACGATGGGAGGCGCTCGCGGGGCTATGGCGCAGTTGGTAGCGCGCTTCCATGGCATGGAAGAGGTCAGGGGTTCGAATCCCCTTAGCTCCACAGATAATCACAGCTTTCAACGCCACAGGGTGAATGTTCAATGGCTCGGCAGCCGCTTACATGGCGACACCCTGTTTGGATCGGCGCTGATGTCAGTCTGGACCCCGTTGCGATGCGGACGGTATTCCCAACTTAGCTCAACGTTGCTCAGGCTCATCAGCATCATCAATGGACCGTAAGGCCCGCAGCCAAGCACGGACTGGTGTGATCCGACGAAGAAACGCCAAGAGAGCGTGGATCTGCTCAGAGCTCAAATCTGTGGTGTGAAGGGTGTCGAGGATGAGGGTGCGGGTGTGGGTTTGTTGATCCTCGGTGGGGTCGAGTTGCACCAAGGCTTCGATGAGGAAGTGACGGATGGACGGGTGGGTGGTGGTGGGGAGGGTGTCGAGGATGAAGGTGCGGGTGTGGGTTCGCTCCATCTCGGTGGGGTCGAGTTGCACCAGGGCTTTGATGAGGCGGGCGTGGTCCCACGGGTCGGTGGTGGTGGGGAGGGTGTCGAGGATGAAGGTGAGGGTGTGGGTTCGTTGATCCTCGGTGGGGTCGAGTTGCGCCAGGGCTTCGATGAGGCGGGCGAGGGTCCACGGGTCGGTGGTGGTGGGGAGGGTGTCGAGGATGTGTGCGCGGGCTTGGGTTCGTTCCATCTCGGTGGGGGCGAGTTGCGCCAGGGCTTCGATGAGGCGGTCGAGGTCCCACGGGTCGGTGGCGGTGGGGAGGGTGTCGAGGATGTGTGCGCGGGTTTGGGTTTGCTGATTGTCGGTGGGGTCGAGTTGCGCCAGGGCTTCGATGAGGCGGTCGAGGTCCCACGGGTCGCTGGCGGCGGGGAGGGTGTCGAGGATGTGTGCGCGGGCTTGGGCTCGTTGATCCTCGGTGGGGTCGAGTTGCGCCAGGGCTTCGATGAGGCGGGCGAGGGTCCACGGGTCGGTGGCGGTGGGGAGGGTGTCGAGGATGTGTGCGCGGGCTTGGGTTCGTTCCTTCTCGGTGGGGTCGAGTTGCGCCAGGGCTTCGATGAGGCGGGCGAGGGTCCACGGGTTGGTGGTGGGGAGGGTGTCGAGGATGAGGGTGCGGGTGTGGGTTCGTTCCTTCTCGGTGGGGGCGAGTTGCACCAGGGCTTCGATGAGCCGGGCGCGGTCCCGCGGGTTGGTGGTGGGGAGGGTGTCGAGGATGTGTGCGCGGGCTTGGGCTCGTTGATCCTCGGTGGGGTCGAGTTGCGCCAGGGCTTCGATGAGGCGGGCGAGGTCCCACGGGTCGGTGGCGGTGGGGAGGGTGTCGAGGATGTGTGCACGGGCTTTGGCTTTTTCGGTGTTGGTGGGGTCGAGTTTCACCAGGGCTTCGATCAGCGGGCCGCGGCCCCACGGGTTGGTGATGGCGGTGATGGCGTTGCGGATTGTTTCAACACAAGCTGCGTTCGAGGAGGTCCACTGGGCGGAAGCGGTGATCAGATCCGGGTGTCGGATCGCGAGGTGCTTTCGTAGATCATGGATGAGATCACAGCTTTCTCCGGTCCAGTCCTCGGGGTCGGTTTGTCCCGCCGCCTGAAGCAGAAGCTCTTCGAGGCGGGTGCTGATGACTTTCTGAACCGGTGAGGGGTTGTCCTTGTGGTGGCGCCAGAGTCGTTTCGCGAGCTTGCTGCGTTCAGGGTGAGTGGCGATGGCCATGGGGACTGTGACCTGCCAGTCTGGGTCGAACCAGACGTGGGGGAGCAGTGCCTCGGCAGCCTCCTTGGGTGTGAGGGTGGCGATGTGTTCAGCGACCAGGTGTTCCCACAGGGTGCGGTGCAGGAATCGACGCTCGACCCTGTCTCGGGTGAACGTGTGTTCGGCCGGGTACTGCTGTTTGGGGGCCACGTGGTCAAGGGCCCTAGGCAAGTTCACTTCTTGTTCGGTCGTGAAGGTGTCGGGCCACGCCCCCAGTCCGAAGGACGTTACTGCGTCCTTGACCCCCTCCCAGGCCCACCGTTGCAATGTGGCGCGACAAGCCGACAAGTCGATGCCTTGTTCCGGGTCCTTTGCCCATCGCCCGGTGAACAGGAGGTCGATGATGCGGGAATACAGCTCTCGTGTGCGGCGTGGTAGCTTGTCGCCTGGTTGCTGCTCCGTGAGCATGCAGTAGAAGGTCAACAGCAGGGGGCTGGGCGCGGTGGCGCGGAGTTCCTGCCTTTCTTCCAACTGCCGGATGAGGTGTTGCGCTAAGGAGGGCTCGTGGTCAAACCATGCGCTCACGTAGGAGTTAACGTCCTCGGGGTAGCGCAGCTCGGTGAGGGTTCCGACTCGGGTGTCCTTTTCGTTGCGGAGGTTCGGGGCGGCGCTGTGCCATGCCTCCGGTCGTGACGTGATCACGAGCCTGCGCCCGCTTGGGTGTGTCAAAGAGGTGAGCAGAGTCCTAGCGGTGCTGGTCGGGACGCCCTCGTCCAAGGAGTCCGCCACCGCCAGCACCGGGGTTCCTGGCCGTAGGACGAGTCGGCGGAGCCTGCCCTTGGATTCGCCGGGGAGTGCCGCCTCCACCAAGCCTTCGAAGCCGGTGCTGTGCCGTCCCGCCCACCTCGCCACAGTGGTGAACAGGGGGATTTCAACCGAGGTCGGTTCCACCCGCGGATCCCGCAGTTGGAGCAGGGCGGTCTCGGCGGCCTCGCGAACGAGGCGCTGCGCCAGCCAGGTCTTGCCCGAACCGGGGCCGCCCAGCACCGTCAGCAGCGACACACCCTCCAAGGCCTCCGCGGCAGACATGCGTGTGTGTTCATGCTTGATCTCCAGCGTCCGCTCCAGTTGCGAGGGTTTGCGGCCGTTGAGCCAAGGGGAGAGATCCCACAGGGGGATCTGCTCCTCGAGGTAGGCGATCAGTTCCTGTCTGTCCGCCACGCCCAGCAGGTCGTTCCGCAGCTGGTCGAAGCTGGTGCGCAGTTCCTGGCGGACAGCATGGATCGCGGCCAGGATCACGCCTCCCTCAGCCCTGAGGGCCGGACAGATCACGGAGTAGGTGGCCCGTATGGCGCGCTCCGCGACGGCGTGCTCGTCCTCCGTGCCCCAGTAGCTGTCGCGTTGCCGGATCTGCTTGAGCACGGTCTCTGCGACTCGCGTCGGATCGAAATCCACCTCAGCGATCAGGTCGTACTGGCAGCCCGCCGCCTGGACATAGTGGACCGCCCAGGCGAGACCGCGTTCGGTGATCTCCTCGTCGAGCCCTTCACCCCTGGCCCAATCGGTGATGGCGACCTGGACCCGATCCCGCAGCTCTCGCTCCTTCGAACCCTTGGCCCAAGCTCCTTGGAGCAGCTTCACCAACTCCTTGGCGGCGGTCACGCCGACCGGCCCCAACGGGCCACTCAGGGCGCTGACCGCAACTGTGGCCAACGCGGTCACCAACTCGGACCGCTTCACCAAGGCCATGACCCCCACCTCCCAACCGGAACCCGCGTAGCGTCGTCAGTGCTCCCTGTCGAGGCTCAGGCTAATGGCAGGTTCAGGGTGGGCGCTGGTTCTCGCCTGAACTGCGACTTCGTGTTGACCGCGGGACAAGGATCACTGGGAGCCAGCGTAGTTCTGAGGATGCCTGACTGCCTCGAACGCGTCACGAGAGCGGCGGGACCGGGGTCGCTCGCTGCACGTTCACCCTCAGCCAGGGCGGTCGGGGACGCCAGGGTCTGTCCACAGCTGGTGCTGATGGCAGCGCCAGTTTCGGATCGACTACCTCTTGTGGCTGTCCTCCTGAGCTCCTTCGTGGTTGTCGCACTCTAGAGTGCGAATTTCGCACTCTGGTGGTTCTCTGGTCGCCAAGAGGGTACGCGTCAGTCGTCCTTCAGCCCACGGCGTTGGTCCCTGGGCCGCGGGTTGTCCCGGACAGCATGTGCGTGATCCTGTTCTGCTTGCCGCTGCTCACACTGGGGCCGGAGCCTGCGTCAGACCCTTGTCGAGACCTCCTTGGGATTCCCGCTCAACTTGAGTTCCAGCACCGTGTGCCAGAGGTCTCGACACGGACGACTCGCTGACGCTCGCGGTCCGGCTCGACCAGCGGGAGAGTGAGCTTTTCTGGGTGAGCTGCACCTTGGGTTGATCCGGTCCGGCTCGACCAGCGGAAAAGAAGGTCGTGAATGAAACCTTCAGTATTGGCCGTGGTGGAACTACTCGAGTGCATCGTCCTTGGTGGCTGGCCGGTCTGCTCGATGCCAGTGCGTGCGGGGCCTCGCTGTGGTGGCGAGACCATCCGCGCGCCCTGGCTGAAGTCGATGTTCCCGGGCTGGGGCGTAGCTGGGCCCCGGATCGCAGTGGCGATGGCGATCGTCCGCAATGGCCATTAGCGTGGAGTTCATGACCACGATCGTGCTGTTTCACCATGTCCTCGGCCTGACCCGAGGTGTGACCGCGCTCGCCAGTGCTCTCCGTGAACAGGGGATGTCCGTGGTGACCCCGGACCTGTTCGACGGCAGGACCTTCGACGAACTCGGCCCCGGTCTGGCCCACGCCAACCAGCTCGGCGACGAGGAACTGCTCCGTCGAGCCGAACAGGCGTGCGCCGGATTGCCCACCGACGTCGTCTATGGCGGATTCTCGTTGGGCGTCCTCCCGGCCCAGCACCTGCTCCAGACCCGGCCCGGAGCCTCCGGGGGAGTTCTCCTGCACTCGTTCTTCGACCCGAGCCAGCTTCGGGGATCCTGGCCGCAGGACTGCCCCGTTGATGTGTTCGGTATGGACCGCGACCCGTTCTTCGTGGGCGACGGGGACCTGGATGCGGCACGGTCGTGGCAGCGCGGACACGACAACCTCCACATCCACCTGTACCCGGGCGAGGGCCACCTGTTCATGGAGCCGTCCTTGCCGGACCACGATGAGCAGGTGGCCCGGCAGGTGACACGAGACCTGGTCACAGTCCTGGCAGCCATGGGGCGTCAGTGACACCGCGCAGCGACGCTCCGGCAGGCCATCGCACGGTCGCGCCGAGTGCCTGATTCACCGACTCGACGACGCATCCGAAAGCTGCACTCACCCCGCGTCGCCGACGAACCCGTGCGCAGCCATCCGCGCGCCCTGTTCAGGCTCGGGTCGACACGTGTCCGCTGCTCACACCGGGTCCGGAGCCTGCGGAGGGCCGGTGTCGAGACCTCCTTGAGACTCCGCTCAACTCGAGTTCCAGCACCGTGTGCCAGAGGTCTCGACACGGACGACTCGCTGACGCTCGCGGTCCGGCTCGACCAACGGAGCAGAGAGCACCTTGGGCTGCGTCGCGGAGGGTGTCGCGATGTGGGCTGACCGCAAGGCCGGTGTGGCCCGGAGGTCACGGGAACGGACTCGCTTCGGATCGTGCCGCTCCCGTCGGCCGTTGGGGCTATCAGCTATCTTGGTTGTAATTTCAATCAAAGGAGTGGACATGAGTGACAACCGCGTGCGGGTCCTCGCGCTGGTGGGGAGCCTTCGGCAGGATTCGGTGAACCGGAAACTGGCGTTGCTCGCCCAGCAGGGAGCCGCCGACCTGGCCGAGATCGAGATCTTCGAGGACCTCAAGGGCATCCCGCCCTTCGACGAGGACGACGAGGCTCAGGTTCCGGAGGCCGTCAAGGCCCTGTGGGCCCGGATTGAGGCTGCCGACGCCGTGCTCGTCGTCACGCCGGAGTACAACAGCTCCGTGCCCGGGCAGTTGAAGAACGTCATCGACTGGGCCTCGCGCCCCTTCGCCACCAACCCGCTGCGTGGCAAGAACGTCGCCGTCGTCGGGGCCAGCCCCGGTGGAGGTGGTGCCCGTTCCTCGATCGCAGATGCTCAGCGCATCCTCACCCGGGCCGGGGCGACGGTGATCGAGGAGACCTTCTCGGTGGCCCGGGCCTATCAGCAACTCGACGATTCAGGGGCGCTCAGCAACCCGGAGATCAAGGACGGGGTGGTTGCTGTCGTGGCCGCCCTGGCCTCGCGGAGTCGCACCCGCTGAGGTGCCCTCCGGGGCTCGGGGCGTGATCCCACGGGGTCACGCCCCGAACTGCTTCCGCCGGGGCATGCTGCCGTGCGTGGGCCGAGGCTGACCGCTGCGACGGGGTCACCGTCGAAGACGGTGAGGGCTCGGTACGCGGAAGGTCCAGGGATCCGTGCATCGCGTGGAGACGGTGACCGCCAGGTGCGGACGCAGCACCTCCGCACAGCGTGCCAGCCACGGCCATTCGCTGGCCCAGTGGGACAGGTCGATGAGGTAGGGGCGGCCGTTGCCGACGTGCTCCCGGGCCTCGCTGGCCGGGTGATGACGCAGGTCCGCCGTGACGTAGACATCGGCCGCGCTCGCGCGCACCGCGTCGAAGAGGGAGTCGCCGGCCCCGCTGCACAGCGCCACCGTCGTGACCTCCGCGTCGGCCGGGCCGCTCACCCGGATTCCCTGGGCCGTGGCGGGCAGCCGCTCGGCCAGCCGCTCCGCCAGCTGACGGAGCGTGCAGGAAGCCTCCAGCTCGCCGACCCGACCGATGCCCCAGTCGTCGTCACCCGACTGCAGCGGCCGCAGCCGGGTGAGCCCCATCAACTCCGCCAGGGCGTCATTGACACCACCCCGTGCGGCGTCGGCATTCGTGTGTGCCGTGTACAGCGCGATCCCGGCCCGCACGAGCCGGTGCAGGACCCGACCCTTCGCCGTGTCGGCAGCGATGCTGTGCACCCCTCGCAGCAGCAGCGGATGATGGACGATGAGCAGGTCCACGCCCAGCTCGATCGCCTCGTCCACCACCGTCTCGACGGGGTCCACCGCCAGCAGGGCCGAACGCACCTGCTGCTCCGGGTCCCCACACACCAGGCCGACGGCGTCCCAGCTCTCGGCCGTCCCCGGAGGGTAGGTCTCATCCAGCAGGGCCCTGACATCGCGCAGCGTTGAAGTCATGGCAGCAGCTTAGAGGGCGCGCGGATAGGCGAAATCTACTGCGGCCGCCCCGGTGACCCCCTGGCTGCGTTGCCCTCCTCGAACGCACGATCCAGTGCGCTCCTCGTCGTCCGCCTTGCCAAGAGGCCACCATGACGATCCTCGTCACGATCCCCCTATCCGCGCACCCTCTCAGGCCGACCCCGTCCGGGTGGGTGGGGGACCGGTCAGGCTCCCGGGCTCGTGTAGTGGCGGGACATTCGCTGGAAGAGGACCACGGCCAGCGGGAAGAGCATCCAGCCGAGCAGTGGCGACGACCACACCACCACATCCGGCAGCGGTATCTCGCGTGCGCGTCCCAACAGTGCCGCGGTCGGCAGGTAGGCGATGAACCCCAGCGGCAGCACCAGCGTCAAGGTCAGCAGCCCCACCGGGCCGAAGATCGTCAGCGGGTAGATCCCAAAGGTGGTGATCAGCCTGTCCGCCTGGTTCTGCAGGCCGCGGACCGACCCGGCGCGAAAGGCCAGCGACGCGATCGTCACCTGGATCGCCGCCTCCACCAGCCCACCGCCGACGACCGCGGCCAACACGTAGCCGATCCGCCACCACGTCCACTCCACCGGCGAGGCGACGGCGAAGCCGACCAACGCGACGAGCCCCAGCACCCCGTCACCGACGGTGAGGATGTTGAAACGCCGCGTCACCACCTGAAGGAACGCAGGAACGGGTCGTAACAGCAGCAGATCGAACTCTCCGTCGTGGATGAGCCGCGAGGTGTCGAGCAGTGCGCCGAACGGCATCACGTAACAGGCGTGCGCCGCCAGCCGGATCCCCACCATCAACCCCAGCTCCGCGAGCCCCCAGCCGTCGATCACCCCGAAGCTGTTGAGCAGCAGCACCAGGAACAGCACATGGATGCCCTGATAGGTGAGACCCCCGATGAACCCCATGAACAGATTGGCACGGTACTGCGCCTGGGCGCGCACCGTCGCTCGCTCCAGCACCCACCACGCCCGCAGCGCCGACGGCAGTCGTCGTTCAGCCACCCAGCACCACCACCTTGCGTTCCGCACGGCGCCACACGACCAGCAGCAGCGCCCCGACCACGACGATCCAGCCGAGCTGGGCCAGGATCGCCAGCCACATCCGGACCCCGGAGACCTGACCGAAATAGATGGCCAGGGGAGTGAACATCTGCGCCCGGAACGGCAGCCAGTCCAGCACCGTCGCCACCCAGCCGGGCATGAACCACAGCGGGATCAGCGCCCCGGACAACAGCGCGGAACCGAGCCGGTACAGCATGAGGTAGCCGCCGATCTCCAACGACCAGAAGCAGGCCAGCGACATCAGCAGATTCATCAGCAGCGCGAGCACCACCCCCAGCGCTGTCGCGACCAGCCACGGCACGACGACGGCGGCTGCGGGTGGCAGGGACAGCGCGCCGATCGCGATGGCCCACACGATGCCGATCGTGGCCATGGGTAGCTGAGCCAGGAAGGTGCCGATGTTCTGTGCCAGGACCTGGGGGATCAGCCCGACCGGTCGGGTCATGTCCACCCCCACCTGCCCACTGCGCACCCGATCATTGAGCGACGAGAACTGCCACGGCATCAGTGCCACCTGGATGGAGCCCGCCAGCACCGCGTAACTCACCGCCTGATCGACACCGATGCCACGGATCCGATCCGCACCGCCGTAGACACTGCGCCACACCACGCTGAGCAACCACACCTGCAGCAGCAACCCCAGCACGGCCGTCACCACGTCGACGCGATACACCCAGGTGCTCCGGAACGCCGCTCGCGCCGGAGCCCGCAACGCGGCCCACCGGCTCACGCCCGACGCTCCGCGTAGATGCGGGCGACGACGTCGCTGAGGCTCGCCTCGCCGACGGTCAGGTCAGCAACCTCCCACCGGGAGGTCACCGCCGCGATGAGCTGTGGGGTCGTCACCACGGCGGGATCGTGGGAGAGCACAGCCGCGCCGTCGACGACGCTCGTGGTGGCCTCGGGGATGCGGATCCGGGCGGGATCGACCCCCGGTGCCGGGGTGACGGTGAGGGTGCGTTCCTTCACCCACCGGCTCCGAAGCCTCGTGAGGGACCCGTCGAAGAGCACCCGACCCTGGTCGATCATGATGACACGCGGACACAGGGCCTCCACGTCGTCCATGTCATGGGTGGTCAGCAGCAGTGTGGTGCCGAGTTCCCGGTTGATCTCGGCGATGAACTCCCGGATCCGTCGCTTCGCCACCACGTCGAGACCGACGGTGGGCTCATCCAGGTAGACGACCTTCGGCTGGTGCAGCAACGCTGCGGTGAGGTCGCCGCGCATCCGCTGCCCCAAGGACAGGAACCGCACCGGGGTGTCGAGGAAGTCCGCCATGTCGAGCAGCTCGGTGAACATGCCGAGCCGCCGACGGTAATCGCCCTCCGACACCCCGTACAGGTCGCGGATGACCTCGAAGGAGTCCCGCAGCGGCAGGTCGTACCACAGCTGGCTGCGCTGCCCGAACACCGCGCCCATACTGGCGGCCACGGCTCGGCGGTCCCGCCACGGCGTCCGGCCCGCCACCGTCACCTGCCCCGAGGTCGGGACCAGGATTCCGGTCAGCATCTTGATGGTCGTCGATTTTCCGGCGCCGTTGCTGCCGAGGTATCCGACGAGTTCACCGGCGTCGATGTCGAAGGACACGTCCTCGACGGCCACCTTCGTCACCCGCCGTCGGGAGAACAATCGCCTGATCGAGGCGAACCGCCCGTGGAACTCAGCCGGTCGGACGAACTCCTTGCGCAGCTGCTGGACATGGATCAACGGGGTCACTGGGCCAGCATAGGGGAACGCAGACGCCCAGGACTTGGCCCGGAACCGTCCACGGTGGTGGGATGAGAACGCGATGTCCAGGAATGTGCATGAGGATCTGGCCCGACGATGGCTCTCCAAGGTTCCCAACCCGTGGAAACGACGCACCCGCGACATCTCCCACGAACTGATCCTCATCGGATTGGCAGCCCTCGTCGGTATGGGCACCGGAGTGGTGACCGCGCTGTTCCGTCGCGCCCTGGAGTTCCTGGGGGAACACCGACTCCGGCTGGCGCACTGGGCCCAGCAGAACCTCCTGCTCGGGCTGCCCCTCCACCTCGGCATCTCCGTGGCCGGCGCGGCCTTCGCGGCCTGGCTGGTGCACCGGGTCGAACCCCACGCCGAGGGCTCCGGCATCCCACGGGTGGAGGGCATCGTTGCGGGGCGGATTCCTCCGGGACGACGACGAATCCTCCCCGTGAAGTTCCTCGGCGGCCTCGCCTCCATCGGTTCCGGACTCGTCCTCGGCAGGGAGGGACCCAGCGTCCAGATGGGGGCCACGGTCGCCACGGGTGTGGCCTCCCTGTCCCGCCGCACCGACGCCGACATGCGCACCCTCGTCGCCGCCGGGGCGGGGGCAGGACTGACGACGGCCTTCGCCGCGCCGATCGCCGGGAGCATCTTCATCCTCGAGGAACTGCTGAAGAAGTTCGACCACCGGGTCGGTCTCGCCGCGCTCGTCGCCACCGGCAGCGGGTACGCGGTCTCCCGGCTCATCCTCGGCCCGGGGACCGAGTTCGTGGTCCCCGCCCTCGACGACCCCCACCTGCGGCACCTACCCGTCGTCCTGCTGGTCGGGATCGTCACCGGTCTCGTGGGGGTCCTGTACAACCGGGTCATCATAGGTTTCCTCAGGCAGGCGGATGTCAGCCACATCCCCGTCGTGGTGAGGGCCGCCCTCATCGGGCTCGTCGTGGGGGTCGCCGGGCTGCTGGCCCCGCACCTCATGGGAGGCGGACACGACCTCACCCAGGCCGCCCTCCTGGGGCAGGGGACCCTGCTCGCGGTGACGCTCATGCTCGTGGCGAGGTTCTTCCTCGGCGCTTTGTCCTACGCCGCCTGCACTCCCGGCGGACTGTTCGCCCCCACACTCGTCCTCGGCGCGAACGTGGGACTCGTCGTCGGCCTCATCGGTCGTCAGGTCGCTCCTCATCTGGTGCCCGAACCGGCAGCTCTGGCCCTCATCGGCATGGCCTCCTTGTTCGCCGCAACGGTGCGAGCACCGGTCACCGGGATCGTGCTGGCGATGGAGATGAGCGGCTCCGCCGTGCTCCTGGCCCCGATGCTGGGAGCCAGTGCGGCGGCCATGTTCATCGCACTGGTGATGAGGTGTGACCCGATCTACGACCAGCTGACGGAGCGATCCGTCTGGCGCACCCGGGCCAACGTCGCGAGGGGAACGACCACCGGGTCACGGCAGCGGGAGTGACCGGCACTCGGCGGGGTCGACCCTGACGACGGTGTCCATGCCTGTCAGGGCGGCGTCCCGGTGCGCGATGACGATGAGGGTTCCCCGCCACTGACCCAACAGCCGCTCCATGATCTCTGCCTGGGTGATCGCATCCTGGTGGGACGTGGCCTCGTCGAGGACGAGCACCCGTGGTCTCCCGACGATCGCCCTCGCCAGCGCCAGTCGTTGCGCCTGACCTCCCGACAGCCGCGTCCCGAACTCGCCGAGGACGGTGTCCAACCCGTCCGGCCATTCCGCGAGGTCCCGGTCCAGACAGGCCAGACGGCAGGCGTGCTCCAGATCCGCCGCCTCCGCATCCGGCCTGGTCAGGAGCAGGTTGCTCCGAACCGTCCCGGACAACAGGACCCCACGCTGGTCCGTGACCCGCACCAGCCGTCGCACTTCCTCCAGGTCGAGGCGCCGCAGGTCGACGCCCCCGAGACACACCTGCCCGGCCTGCGGGTCGAAGGTGCGGGTCAGCAGGTGGGCGACGGTCGACTTGCCGGCCCCCGAGGGGCCGACGATCCCAACCCGCCCACCATCGGGGACGCGCAGGGAGAAGCCGTCGAGCACATCACGCTCGGTCCCCGGGTACCGGAAGGACACATCCCGCAGCTCGATGTCCGAGCGGCCCGAGGGGGCGACCGGGTCGGCGGGGGAGAGCACCTCCGGCGTGATTCGGGAGACCTCCGCCAGACGCCCGGCTGCGGTGAGGGCCGACGGCAGGGAACGCGCCAACCGTTCCACCGACGCCAGGGCGGGGGCGATCCCGGGCACCAGCGCGATCGGGACCAGGACTGCTGGGACCTCGGCCACCGCCAGCAGGGCGAGGATCGTCGCACCCTGCCACAGCATGGCGAGTGCGCTCCTCGATGCCTTCGCCCGGCCACCCAGCATGACCGCGCGCCCCACCTCGGCCTCCGCCCGCTGTGCGACGCGAAGCCGCCACCGTTCACCTCGATGGGAGACGATCTCGTCGCGCCCGGCGACGTCGTCGCTCATGTGTTGGGCCAGTACGGACCGGGCCGAGGAGGCATGCAGCGACGCACGGCGCGATGCCCGTGCCCCCAGCCAGGGCACGACGACACCACCGAGGAGAAAGCCGATCGCGAGCACGACGGCGACGGCCCCACCCCCGACCCAGCCCCCGACGAGCACGCCCGTGACAGGGAGGACGACGGCGGTGATCGTCGGGGCGATGGTGTGCGCGTAGAACACCTCCAAGGCATTGACCTCGTCGTTGGCGAGGGTCAGGAGGTCTCCCGATCCTCGTGCAGTGGTGATCGCGGGGGCAAGGGGGACCAGGTCGTCGTAGAGCCTGATCCGCAACCGGGCCTGGGTCCGGAAGGCTGCCAGATGCCCCAGGACCTGCTCCCCGTACCGGGCGACGGCCTTCGTCGCTGCCACCACGAGGAGCACCAGGCCGACCGTGACGACATCCGGTCGGCTCCCGGAGGTCAGCAGCCACGCGGGCCAGGCAAGCAGGGCCGCCCCGCAGGAGAGGTTCAGGATGCGCAGCAGCGTCGAGCCCGTGAGCACCCAGAACTCGGGACGTGCCTGCCTGGTCAGTTCGAGCGCGAGTCCCCATCGGTTCATGCCTGCTCCAATCTCGTCGCCGTCCGGAAGTAGCCCTCATCGGCCATCAGTTCCGCCACCGTCGCCACCCGGGGTGGCTCATCCATGACCAGCACCTGATCGGCGCCGTGGAGGGTTGCGAGCCGATGCGCGATCTGCACCACCGTCGTGGTCGGCAGCAACCCGGCGATCACCTCGCCCAGCATGGTGGAGTTGTGGCGGTCGAGATCGGCCGTCGGTTCATCGAGGATGAGGACCCGGGGACGGCTCATGAGGGCCCTGGCCAGGCCGAGACGACGGATCTGTCCCCCGGACAACCCGTGACCGGCCTCGCCGAGACGGGTCTCGATGCCCTCGGGAAGCTCGGCGAGGAGCCGAACCCGATCCAGGACCTCGCGAAGCTCCGCGTCGGTGGCATTCGAGGCTCCGAGGCGGAGGTTGTCCGCCACCGTTCCGGCGAAGACATGGGGACGCTGGGTGAGGGTCGTGACCGCCTGGAGCAGGTCCTCCTTCGTCGTGGGCCGCCCGTCGAGCAGCACCTGGCCGGTCACGGGCAACAGTCCTTGGAGCACCAGCGCGAGGGAGGTCTTGCCCGCCCCCGTCGGTCCCACGACACCGAGCATGGTTCCCGCCGGCACGGTGAGGTCGAGGTCCTCGACGACGAGTTGCTCACCTCGCCGGATGGTGACGCCTCGCAACTCCAGTTCCCCGGGACCGTCGTCGACCCGTCCGGGCGAGTTCGGGGTCACGGTTGCGAGCTCGTTCAGCCGCTCGAGCAGCGGTCGACCGCCGCGGCCGACGTAGAAGGTGCGTCCCAGGGAATCGATGGGCTCGTAGAGCTGCACCGCCAGCAGGACACCCGCGGTCACCTCGCCGACGCTCAACGTTCCTGCCGAGTGGTCATGCCACAGCCATGCCAGCATGACGGTGACGAGTCCGGCGGAGAACAGCAGATCGTTGACGATGATCATGAGCTGGTCCTTGCGGAGCATCCGGAACATGGTGCCCGCCAGGAGGTCGGCCCCCTCCTCGAGAACCTGCCTGCCATGCCGTGTCGCGCCGAGCAGCCGCAGCAGCCCCAGGCAGCGCAGCACCTCCTGGAAGCCACCCGCCACCGTCGCACTGATGCGGCGGTACTGGCCGGAGGAACTGCGGAACACCGTCCCGAAGGCGATCGTCACGGCAGGAACCGCCAGGACGAGCACGGCCAGGACGAGACCCAGCCAGGGGTCCAGAGTTGAAGCGATCACGGCCACGACGATGAGCGGGGCGGACAGGGCGGCGAAGGTCGGGCCCAGGAACTCGGCTCGGTAGTTCGCCGCTCCGGCCGCGGACTCGGTCAGGAGGGCCACCGTTCCACCGGTGCGAGGACCTTCAGGGGTGGGTGCTCCCGGTCGTCCCGCGCCTGCCCACCAGCCGATCAGGGCCGCCCGTCGGAGTCGACTCTCCTCGGTGACATGGATCCGGGCTGTGCGGACCTCGGCGAACCAGACGGTGGCGGCGGCCACGACCAGCGCTGCCACCGCCGTCCACCACCATCCGGAACCACGGGCGTCGATGATCGCCCCCACGGCCACGGCGACCAGGGCCAGCGCCGCCGTGCGCACCCAGTAGCCGATGATGATCGGCCACGCGGAGGACGGCAGGTCCCGCCAGAACGAGATCACTGGGCGAGCAACTCGGAGATCGCCACGAGCCCCTTGGTGATGTGGGGCCCGCCGGACGCGGAGACATGGTCGCCGGGGAGGAGGTGGACACGTTGCTGCTTGATCGCCGGAACCTCGGCCAGGGCCGGGTTGGCGAGCAACTCGTCAAAGGGAGCACTGCCCTTGCCCTGGAAGTCCTCGATGAGGATGACGTCAGGGGCGGTCGCGGCCAGCGTCTCGACGTCGATCGGCACCGCAGCCTCCCAGCCCTTCTCGGCCGCCACCACGGCGGCTCCCGCCTGGGCGGCGAGCAGGGTGAGGGTGGTGCGCTGACCGGTGGTCATGATCTTGTCCCCACGGGTCATGAGCCCCAGCACCCGGGGCTTGGTTGTCAGCCGTGCCGCATTCGCCGCGGCCGTGGCCACGTCCGTCTCCATCTCGGAGACCACACGCATGGCCGCCTCCGGCTCCCCCAGCAGCGCGCCGAGGGTGGTGATGGTCGCCATCATCGCCTTCGGTCCGGCGAACTCCTTCGGGGTGAGGACCACCGCCGGGACCCCGGCGCTCGTGAGCATCCCGGCGACGTCCTTCTCCTCGTCGTGGCGGGCGGTGACGATGACCAGATCCGGGGACAGCGACAGCAACTGTTCGGGATCGGCGGCCTTGTTGCCCAGCTTGTGCTGGACCGGGGCCGCCGCCTCCGCGTAGGGCCCGTGGACCGCGGTCTCCGGGATGGCCAGGAGGCTGGTGGGGGCGATGGCCAGCACCAGCGCCGCCGCGTCCCCGGAGGCAGCGGCGACGGCCTTCGGTTTGGCGCTGACGGTGACCGGGGAGGAGCCGATCGTGACGGTCATCGGGTAGGCGGCGGGTGCACCTGATGTCGCCGCGCTGCTGCCTTCCGTGGCAGAGGGCGCCGGGGATGACGGGGAGGGGGCCGTGGCCGGGGTGGTTGCCGCGCAACCGGCGAGCGGGAGCAGGGAGCCGAGGAGGAGTCCTCGTCGGGTCAGCTTCATGGGCTTGTCCTTTCCAGGTGGAGGGTTTCACAACAGGGCGGTGACACGGGGTCGTCGACTGTCCGGCTGCGAGTCGATGTGGCAGGTGATGCCGTAGACCTCGCTGACGGCCTCCTCGCTCAGCACCTCCGTGGGGGAACCGATGCGATGGAGAAGACCGTCGCGGAGCATGGCGATCCGGTCGCACCCCCGCGCCGCCAGGTTGAGGTCATGGAGAACGACCACCACGGTGTGACCATCCGCTGCCAGTGAACGCAGCAGGCGCATGACTTGGAGCTGATAAGCGATGTCGAGGGCGCTGACGGGTTCGTCGAGCAGGACGATCCTGGCGTCCTGGGCCAGCAGTTTCGCCACCATGACGAGTTGGCGCTGCCCACCGGAGAGGGTCCCGACGGGACGGTTGGCCAGCTCCTCGACCCCGGCTCGGCCGAGGGCCTGGTCAACGACCCGGGCATCCGTGCTCGTCGGGGCGCTCCACCGTGACAGGTGGGCGTATCTGCCCAGGGCGACCAGGTCGCGAACCCGGAAGTTCGCGGCCAGCGTGGTGTCCTGGGGCAGGAAGGAGACCAGACGGGCCCGCCGACGATGGGGCAGGGAACGCAACTCCTCGGCACCGGCGAGGACCGATCCGCTCGCGGGTGCGATGAGACAGGCGATGGTGCGCAGCAGGGTGGACTTCCCCGCACCGTTGGGGCCGATGAGCCCGAGCACCTCGCCCGGACGAGCTGTCAGGTCGATGCCTCGCAGGATGGGTCGACCACCCAGACGTACCTGGAGGGACACGGCACGAAGTTCCATCACAGCTGCCTCGCCTGCTTGATGATGAGGGCCAACAGGATGGGGGATCCGACCAGGGCGGTGACCACCCCGGTCTGGAGCACGACGGGTTCGAAGGTCAGTCGAGCCGCCAGATCCGCCAGGACGAGGAAGATGGCTCCCACCGCCATGCTGACCGGAAGCAGCCTTCGGTGATCCGGGCCGAGGGTGAGCCGGACGAGATGGGGCACCACCAGTCCGACGAAGGAGATGATTCCGGTCACCGCCACCGTCGCCGCGACCGCGAGCGCCGCGAGCGCCAGCAGGATCTGCCGGATGACGGCCGTGGGGACACCAGTGGTGGCGGCGGCATCGTCGCCGAGCAGCAGCAGATTGAGCTCCCGAGCGAAGAACAGCAGCGGAACCATGCCGGCCAGGGCGGGCAGCGTCGCCAGTCGGATGTCGTCCCAGTTGGCGGCCGTCATGTCGCCGTTGAGCCAGAAGATCGCCTGCTGCGCATCCTCAGCGCTGGGGGCGTTCGTGATCGCCAAGGAGATGACGGCCCCGAGCAGTGCGTTGAGCGCGATGCCCACGAGCAGCAGCATCGCTGCGGATCCCCGGGCCAGGGCGGTGACGCTCTGGGCGATGGCCACTGCGCCCATCGCGCCCAGGAAGGCGGCGATGGGTAGGGACCACGGCAGCGCCGCTGCACTGCCCGAGATGATGGCCACGACGGCGGCGGCCGCCGCTCCGGCCGAGACCCCGGTGATGCCGGGTTCCGCAAGAGGATTACGGAAGACGGCCTGCATCACGGCTCCTGCCACCGCGAGGGTGGCGCCCGACAGGGCCGCCAGCAGGACCCGGGGCAGACGAACCGTGTGGATGAGATGGAACTGGACCGGATCGGGAAGACCAGTCGGCAGACCGGCGACGTGGGCCAGTACCTGCAGCACCGCCCGGGGCGGTGTCTGGATGGGGCCGAGGGCGCTGGCGAGGACGATCGTGGCGACGGTCGCCAGCGGCAGCGACAGCACCACGATCGTCTGTGCCCAGTGACGTCGACCTTCGGGAATCACGCCCTGCACCGTACACCATATTGAGATGCGTTATCAGTTGAGGGGTGTGGTGGAATGCCCTTGACGGGTTGAGCGGAACCGACCAGGAACGACAGCGAGGAGCAGCATGAGTTCGCACGACATCGAGGTGGATCTGGCCGTCATCGGATTCGGCAAGGGAGGCAAGACCCTCGCGGGAACACTGGCCGCGCGAGGTCGGCGGGTGGCCCTCATCGAGCAGTCCTCGGAGATGTACGGCGGCACCTGCATCAACATCGGCTGCGTCCCGAGCAAGGCCCTGTCCTGGGCCGCTTCGCATCCCGGGACGGGAACTGACCCGAAGGAGTGGTTCGAGACCGCGGCCGAACGGGTCAGCAGCCTCACCGCTGCGATGCGTGCCAAGAACTTCCAGATCTTCGACTCCCCCGAGACGGCCACCGTCATCACCGGGCGGGCGAGTTTCATCGACGCCACCACGTTGGCGGTCTCGGCCGGTGAGGACGAACTGATCGTCCGCGCCCCGACCATCATCATCAACACCGGGGCAGCCTCAGTGCTGCCACCCATCCCCGGGCTGCGGGAGAGTCGCCACGTCGTCACCAGCACCGAGGCCCTGGCGCTGCGCCAACGTCCCGATCACCTCATCATCGTCGGCGGCGGCTACATCGGCGTGGAGTTCGCAACGACCCACGCCGCCTTCGGGACCAGGGTCACGCTCATCCACCGAGGCGAGCGACTGCTCGAGACCCAGGACGCGGACATCGCGCAGGAGGTGCGGGAACTGCTCGAGGCGGCGGGGGTGACGGTGTTGACGTCGGCGGCTGCGTCGCAGATCCTCGACGTCGGCGACCGGGTGAAGGTGTTCCACAACGACGGGGCCGGGCGCCGCCACGAGGTGGAAGGTGACATGGTCCTGGCGGCGCTGGGACGCCGACCCGTGACGGATGGACTCAACCTGGCCGCTGCGGGTATCGAGGTGGGGGAACGGGGCGAGGTCGTCGTCGATGAGTACTGCCGGACCTCCGCCCCCAACGTCCTCGCCGTCGGGGATGTCAACGGTGGCCCCCAGTTCACCTACATCTCCTTGGATGATCACCGCGTCGTGCTCGACCAGCTCGAGGGCGACGGCCTTCGGTCGACGAGGGATCGGGTTGCTGTCCCCAGTGTGGTGTTCACAAGCCCGCCGCTGGCCCATGTCGGCCTGACCTTCGCCCAGGCGGAGGCGTCAGGACGTGCGGTGCGCACCGCCGTCCGTCGGGTGGCCGACATGGTGATCGTCCCGAGGACCAGGATCGTCCAGGAGACCCGTGGGGTCATGAAGGCCGTCGTCGACGCCGAGACCGACCAGATCCTTGGCGCCACGCTCCTGGCCCACGACGCCCACGAGGTCATCAACACCATCGCGCTCGCCATGCGGGCCGGGGCCACGGCGGCCGATCTCCGTGACGGCATCTGGACCCACCCGTCCATGACCGAGGCCTTCAACGACCTGTTCGGCCAGCTGAGGTGACCAGGTGTCGTCGCGGACTGCTCTGGGGGCTGGCGCTGGCGGGCTTCCTCGGCCTGCTCCTCGCCCTGGCCCACACTGCGCCTGCTCCTCATGAGGGGACGCCGCCCAGGGGACCCGCTCATTCGGCCCGAACACTGGCGGCCTCGTCCCCGACAACGGTCGAGCAACCGGCGGTCTCCCCGGGGACCGTCCTGGCGGCGGGGCTGGCGGTGGGCTACAAGGGCGCCCCGGACCTGGATCCCCACAGCATCGACTACGGGCCGCGAGGGGAGCTCAGCTCCCACCAGTGGCACCTGGAAGGGGAATGGCAGGTCAACGAGGAGGCCGTCACGGCGTTGTCCGAAGGGGCGACGCTGCGCTACCGGTTCGACGGCAGGACGATGGCCGTCGTCCTGGATGCCCCGAGCGAGGCCCGGGTCCGGGTGCGGGTCGATGGGCGGATCGGCCACCCCGGAGCGGACGTTGTCGACGGTGTGGTCACGATCGACTCCGGCCGGGCCTACGAGGTGGTGAGGCTTCCGCAGTCGGCACGTGGCACCCTCGTCGAACTGAGCCTCGACCAGCGGGTGGTGGCCCGCGCCGTCGCCTTCGACTCGTGAGGACACGGGGGAGGACTGGCGCCAGCACCCTCAAAGGGTCCATGATGCCTGTGGGAATCAACACCGACCAGGAAGGACGCCCATGTCCATGCAGCCCCAGTACCCGATGCAGCCCGGAGGTCAGCAACCTCCCCACTTCGGCGCCCCTGCGACGCCGATGCCCCTTCCCATCGGGGTGATCGTGGGTCTGGTGGGCGCGTTCCTGGTGGTGCTCTCCTGCTTCGGGCCATGGGCCGGTGCGGAGTTCGCAGGAAACTCGGCCTCGGTCGGTGCGTTCGACGACATGGGGTGGATCGTGCTGCCCCTGGCCCTCATCGCCGGAGGCGCATTGGCGGTGAACGCCTTCGTGCCCTCCCTGCGGGCGCAGGTCTGGCCGGCCATCGTTGCGACGGTGGCGGCCGGGATGGTGCTCATCGTCCTCATCGTCGTCTTCGCCAAGATCGCCGATGTCAAGTCCAAGCTGGGGCCCTTCGGGGAGGCCATCGGCTTCCAGTGGGGGCTCTACATCCTCATACTGGGCTCCCTGGCGTTGATGGTCGGGTGCGTGCTCCAACTCGTCAAGGTCCTCGGCCGGTCCCGTTCCGGTGTCCCCGGGCAGCCGCAGTTCGGCCAGCCCCAGCAGGGTGGTTACGGTCAGCCGCAGGGATACCGTCAGCAGCCGCCGCAGTTCGGGCAGCCCCAGCAGGGTGGGTACGGTCAGCCGCCTCAGCAGGGTGGGTTCGGTCAGCCGCCCCAGCAGGGCGGCCATGGACAGCCGCCTCGGGGCTGAGCGGTTTCCCGTCAACACTCCACGACGTTGACCGCGAGACCGCCCGAGGAGGTCTCCTTGTACTTGGAGAGCATGTCCGCCCCGGTCTGCCGCATGGTCTCGATGGCGGCATCGAGGCTGACCCGGTGCTCCCCGTCGCCCCACATGGCCATGCGCGCGGCGTTGATCGCCTTGATGGCGGCCATGGCGTTTCGTTCGATGCAGGGCACCTGAACCAGCCCACCGACGGGGTCACACGTCAACCCGAGGGAGTGCTCCATGGCGATCTCGGCGGCGTTCTCCACCTGACGCGGGGAGCCGCCGAGGGCCTGGGCCAGGCCTGCCGCCGCCATGGCGGCGGCAGAGCCCACCTCGCCCTGGCAGCCGACCTCCGCGCCGGCGATGGAGGCGTTGTTCTTGATGAGTGACCCGACGGCCGTGGCGGCGAGCAGGAAGTCGTGGACCGCGCGCCGCCGTTGGCGGGCGGCGGGTTCCACCTCCCCGGGAGTGAACCGGAACGGCGTCAAACCCTCCTCGTTCACGGGGGTGAAGGAACCGAAGGGCACCCCCGCCTCCGGGCAGTAGGACACGAGGAAACCGATCACGCCGGGGATCACCCCGGCCGCGCCGTTCGTGGGTGCTGTGACGACTCGATGACCGGCGGCGTTCTCCTCGTTCACGGCCAACGAGTAGAGGTTGACCCAGTCCATTGCCCGCATCGGGTCGACCGGCGTCGCGGCCCAGTGCTTCACCCCCGCCCCCTCCGTCGGCTCCTGGCGGGCGCGCTGCCCGAGTCGTCGGGCCAGCTCCTTCGCCCGACGCCGCACCCTGAGTCCACCCGGCAGCTCGCCCTCGGCCACGAGGCCGGCATCGACGCAGTCGAGCATCGTGTTGGCGACCAGGTCGAGATGCTCCTCCAGCCGTTCGGGGCCTAGACGGTGGTGCTCGTTGACCCGGACGAGGTCGGCGACCCCGAGGCCCGTGGCATCGCAGGCGCCGACGAGTTCCGCGGCCGTCGTGTAGGGGTGGAGGGACGACGCGAGGGGCGGCCCTGTCTCCAGCGGGACCACCACGTCGGGTGCGTCGCCTACCTGCATCTCCACGAAACCACCCCCCACCGAGTAGTAGGTGCGGGTCACTGCCGACGTGGCGATCACCAGGGCGTTGGCGTGGTGGGGGAGTCGGGTGGCGGGCTCGAAGCGCAGGTCCCTCGCCGGATCGAAGGGGACCGGCCCGACGCCGGGGATGAGGAGGCGCCCCGTCCCGGCGATCTCCGCCATGATCGTCTCCACGACCTCGATCCCCACGGTCTCGGGATCGTGGCCGCTCAGGCCCAGCAGCACGGCGCGATCCGTCGCGTGGCCGCGCCCCGTCGCCCCCAGGGAGCCGAGCAGCCGCACCGTGAGGTCAAGCCCCCCGGGTTGCACACCCTCCCCGGCCAGCAGCGAGGCGAAGTGGGCCGCCGCGCGCATCGGGCCCACGGTGTGGGAGGAGGAGGGGCCGATGCCGACCTTGAACAACTCGGTCACCGAGAGCGGCTCCACCACGGCCATCAGCTGTCCCTTTCCCGCATCGAGTGGCCGGTCCGGCCACTGCGACCTCCACGTTATCGCTCGTGCGGCGAAGGACGGTGGACCCGCCCCATGAGCGGTGCCGTCGCCAGCAGGGCGATCGTGGACAGCAGGCTCAGGAGAACGGCCGTCAGGGGAAGCCCCACCGCGATGCCGAGCCAGCCCGCGGCGGGATAGGTGAGGAGGTAGCAGGCGTGGCTGAGGGAGAACTGGGCCGCGAAGACGGCCGGATGGTCGCTGGGCTCGCAGGCGCGACGGAGCAGCCGCGAGGAGGGGGTGCCCACCATGGACACGGCCGCCCCGATGAGGGCCCAGGTCAACGCCAGCCACGCCCACTGCGCCATCCCGGGTGGGGTGTGGATGGCCAGGGCCGCCAGTCCCAGTCCTCCTGCCACGACGACCGCGCCGAAGGTCATCACCTCGAGATCGGCGAAGCGACGCAGGAGGCGTGGGATCGTCAGGGCGGCCACCATCGACCCGGCGCCGTGGGCTGCGAGCAGCCAGGCCACCTGGGCCTGCCCCGCCCCGAGCTGCCCCTCCACGAGCACCACGGTGTTGACGAGGACCATGCTCACCCCGCAGGCCACCACGACGTTGAGGGCGAGGAGTCCCCGGAGCTCGCTGGAGGCGAGGAACAGCCGGGTGCCGCGGGTGAGGCGCTCCCTGAACGGCGTGGCGGGCGTGGCGACGGGGGCCGGGGGCCGGGCCGCGAGCACCAGGACGATGGAGGCCACGAAACCCATGGCGGTGCCGATGAAGAGTCTGTGGAAACCCATGACCCCGAGCAGGACGGCGGCGATGACGGGGGAGACGAGTGACTCCAGGTCGTAGGCGAGGCGGGACAGGGTCAGGGCGGCCGTGTACTCCTCCTCGTCGGGGAGCACCTGCGGGATCGTCGCCTGGAAGGTCGGGGTGAAGGTGGCCGAGGCGGCCTGGAGCAGGAAGACGAGAACGTGGACCTGCCAGATCTCGGTGACGAACGGCAGGGCGAGCGCCATGACGGCCCGCACCGCGTCGGCCGTGACGAGCACCGCCGTGCGCGGCAGCCGGGAGGCCACCGCCGTCATGACGGGGGACACCAGGACGTAGGCGAGGATCCGGATGGTGAGCGCCGTCGCGAGGACCCCGCCCGCGTCGGATCCGGCCAGTTCGAAGGCGAGCAGACCCAGGGCGACGGTCAGGAGACCCGTCCCGAGCAGGGCAACCACCTGGGCCGCGAACAGCCGGGCGTAGGTGGCGTTGCGCAGGGCGGTGATCATCAGGGGAGCCGGTGGTGTGACGGCGAGTCGTCGAGGGCGTGCTCGGCCTGCTGGAGGGAGTTGGTCACGAGCTCGATCGCGTGCTCGTTGGTCAGGCTGTAGTAGACCCGTTGCCCGTCCTGCCGGGTCGTCACGATGCGGGCCAGACGCAGCTTCGCCAGGTGCTGGGAGACCGCCGCGGGGGCCTTGCCGACGGCGTCGGCAAGCTGTCCCACCGACAGTTCGCCATGTTGCAGGGCCAGCACGATCCTGATGCGAGTCGGCTCGGCGAGCATCGAGAACACCTCCACGGCGAGATCGATGTACTCCCCGGCGTACCCGGCGCCATTGGACGTATCTGCATTCATACGCAGATATTGACATCCTTTGAATCGCGGCGCAATCCCCTCCAGGCTGTGGGGGACCTGATATACCTCGACCCATGGACGAGACGGTGTTCATCGCCACGGCCGACTGGCAGCTGGGCATGGCGGCACGGTTCCTCAACGACGATGCCCGCATCCGCTACCAGCAGGCGCGCCTCGACGTCGTGGCCCGGATCGGAGAGGTCGCGCGATCGCGGGATGCCGCCTTCGTGGTGGTGGCGGGGGACATCTTCGAGTCCAACCTCCTGGACCGCTCCGTCCTGCTGCGAACCTTCGAGGCCCTGCGTTCCATCCCGGTGCCGGTGGTGCTGGTCCCCGGCAACCACGATCCGCTCGATGCCACCGCCATCCACGACGATCCCGCCTTTCTCAGGGGATGCCCCGACCACGTGACCGTGGCCCGGTCCGAGACCCCGATCGAGGTCGTTCCCGGGGTCGAGGTCGTCGCCGTCCCATGGCGCAGCAAACGCCCCACGACCGATCTCGTCGCAGCCGCGCTCGAGACTCTCACCCCGGTGAGGGAGGGCGTACGACGCGTCCTGGTCGCCCACGGCGCGGTGACGAGTCTGAACCCGGATCGCACCGCCGTGGCGACCATCGACGAGGATGCCGTGGCGACCGCCCTGGCGGACGGGCGGATCCACTTCGCCGTCGTGGGGGACCGGCACTCAACGACCGAGATCCTGCCGCGTTTCTGGTACCCGGGGACGCCGGAGGTGACGGATCGGCACGAGACGGATCCGGGGAACGTCCTCGTCGTCGCCCTCCACGAGGGGACGGTGGAGCGGGTCCGGGTGGGGTCCTGGAGTTTCCGGGTGGTGGAGCAGGAACTGTCCTCGGACGAGGACATCGACACCCTCGTCGCCCAGTTGTCCTCTCTCCCGGCCAAGGACCGCACGGCGGTCTGGTTGGTGCTGCGCGGCACCCTCTCCGTCACCCAGGACGCCAGGCTCCGCAATGAACTCGAGGATCTGGGATCCCTGTTCGCGCGGCTCGGGACCTGGGAACGTCACACGGACCTGGCCGTCGTGGCGGACGACCACGACTTCGCCTCCCTGGAGCTGTCCGGCTTCGCCCAGGACGCCGTCGCCGAACTCGTCGCGGCCGCCCCGACGGATGAGACGGCCCGCGATGCGCTCGGACTTCTCCACCGACTGACGGAGGGCACGCGATGAGACTGCGCCGCATCACTCTCAGGAACTACCGGGGAACCCGGGAGCGAACCGTGGACTTCCCGGACGGCATCACCATCGTCCAGGGGCCCAACGAGGCCGGGAAGTCCTCGCTCATGGAGGGGCTCCGTCTCCTGCGGGCGTACAAGTCCTCCTCCAACGCCGCCCCCATTCGCCGGGTGAAACCGGTCGACAGGGATGAGGGGCCGGAGGTCGAGGTGGAGATGACCTTGGGGCCGCACACGGTGGTCCACACCAAGAGATGGCTGCGGGTCCCTCGGACCACCCTGGAGGTGCGGGGGCCCCACCCGGAATCCCTCACCGGCGACGAGGCCCACGACCGGTTCCTCGAACTGTTCGACGAGCACGTCGACGGGCAACTGTTCTCGGCGCTGGAGATGACCCAGGGGGACTCCCTGACCCAGGGCCGACTGGTCGAGCTGCCCTCGCTTCGGCGCGCCCTGGACGACGCCAGCCTCCCCGTCGCCGATCATGACACCCTCCTCGCCGCGGTGGAACGGGAGTACCAGCGCTACTTCACCGCCACGGGCAGACCCACGGGGGAGTACCAGAAGGGGGCGCAGGAACTGGCCCGGCTGCAGGAGGAGGTCGAGCGGGCCAGGAGCGTCCATGACGAGGTGGAACGGCTGTCCGCGGAGCACGAGCGCAACCGGGGTGAACGCCGGGACGTGGCGACTCGGTTCGACGAGGCGGGGGAGGAGTTGGCCGAAATCGCGAGGAGCGATGAGCGCCTCGCCGGACTGCGGACACGCCTCGCCGAACACGAGGACCTGGCGGCCCGGGCCAGCGCCGACCTCGAGCGGGGCGAGCACGCCGACCAGGAGCGCCGGGAACTCATCTCCACGGTGTCCGGCTGGGAGGACGAGCTGGCGGCAGCCGAGGAGGCCCTCGAGGAACGTCGAGGACGACGGGCCGAGGCGGAGGCCGGGACCGGGGCCGCCCTGGCCGCCAGGGACGCCGCTGAGGGACGGCTCGCCGGGATCACCCAGCGGCTCCGCGACCTCGACGAGGTGGAGCGACGACGCAGCCAGGCGGAGGAACTGACCCACCTGACGGAGCGCCTGGCCCGGATCGAGCAGGCGGAGGAGGCCGTGGCAGCCGCCGCGGCCGCCTTCGAGGCGGGGCGGGTCGACGGCGGTCTCATCCAGCGACTCGAACAGGCCGAGGTGGAGTGTCGCCTCGCCGAGAGCCGCGTCGAGGCGGTCGCCGCCCGGGTCCGGCTCGAGGTGCTCGGCGAGGTCCTCATCGACGACGAAGGCGCACCGCCCGGGGTCCGGGAGGCGAGGATCACCCGGCCGATGCGCATTGAGGTGCCCGGGCAACTCCGGCTGGAGCTCGACCCCGGGATGGACATGGAGGACCTCGAGCGCGCCCACCGTGACGCCCTCGACTCCCGTGACGCCCTCCTCGCCGAGATCGGGGCCAGCACGGTTGACGAGGCCCGTCGACGTGACTCACGCAGCCGCGAACTCGGATCCCAGCGGGATGAGGCGGAGACGGAACTGAGGCTCGCCTTGGGAGGCGACAACGCAGCCGTGCTCCGAGCCAGGGCGGAGACGATCCGGCAGCACCTCGAGGCTCAGGAGACGACCCTCACCCCCGCCGACGACCGGGAGGCCCTGGACCGGGAGCACGAGCAGGCGGCGGCCGATCTCGGGCAGGCCCGGTCGGCACTGGAGGAGGCGCGTCAGCAGGAGCGGGTGGCGCGTGAGCAGTGCATCCGGGACGAGGCCGGGGTGGAGGGGCTCCGCACGCGCATCGCGGAGGCGAGGCAACGCCTCGAGGCGGCGCGGGAGCGGTGCGCCGACCAGGCGATCACCGAACGGATCGACAGGTGTCGGCGGGAGGTCGCCGCCCACACCGAGCAGGTCGAGGCGGTCCAGGAGGAGTTGCGGCGCAGCGATGCCGCAGGAACCCGGCTGCGTCTCGACAACGCGACGGCCCTCGTGGCGCGGCTCGAGAAGGAGATCAACGAGCTCGACGGGGAGGCGGTCCGGATCGAGACCCTCCTCGCCGACCGCATGGCCTCGGGCCCCTACGACGTGCTGGCCCGGGCGCAGCAGGAGCTGGAGGCCCTGTCCGCCCGCCAGGACGGGCGCGAGAGAGCCGCCCGGGCCGTCGCCCGGCTGCGGGAGACGCTGCTCAGACACCGGGACCAGGCGCAGCTGCGTTACGTCGCCCCCTTCAAGGAGCGGATCGAGGTGTTGGGGCGCCCCGTCCTCGGCGAGGACCTCGAGGTCGAGATCAGCCCCGACCTGGCCATGGTGAGCCGAACCCTCGCCGGCGTGACCGTGCCCTTCGAGTCCCTGTCGGTCGGGGCGAGGGAACAGTTCGCGCTGCTCGGCAGGCTCGCGTGCGCTGACCTCGTCGACGCGGAGGAGGGGGCCCCGGTCATGATCGACGACGCACTCGGATACGCCGATCCCGAACGGGTCAGGGCCATCGCGACCGTGCTCAACGACGTGGGGAGCCGGGCCCAGATCATCGTCCTGACCTGCCAGCCGGAGCGTTTCGGTCACATCGGACGGGCGACGGTCGTGAGGATCTGATCCACCATGAACGGCTGGCCGGACGTGTTGCGCTTCACCGCCGCCATGGTGACGCTCGTCGCGCTGACCGTTCTGCTCCTGAGGGCCCACCGGGTGCCGCTCGGCTGGGCACCCGCCGTCGCCGTGGTCCGGGCAGCCGTGCAACTGGCCGCCATCGCGACGTTGCTCAGTGGGGTCACCGAATGGCCCTGGCTGGCCCTGGCCTTCATCGCCCTGATGTTCACCACCGCGTCATGGACAGCGGCAGGTCGGGCCGCGGACCTGCCGAGGGGACGACGCAACGCCACGATCGCCGTCCTCGTCGGTGGAGGGGTGGCCATCGGTGCGGTGATCATGCTGGGGCTCGTGCCCTTCAGGGCACAGCAGACGATCGCGATCGCCGGCATCGTCATCGGGAACGCGATGGCCACGGTGACCCTCACCGCCCGGCACCTCGTCACGGATCTGTTGGCCAATCAGGGGGAGGTCGAGGGCTGGCTGGCGCTCGGGGCCACCCCCTCCCAGGCCACGGCACGGCTTCGGCGTGAGTCGATCGTGGAGGCTCTGCTGCCCAACCTCGACCAGACCAGGAACACCGGATTGGTCACCCTGCCCGGCGCATTCATCGGTGCCCTGTTCGGGGGAGCCAGCCCACTCGAGGCGGGTCTCTTCCAGCTCACGGTGCTCGGCGCGGTCCTCCTCGGGGGCACCACCGCGGCCACCGTCCTCAGCGCTCTCGCCGGCCGGGCGGCCCAGCTGCCGCGACGACGACAGGGATGACATCCGTCGTGCGACAATCCTGGGATGCAGAGCCGAGTGCTGACCGTGGCGGATCTCCGGGTCGAGGTCACCGTGAAACGGATGAAGAACCTGCGGATGCGCGTCCCCGGGTCCGGCCCCGTCGTGGCCGTGTCAGCCCCCGTCGGCACCGCGGATGCACTGATCCGGCGCTTCGTGACGGAGCGACAGCCGTGGATCGAGAGACAGCGGACCCTGCACGTCAGGCGTGAGGCCGGGGCGGATCGCATCGTTGACGACGGGGCCGTCCGGCACTGGGGGAGATGGCTGCGTGTGGTCCGGTCCTCTGGGCTTCCCGCAATGGCCGCACTGCACGAGGACGTACTGCACCTCAGCGGTCCGGACGACGAGACGGTGGAACGCGAACTCGCGAGATTCCGTGCGGCGGAGGTGAACCTTTGGGCCTCCCGGTTCGTCTCCCAGTGTGTACCTCGAATGCAGGTACCCGAACCATCGACAATCAGATATCGCCAGATGAGGACCCGCTGGGGCTCCTGCAACCACCGGACCCGGACCATCACCCTCAACGTGATGCTGGCCCGGTACCCGGTGGAGGCCCTCGAGTACGTGGTCGTCCACGAACTCGCCCACCTCCGGCACCCGAACCATGGCCCCGACTTCTGGGACCTGGTCGCCTCGGTGCTCCCCGACCACCGGAGTCGACGTCGCCTTCTCCGGACCGACGGCGGGTCATCCCGGGACGAGGACTGAACTCCGGTTAGGCTCGCTGCGGCAATCTTCTGGCTTCTCTCCAACCGTGAGGAAGGTCGCGCCATGCGTCGTCTCGTTGTTCTGCCCATGCTGGCCATGCTGGCCGTCGCCGGGTGCGCCCGTGAGTTGCCGGCGACCCCGACCCGGGACGAGGCGGTGGCATCCGTGGCCACCGTGAACCCCGAACCGGGCGAGGGCACGACGGCCCCGGAGGCAGCCGACGAGGCGGGGAGCCCTGCCCCGGAGTTCGAGGCGACCGAGGTGGCCTCCGAGCCCCTGACGGAGACCGTGCCCACTCCCGAACCGGTGTCAGCGCTCCACTCGCCCGGTGACTCGGGTGAGGAGATTCGGGACCTCCAGCACCGACTGCTCCAACTCGACTGGTACGAGGGTCCCATCACGGGGGATTTCGACGCGGCCACGCAGCTGGCGGTCGAGGGCTTCCAGGGCAAGCGGGGCCTGCCGGTCCACGGCTTCGTCGACCGGGGCACGCTCGACGCCCTTGTCGGCATGACGCGGGAACCCACCCATGAGGAGAAGCACAACATTCTCGTCGCCGGACCGGCCCTGCTGAGCAACGGCGCCGAGGGCGACGAGGTTCGCGACCTCCAGGCCCGCCTCAAGCAGATCGGTTGGTACAACAAGCTCATCGACGGCAGGTACGGCGAGGGGACGATCGCTGCGGTGCGCGGCTTCCAGGAGAAGCGGCAGCTGCCCGTCACGGGCGAGGTGGATCAGCGGACCCTGGACCGGCTGCACGGCATGACCCGCAGGCCCACCGAGGACGAGAAGCACAACCGCGAACCGGAGAAGCGATCCCCCGCGGCGATGTCGCTCGACGACCGCTGCCTCACCGGGCGGGTGCTGTGCATCTCCAAGAAGCAGCGCAAACTCGCCTGGGTGATCGACGGTGAGATCAAGACGGTTCTCGACGTCCGATTCGGTTCGGCGGAGACCCCCACCCGGAACGGTTCGTTCTCGGTTGGTTGGAAGTCGCGCAACCATGTCTCCACCGAATACGGCTCGGAGATGCCCTACGCCATGTTCTTCTCCGGTGGGCAGGCCGTGCACTATTCCGCCGACTTCGCCTCCCGCGGTTACCAGGGAGCCTCGCACGGCTGCGTCAACGTCCGCGACAAGGGGGCCATCGCCACGCTGTTCGATGAGGTGAAGGTGGGGGACAAGGTCGTCGTCTACACCGGATGATCCGGGAAAATCGCGACCGTGGTCGTAGTTCGTCTGCCCGCCCGACGCGCTAGGGTGAGGCAGACGAACTGTGTTCGAGCGGGCCCCGCGGGAGCTGAACCCGACCATCCCGCCACATCGAAAGGCATCTGAGTGAACATTCCGTTGGCCATCGGGCTGCAGGTCCTCTCCTCCTTCCTCTTCGCGAGTGGGGCGATATTGCAGTCCCTGGGGGTGAAGTCAACCTTCGAGCCCGGCGCCACCGCGTCGTCGAACAAGCTGACGATGATGGGACTGCTGAAGCTCTTCCTCATCCCGAAGTGGCTGCTCGGGCTCGGATGCGTGCTCCTCGGGGCGCTGCTGCACCTGTGGGCGCTGACGATGGCCCCGGTGGCGGTCGTCCAGCCCGTCGGTATCCTCGCCGTGCCGTGGTCGGTGCTGCTGGCCTCCCGCATCCACGGACACGAGATCCCGATGCGGGTCTGGCGGGCCGTCAGTGTCACCGTGCTCGGGGTGGTCGGTTTCACGATCTTCTCCTCCGTGTTCGCGCGGGGTGAGAAGCAGTTCGGATTCATGCCCGTCACCTGGTCATTCATCGCGGTGTGCGTGATCTGCGCGATCCTGTCCTTCTTCGCCGCGAGGAAGGCCGCCCCGTGGGCGAAGGCCATGCTCTGGTCGTCGGTCGGGGCGATCTTCTACGGTCTGGCCTCCGGCATGATGAAGGCCGCCATGAACATGGTGCAGTCGGGACATTTCGAGCTCTTCCATCCCACCACGCTCATCGTCATCGGCTACATGATCGCCTGCTACGTCCTGGGCGTGTGGATGATCCAACAGGGCTACGCCTCCGGGCCGGCCGAGATCACCGTGGGGACCATGACCACCGTCGACCCTTTCGTCGCGGTGCTGTTCGGGCTGTTCATCCTCGGTGAGGGCAGCGGCATGGGGATCGGCCCGTCCGTGGGCATGATCCTCTCCGGCGCGATCGCCGTCTACGGGGTCGTGCTGCTGTCGAAGGACCATCCCGACGCGGTGGAGGAGCGGGAGAAGGCGGCCGCCGAGAAGACGGCCCAGGCGCCGACTACCCGCTGACCGGCAGGGCCGTGACGGGGGTCCCAGCCGAGGTCGCCAGCACGACCGTGCTGTCGGCCCGGTTGGTGAGGAACCGCCACTTGGCCGTCTTGGTCTCACCCGCGCTGACATGGATCGTCTCCGCGTCGATGACGTCGGAGTTCACCATCGTCTCGTTGTTGAACACGTAGGCGCTGTAGGTTCCCTGCCCCTCCGTGAGGGTGACCCGGACCTCCACGTCCAGGGTTCCCTCACCCCAGGTGTGGCTGACCACCTCGAAGGTTCCCTTGCCGTAGCTGTCGAACGGGATCGAGGACCCCGACCTCCCGAGGGACTCCTCGGCCGCCGAGGGGGCGGGGCGGCTCGGCGTGGCCGCCCCCGACTCCTCGCGAGGCGTGCCGAAGAACTGCAGCCCCAACAGGACGAGGCCGACGAGGGCCAGGCCACCGATGACGAGGAGCAGGGTGCGTCCCAGACTGCTCGGGGGCTCCTGGTAGTCCTCGAGCTGGGGCGGCGGATACTGTTGGGGCTGCTGGGGCGCGCCGAAGGGGACCCGGGGGTCTCGGCCATTGGGTCGGGGCGGCTGCCATTGTGGGGTGCTCATGGTGGCTCCACGATAGCGCGCAGGGTTGTCAACAGGTGGCCCCGAAATGATGATGCCGTGACCACTTCGGGGAATCCCTGCCCAGAGTGGGTTGCATGAGGACACAGCCGAGAATCCGAACCCGCAGCCATCGTGAGCTGCTCAACGTCCCCGGGGTCTGCCTCGGGTTCCACCCCCGGGAGTCATGCGTCGTGCTGGGCGTGGCCGGGAACACCGTGGAGTTCTGCGCCCGCGTCGATCTGACGGGGCTGCGTGCCGACTCCGCAGCCTTCATGGCCCAGATCGGGTGCGCCATCGGCCGGGCCGGGGTGGACTCCTTGGCCCTGCTCGCCTACACGAACATCCCGGAGGCCCACGAGGAACCGCTCCGGGAGCTGTTGGAGGAGTGGCAGCCGTGGTTCGTGGTGGCGTTGGTCGCCGACGAGAACCGGTACTGGGACCTGTTGGGAGGTCCGCTCCGGGATCAGAGCCCACGCCGTTGGGACGCGAGGTCGTCCTCGGTCATGGCCTCAGCGGTGTACCAGGGGGTGTCGGTGGCCGCGGACCGTGACGCCGCCGTCGCGATGGTCCGCAGCACCCTCGACCCGTTGGAGGCGGAGCTCCTCACCGAGCAGGCCCGGGCCCACATCGTGACGCTGGACACGGCGGGACGCATCCAGCTCCTCGACGCCCTCCTCGGCTCGGCCGAGCCGTTGCTGCCCATCGAGGGAGCGGAGTTGGCCCTCCTGCTCCGGGAACCGGCACTGGCCGGGGAGGCTCTTGACCATGTCCTGGTCCGGCGCCCCGGCAGGGTCGTGGATCGGCTGGCCGAGGCGCGTCGGGCCGTTTCGGAGGCCGAGGCGGACGATGTCCTGGCCGTGCTGGGGCTCGCCTGTTGGGCCGATGGCCGGGGACCCCAGCTGGCGGAGTGTCTGAGGCAGCTGGACACCCGGGCACCGCAGCATCCATTGCTGCCATGGCTCGCCGAACTGCACCGGACGGCCGCGCCGCCGCCCGCATGATTTCTGGTCCGTTCGTCGACACTCCCGCCGCGCAACCCCCATGCCAGGTCCTAGAGTTGGCCCATGCGATTCGTGGTCTGCGGTGAAGCACTCATCGATCTCCTTCCCGTCGAAACCGTCTCCTCGGCTGAGACCCGCTGGGCGGCCCTGTGTGGGGGTGGCCCCATGAACACCGCCATCGGTCTGGCGCGGCTGGGGGAGGAGACCCACTTCTTGGGGAGACTGGGCAACGATGCCTTCGGGGAGCAACTGTCGTCATACATCGAGGCCAACGGCGTCGCCACCGATCTGGCGGTGCGCAGTGGGGACGCCACCTCGGTGGCGGTTGTGTCCCTCGACGCCGAGGGCAAGGCCCAGTACACCTTCCACTTCCACGACACGTCGAACTTCGGGTGGCGTCGGGAGGAGTTCCCGCAGCTCACGGAGGACGACTGGGTGCACTTCGGGTCCATCGGGGCCGTGGTGCAGCCGGGGGCGGAGGCCATGGTCGAGTTCGTGCGCTCCACCCCGGCGTCGCTGAGCTATGACATCAACGTCCGGCCCACCGTGCTGCCGGACCGGGCGGAGTACTTCTCGAGGGTGGAGCCCCTCATCGAGGCGGTCGGCTCGGCTGCCGGGATCCTCAAGGCCAGCGACGAGGACATCTGCTGGCTCGTCGATGATGACGACCCTCTGCCGTACGTCCACGCGTGGTGCGCGGAGTACGGCCTCTCGCTCGCCATCGTCACTCTCGGCGCCGAGGGGGTGGTCGCGGTCAAGCCCGATGGACGCGAGTACCGCGTCCCGGGGCACGCCATCGACCTGGTGGACACCGTCGGGGCGGGGGACACCTTCATGGCCGGATTCCTGGCGCGGTTCGCCGAGCGGCCGGACGACGTGGAATCAGCGCTCAGGTGGGGGGCGGCTGCGTCCGCCATCGTGTGCAGTCGGCAGGGTGCCAACCCGCCCACGCGGGCGGAACTCATCGCGTTCCTGGGGAACCGGGCGGAGGGGTGACCCCGCCGCCGCGGCCCTCCCGGTCAGCACATCCGGTCACCTGAGCCCGGCCCCGGTGCGGGGCAGACCCGGCCTGGGGTCACCGGGCCTCGGCGGCACCGGCTTGCCCGGCTTCTCCGGCGTCGTGCAGGCGACCCCGTCGCCCTGAACCCTCACGCTGCGGTGCACGACGGTGCCGGACGGTTCGATGGTGAACGTGAGCACCGCCTCGCGGGTGTCCAGGGTGCACGACGAGGGGACCGACACCTCGACGCTGGCCTTCCCGTCGGCCACGGTGCCGGTGCCCACGACACTGCCGTCCAGCGTCACCGTGACCTTGGTGTTGGGCACGGCGGGGGTCACCTTCGCGGGGTCCTTCGGGTCGCGGCCGGTGGCCTTGCCGAGCATCATGTCCAGGCCCTCGGGGGAGACCGGCTCGGCCGCGGTGACATCGAAGGTGAACGTGGTGGCGGCACCGCCCTCCTTGAGCTCCGTGGCCGCCGCCGTCATGGAGACACCGCGCTTGCTGTGATCCGGGGACAGTGGCTGGTTCGCGGTCACCCACGCGATCCAGGCCTCGAGGTCCACGCGACCGGAGTCCTTGGTCCCGGTGCCCTTGGCGAGCTCGAAGAAGTTGTCGCCACCGGCGATGAGGAAGGAACCCGAACCAACGGTGTACAGCTTCGCGGGATCGATGGGCTTCCCGGCCACGAAGATCGACGTGATCCGGTCCCCCTCGGGACGGGACTCGTCATAGGTGTAGGACACGTTCCTGGACAGCCCCAGCCGCAGGAAGGGGCGGGAGGGAACGGTGCCGTCGGCCTTGCGCTGCCACTGCTGCTCGAGCACCGTCTTGAACTGGGCGCCGGTGATCTGCGTCGTCATGAGGGTGTTGGCGAAGGGCAGCGCGAGGGCGGCCTCACGGTAGGTGATGTCCCCCTGGTCGAACGAGTCCCGGGTGCCACCCGGGTTCTGGATGCCGATGAACTCGGGATTCCCCTTGCTCAGGGTGTCGAAGAACAGCTGGGCCACGGCATTGCTCATCGGCGACTCGACGTTGCGGACATCCGCGTTGCCGGTCGGGGTGGAGATCGCCTGGTTCGCGGTGCCGATGACCTTCTTGCCCACCTCGTTGGCCTTGTCGACGGCCTCCTTCACGATCTTCTGGATCTCCGCGACCCGGGGGTGGGAGGGGTCGACGGCCTTGGGATCGATGACGTGGTTGACGTTGCCCACCTCGCCGCTGAGTTGACCGTCCGCGGTGACGCACGCGGTCAGCTCGTTGAGCTGGGTGGCGTAGGAGGCGGCCTGGGTGAACAGCTGGCCCTTGTCGTTGGTCCACGCGTAGGACTGGTGGGTGTGGCCGTTGAGCACGACCTTCACCCGCGGGTCGATGCCGGTCCACATCGCGTTGAAGTTGGGGGACAGGGCGGCCTGGCTGGCGCCGTCGCTGCTGCCGTTGGGGGCGCCCTCGTGCACGGCTGCCATGACGAGGTCCACGTCGGCGGGCAGCGAGGCGGCGACACGGTTGATCGCCTCGACGGGATCCCCGATGGTCACCTCGGCCAGCCCGGAGGGGCTCACCAGCGACGGAAGGTCGGCCGTGACGGCACCGATGACGGCGACCCTGAGGCCCCCGACCTCGAAGATCTCGTGGGACTTCAGCGGCGGCGCCACGTCGGTGGTGCCCTTGGTGTAGACGTTCGCGCCGAGTTCCTGGAACGGCAGTGCCGCGTGGACACGACCGGCCAGGTCCGACCAGCCCTTGTCGAACTCGTGGTTGCCGACCGCCACGGCGTCGAGATCGGCGGCAGCCATGATCCGCAGCGTGGGGAAGTCGTCGTCGGCCATCGACTCGAATGTCGAGCCGCCGATGTCGTCGCCGGAGCTGACCAGACCGACGTTGGCCTGGCCCCTGGCGTCACGGATCTTCTCGATGGCCGTGAACAGGGCGGGGGCCTGGAGGATGCGACCGTGGAAATCGTTGTAGGAAAGGATGGAGACCTTGGTCGTGCCCGGGGCGCACGTCACCTCGTCGGCGGCGGCGGGCAGTGTCGGAGCCACGATCACTCCGGCGAGACCAAGGGCGGATGCGGCCAGCGCTGAGGTGAGCCGCTTGCTGTACTTCGACATGTGACACTCCACTCGGATACAGGCCGGTGAGGAGCCGACCTTCAGGGCTCAGCCTTGCCAATGCGGACCCCCACGTCAAGTGGGTGGGAGGTCCATTGCGGGGCGCCGTGCGGCGGGAACCCGCCGGGTTGTCCACAGGTGGCCCTCGCGGTGACCGATGGGGCCCGTTCGTGTCCATGGTGAGGATGTGAACACCTCGCAGAAACCGCAGCCGCTGGATCGGCTCGCGTTCCTCACCAAGGAGCGGGTTCCGGGTCCCGAGGAGGGCTACCAGCCGATCGCGGAGCCAGCCCGTGAACCGCCGCTGCGTGCCGTGGTGGCCCTCGGCCGTCAGCACCTCCCGGTGGTGCTGGCGCTCCTCCTCGGCGTGGCGCTGATCGGCTTCCATGCCCTCACGAGGAGCTCCGCGACGGAGGTCCCTGCCGCCCCCGTCCGCGAGTCGTCCCCCGCATCCGCGACGGCCTCCGCCAGCGCATCGGCGACGCCGCAGCCGCGTCAGCTGCGGGTCCACGTGCTGGGGGCCGTCGTCAACCCCGGTGTGGTGCGGCTGCCGGAGGGCAGCATCGTCGAGGACGCCATCGAGGCGGCCGGGGGGCTGCGGCCGGACGCCGCACCGGGTGAGCTCAATCTGGCAGCCGTGATCCAGGATGGTCAGCAGATCATCATCGGGGACGGCTCCGCACCCCGCGGTGAGGTCGTGGCATCGACCACGGCGGCGAGTGGCGGCGTCCTGGACCTCAACTCCGCCACCGCCGAGCAGTTGGAGTCCCTGCCCGGGGTGGGGCCGGTTCTCGCGGCCGACATCGTCGCGTGGCGGGACGAGCACGGTCCCTTCACGGATGTCGCGCAGCTGCAGGAGGTCTCGGGCGTGGGACCGCGCACCTACGAGCGGCTCGCTCCCCTGGTGCGGGTGTGACGGAACAGGACTGGCGGCTCGCCCCGGCCGGCGCGGCCGCCTGGTTGGGGGCGTGGCTGGGCACCTCCGGGTGGCGTCCCGGCCCCGGGACGGCGTTGCTGCTGCTCGGGGTGCTGACGGTGGCGGGGCTGGTGGTGGCTCGACGATGGTGGCGCACGATGCTCGTGGTCCTGGCTGTCACCGCCCTGCTGGCCGGTGCCAGGGAATGGGCGCTGAGGAGCGGACCGGTGGCGGAGCTCGCCGCTACCGGCGCCCACGTCACCTGTCGCGTCGTCGTGGACGGTGACCCGACTCGTCCTCCCGGACGAGGTGACGGGCTCACGTTGCAACGGGCGCGGCTCGTCGTGGTCACGACGGCCACGCAACGGTTCACCGGGGAGATCCCGGCGACCCTCGTCGCGGCGCGGGACCAGGGTGAACGGATGGCGGCCCTGCCTCCCGGTGGTGTCGTGGAGGTCGCCGGTGTGCTGCGCCCGGAGGACCCCGGTTCCCCGATGGCGGTGGTGCTCGCGGTCAGGCGGGTGGGCGATGTCATCCGGGAACCCGGGCCGTGGGATCGGACGGTGACCGCGATCCGGGAGGGGCTCCTCCGGGCCAGCGCCTCGCTACCACCCGACCAGGCGGGTCTGGTGCCCTCCCTCGTGCTGGGGGATCGGAGCGCGGTGACCCCGGAGGTGCAGGCGCAGTTCCAGGCCACCTCGCTGACCCATCTCATGGCGGTCTCCGGGGCGAACCTCACCCTGCTCCTGGGGGTGCTCATGGCGGCGTCCCGATGGCTGGGGGTGCGGAGCTGGGGAATCCGAGTGGTGGCCGCGATCGGGGTTCTCGCCTTCGTGCTGGTGTGTCGCGCCGAACCGTCGGTGCTGCGCGCCGCAGCGATGGGGCTCATCGCCCTGCCAGCCATCGGCATCAGCAGGGGACGGCGGAGCCTGCGCGGCCTGGCCCTGGCGGTGCTGCTGCTCACCGGGATCGACCCGTGGCTGTCCCGGTCCTGGGGGTTCGCCCTGTCGGTGAGCGCCTGCCTCGGCATCGTCTCAGTCGGCGGGACGATCGTCTCCCGGCTGTCGCGGTGGTGTCCGGACTGGGTGGCGGAGGCGGTGGCCATCCCGTTGGCCGCTCAGCTGGCGACCCTACCGTTGACGGCCGAGCTGTCGGGGCGGGTGTCGGTGAGCGGGGTCGTGGCGAACGTCATGGCCGGCCCGTTCGTCGGACCTGCCACGGTCCTGGGGTTGGCGGCCGCCCTGTTGGTGTGGTGGCCCGCAGCCGCTGCCCTCGTCGCCGGGCTGGCCGGGCTCGCCGTGCAGCCCATCCTGGCGGTGGCCGCCATGGTGTCGACATGGCCGAGCGCGTCGTTGCCGTGGCCGCGGGGACCGGCAGGCATCCTGTCGAGCCTCATCCTGCTGCTGCTCTGCCTCTGGCTGGCCCCTCGCGTCGTCGATCATCCGCGGGTGGCGTTGCTTCTGGCCGGGGTGCTGGTGGTGGTGAACTTCATCCCACGGCTCCCACCTGGGCCGTGGACGGTCGTCTTCTGCGATGTCGGCCAGGGCGACGCCACCGTCGTCCGCGCCGGGCCCACCGAGGCGGTCCTCGTGGACACGGGCCCGGAACCTGCCCTGGTGCTGGAGTGTCTGGAGGATCTGGGGGTGCGTGCGATCCCCATGGTGGTGTTCACCCATTTCCATCAGGACCACATCGGCGGGGCGGAGGAGGTGCTGCGGCGTTACCGTCCCGCGGTCGTGGTGGTGAGTCCCCTGCGTTCCCCGGCACGGGCCGCGGCGGAGGTCGTCGCCGCCGCCGAGGCGGCGGGGGCGCAGGTGGTGACGGGCGAGCCGGGGCTTCGGTATCGCATCGGCGCGGTGTCGTGGCTGGCGGTCTCGGCGTGGCTGCCGACGGCCTCCGATGCGGAGGGAGACGGTGAGAGTGTCGTCGAGAACGACTCGTCGGTGGTGTCGATCGTCGAGGTCGGGGGAGTGCGGGTGCTGCTCCCGGGCGACATCGAGCTGGACGGCCAGGCGGTGGCGCGACGGGAGCTGGAGCGGCTCGGCATCGACCCGCACGTGTCGGTGTACAAACTGCCCCACCACGGCGCGGCGAAGCAGGACCTCCAGCTGCTCGCCGGCACCGGCGCCTCGCTGGCCGTCGTCAGCGCGGGGAGGGGGAACCGCTACGGGCATCCGGCGGAGCGCACGATCCGGGCCGCCGAGGAGGCCGGGATGACTCTTGCCCGCACCGACCTCCAGGGCCATCTCCTCGTGTCGGCGAGCGCGACGGGGGTGCGTGTGACGCCGTGGGAGCCGTGAGGTGGCATGCTGGTCGCGTGAGTGTTTTCGGTACTGCCCTGCTCGTGACCGGCTCGGAGTCGTTGCTGACGTCGCGGGTTGTGGCGGATCGGCGGGCGGCCGCCCTGGCCGAGCAGCCCGACGCGGAGGTGAACCGGGTCCAGGCCGTGGAACTCGCCGATGCCATGCTGTCGGAGGTGGCCGGCGGGTCGTTGTTCGCCAGCCACATCGTGGCGGTCATCCAGGACATCGGCTCCACCCCGGGTGAGGTGTTCGACGCCCTCGTCGCGCTGGCCTCCGATCCCGGCCCGGAGCTCTGCCTGATCCTCGTGCACGAGGGCGGGAACAAGGGACGCGGGTTGGTGGACCGTCTCAAGAAGGCGAAGGTGGAGGTGGTCGCCGTCGCGGCACCGAAGCCGTGGGACCTCCCGAAGGTCTGCGTGGAGGAGGCGCGTCGGCTGGGGGTCAGGATGACCCTGGACGCCGCGTCGGCGCTGGTCGCGGCGGTGGGAACCGACCTGCGCAGTCTCGTCGCGGCGGTGTCGCAGCTGGCGGCGGACGCTGAGGGGACCCAGATCGACGTCGACCTCATCGGGCGCTACTTCGCAGGCAGGGCCGAGGTGACCTCGTTCCAGGTCGTCGATGCCGTGCTCGCGGGGAACACCTCCGAGGCCCTGGAGAAACTGCGCTGGTCGCTGGGCACCGGCACCGCGCCGGTGCTGTTCACCTCGGCCTTCGCGGGCGCGTTCCGGGCGATGGGGCAGCTCCTCGACGCCCGAGGGGCAAGCGGTGCGGACCTCGCGGCCCGCATGGGGGTGCCACCGTTCAAGGTCAAGGACTATCAGCGGCAGGCACGGCACTGGCAGCCGGCGGGGGTCGCCGCGTCGATCCAGCTCATCGCCCGCGCCGACGCGGAGGTCAAGGGCGCCTCCGTCAGCCCCGAGTACGCGCTGGAGAAACTGGTGCTCGGGGTGGTGGCGCAGCGTCGACGATGAGTCGTCAGCGTTTGCGGTAGAGCTTCTTGGTCTGGAAGACGGGTTCCGAGGTGACGTTCGTCCCCAGATTCCGAAGGATCGCCTCGTCCACGGGGCCAAGGATCACCGTCGAGTGGATCTCACAGCCACGCAGGTTCTCCAGCTGCGCCAGGGCGCGGCGGGCGAACTCGCTGTGGTTGGCGCTCACCGCAAGGGCGATGAGGACCTCGTCGGTGTGGAGCCGCGGATTCCGGCTGCCGAGATGTTGGGTCTTGAGGTTCTGGATCGGGGCGATGGTCTCCTCCTCCAGGAGCTTGACCTCCGGGTCGATCCCGGCGAGGGCCTTGAGGGCATCGAGGAGCATGGCGGAACAGGCCCCGAGCAGTGGCGAGGTCTTGCCGACGATGATCTGACCGTCGTGGAGCTGGATCGCGGCGGCGGGCGCCCTCGTGGCCTTCTCCCGCTCGAGGGCGGGGACCACGACGGGGCGATCCTCCCCGCTGACACCCAGCTGTCCCATGAGCAACGCGATCCGTTCCGACTGGGTGGGCTCCAGCTGGTCGCGCTGCTCCTGCACCCTGGCCTTGAAGTAGCGGCGGATGACCTCCTGCCGGGACGCCTCCTGGCACACCTCGTCGTCGCTGATGCACATCCCCGCCATGTTGACGCCCATGTCGGTGGGGGACTGGTAGGGGCTCTCGCCGAGCAGCTGCTCGAACAGCCGCTTGAGCACCGGGAAGATCTCGATGTCGCGGTTGTAGTTCACCGTCTGCACCCCGTAGGCGGCGAGGTGGTAGTGGTCGATCATGTTGACGTCGTCGAGGTCCGCGGTGGCGGCCTCGTAGGCGACGTTGACGGGGTGGTTGAGGGGCAGGTTCCAGATGGGGAAGGTCTCGAACTTGGCGTAGCCGGACCGGATCCCGCGCTGGTGGTCGTGGTACAGCTGGGACAGGCAGGTGGCCATTTTCCCGGAGCCGGGTCCGGGTGCGGTCACCACCACGAGATCCCGCTCCGTCTCCACGTAGTCGTTGCGGCCGTAGCCCTCCGGCGACACGATCCTCGTGACGTCGTGGGGGTAGCCGGGGATGGCGTGGTGGCGGTGGACCCTGATGCCGAGCCGCTCCAGCTTGCGCTTGAACGCCGCCGCCTGACGGTTGTCGTTGCTCCACCTCGAGATGACGACGCTGCCGACGTGCAGTCCGTAGTCGCGGAACAGATCGATGTGGCGCAGGACGTCGTCCTCGTACGAGATGCCGAGGTCGGCCCGGACCTTGTGGCGGGAGAAGTCCTCGGCGTTGACGACCACGACGATCTCCACCTCGTCGGCGAGCCCTGCGAGCATGACGATCTTGTTGTCGGGGGTGAACCCGGGCAGCACGCGGGAGGCGTGCATGTCGTCGACGAGCTTGCCCCCGAACTCCAGGTAGAGCTTGCCGCCGAACTGTCTGCGCCGGGCCTCGATGTGTTCACCCTGCAGGGCAAGGTACTTCTCCCGGTCGAATCCGACAGCGTGCATCTGGTGTTCCCCCTCGTGAAGGTCGGTTGCGTGGAGCATACGTGAAACAGCGCCCGGACCACCGAGTGGGTCAGGGCGCTGTCAGCGTTGATCGTGGGATCAGGCGAGCGTGTTGGCGGTCAGGCTGATGGCCGACTTGCGGTTGGCCGCCTGGTTGGCATGGATGACGCCCTTGGTGACGGCCTTGTCCAGGGCGCGGTTCGCGACCTTGGCGAGCTCGATGGCCTTCTCGTTGTCGCCCTCGGCGACGGCCGTGCGGAAGTTGCGCACGTGGGTGCGCAGCTGAGACTTGATCGCCTTGTTGCGCTGGCGCGCGATCTCGTTGGTCTTGATGCGCTTCTTCTGGGACTTGATGTTTGCCACTTGGGCTTGCCTCACTCAGTTCTGGGTACTCGGTACGGGCGCCGCACGGACGCGACGGTCCAGATTAGCCGAGTCGTGGGGTTCGGGCCAAATCGGGGCGATCCATGAGATGATGACTCGTCCCGCTCCCCGGAACCAAGGACCGTGAATGCCCGCTCCCGGTAAGACCGACCCGTCGATCATCCGCAACTTCTGCATCATCGCGCACATCGACCACGGCAAGTCGACCCTTGCCGATCGGATGTTGCAGTTGACCAAGGTCGTGGATGAACGCGCGATGCGGGCCCAGTACCTCGACCGGATGGACATCGAACGCGAACGCGGCATCACCATCAAGTCGCAGGCGGTGAGGATGCCGTGGACGGTCGAGGGTACCGAGCACATCCTCAACATGATCGACACCCCAGGCCACGTCGACTTCACCTACGAGGTGTCGCGTTCGCTGGCCGCGTGCGAGGGTGCGATCCTGCTCGTCGACGCCGCCCAGGGCATCGAGGCCCAGACGCTGGCCAACCTGTACCTGGCCCTGGAGGCGGATCTCCACATCATCCCGGTGCTCAACAAGATCGATCTGCCGAGCGCCAACCCGGAGAAGTACGCCGCTGAACTCGCGGGCATCATCGGGTGCGACGAGTCCGAGGTGCTGCAGGTCTCCGCCAAAACCGGTGTGGGGGTTGAGGAACTGCTCAACCAGATCGTGGCGCAGATCCCGCCGCCGGTGGGCGATCCCGACGCTCCCGCCCGGGCCCTGATCTTCGACTCGGTCTACGACACCTACCGGGGTGTGGTCACCTACGTGCGGGTGGTGGACGGCGAGCTGAGTCATCGCGAACGCATTCTCATGATGTCGACGAAGGCCGAGCACGACCTGCTGGAGGTCGGGGTCATCTCCCCGGAGCCCGTCAAGGCGGCGGCCCTCGGCGTGGGCGAGGTCGGTTACCTCATCACCGGGGTGAAGGATGTCCGCCAGTCCCGGGTGGGCGACACCATCACGGGGGCGACGCGCTCCGCCACCGAGGACCTGGGTGGCTACCGCCACCCCAACCCGATGGTCTACGCGGGGCTCTACCCGATCGACGGGGACGACTTCAACGAGCTTCGCGAGGCCCTGGAGAAGCTCCAGCTCAACGACGCCGCCCTCACCTATGAGCCGGAGACCTCCGGAGCGCTGGGTTTCGGGTTCCGGGTCGGGTTCCTCGGTCTGCTCCACATGGAGATCGTCCGGGAGCGTCTCGAGCGTGAGTTCAACCTGGACCTCATCTCAACCGCCCCCAACGTGGTGTACCGGGTGGTGATGGAGGACGGCAGCGAACACACCGTGACCAACCCGTCGGAGTACCCGACGGGCAAGATCGCGGAGGTCCACGAACCTGTGGTCAGGGGCACCATCCTCACCCCGAGCGAGTACATCGGCACCATCCTGGAGCTGTGCCAGACCAGGCGCGGCGTGCAGCGGGGACTCGACTACCTCTCGGAGGACCGCGTCGAGATCCGGTACACGCTGCCCCTGGCCGAGATCGTCTTCGACTTCTTCGACGCCCTCAAGTCACGCACCAAGGGCTACGCCTCGCTGGACTACGAGCCCGACGGTGAGCAGGTCGCCGACCTGGTCAAGGTGGACATCCTCCTCCACGGCGACCCGGTGGACGCCTTCTCCGCGATCGTCCACAAGGACAAGGCCTACTCCTACGGTCTGGCCATGGCGGGCAAGCTCAAGGAGCTCATCCCGCGGCAGCAGTTCGAGGTGCCCATCCAGGCCGCGATCGGCTCCCGGGTGATCGCCCGCGAGACCATCCGCGCCATCCGCAAGGACGTCCTCGCCAAGTGCTACGGCGGTGACATCTCCCGCAAGCGCAAGCTGCTGGAGAAGCAGAAGGAGGGCAAGAAGCGGATGAAGATGGTGGGCCGGGTCGAGGTCCCCCAGGAGGCCTTCGTCGCCGCACTGTCAACCTCGGAGCCGACCAAGAAGTAGGTGGGGGTCGGCGCATGGACCATCTGACGATCAACCGGGCCAACTGGGATGCGCGTGCCGATGTGCACGTCGGCTCCCGTGGGTATGAGGTGGATCGGGTGACGGATCCGCAGTGGATCTCCCGGGTGGTGGCCTTCGACCTGCCGCGGCTGGGGGAGGTCACCGGGCTCGAGGCAGTCCACCTCCAGTGCCATCTCGGCACGGACACGGTGAGCCTGGCTCGTCTCGGGGCCCGGATGACCGGACTCGACCTGTCGCCCCGGTCCATCCATCACGCGCGGCGGATCGCGGCCGAGGCCGGGGTCGAGGTCGACTACGTCGTGGCGGATGTCCTGGATGCGGCGGAGATGTTGGGTCGAGGTCGCTTCGATCTGGTCTACACCGGGATCGGGGCACTGTGCTGGGTACCTGACATCCGGCGCTGGGCCTCAACGGTGCGGGGCCTGCTCCGCCCCGGGGGGCGCCTGTTCGTCAGGGACTCGCACCCGGTGCTGAACTCCCTCGTGGCCCAGGAGGTGGGCCACCCCCATCCGGACCGGGAACAGCAGCCCTGGATCACCGGTCCGGGCCTGGCGACGCCGTCCCTGGAACTGCCCTACTGGGAGGAGACCGAGGCGCTGATCTGGCGTGACGAGTACTCCTACACCGGGGAGGAGGCTGTGGCCTCGCCCGTGTCGATGGAGTGGAATCATGCCCTGTCCGAGATCGTCATGGCGATCCTCGATGTGGGACTGGCGCTGGAACTGCTCGTCGAGCACGACAGTGTGCCCTGGGACGCGTTGCCCGGCCTCATGGTGGCCGACGACCGAGGGGAGTTCCGGCTCAGGGATCGCCCGGAACGGCTCCCGGCGTCCTTCACCCTCATTGCCCGACTCACCTGAGACCCGAGGTGGTCAGCCCTTGGACGAGGAAGCGTTGCAGGAACAGGAAGACCACCAGCATCGGGGCGATCGCGATGAGGGAGCCCATGAAGAGCTCCGGATAGCGGACCCCCTGGCTGGTCATGAACTGGCTGAGGGCGACCTGGACGGTCCGGGTGGCGTCGCGGCCGACGAGTGAGGGCCACAGGAACGCGTTCCACGAGCCGATGAGCACGATGGTTCCGACCGCCGCGATGGTCTCCTTGGCGTTGGGGACGACGATCCGCCAGAAGGCGGTGAAGGGGTTGCAGCCGTCGACGAGGGCGGCGTCCTCCAGCTCGACGGGGAAGTCGAGGAAGGCCTGCCGGAACAGGTAGGTCGCGAAGGCGGAGAACATGCCGGGGATGACCAGCCCCCGGAACGAGTCGATCCAGCCGAACTGGGCCGTGATGATGAACATCGGCACGAAGGTGGTGGCGGCCGGGACCATGAGCGTGAAGATGGTCATGCCCAGCAGCACCCGTGCCGCCCATCCCGTGTACCGGGCGAGCGCGTATCCGGCCATGAGGGAGACGACGACGGTGCCGCAGGTCTGGAGGGTGGCCATGATGGCCGAGTTCAGCATCGCCCTGCCGATCCCGATGGAGTCGTTGGCCAGCAGGGAATCGAGGTTGGTGAGGTTGAGCTGGTCGGGCAGCCAGTTCCAGCGCGCGGCGGTGATGTTCTGGGTGGTGGAGAACGCGTTGCGGACGATGACGTAGAACGGCAGCAGGAAGAACAGGGCCAGCGCAGTCGCCACGCCGTAACGCAGCCCCGTGCCGAGTTTCGTGGACATCAGCGATTCCCCCTGTTCAACACCCGGTTCTGCACGAGACCGAACACGACGATGATGGAGGCCAGGATCATCGTCCCGGCGCCACCCAGGCCGAGGTTCTGCTGGCCGCCGCCGAGCGCGACGAGGTAGAGGTGCACCAGCGGGGGCCGACCGTAGGGCGGGTAGGTGCCGATGGAGCCGAGCATGTTGTAGAACTCGTCGAAGGCCTGGAAGGCGTTGATGAGCAGCAGCATGATGACGGCGACCGAGGTGGCGCGCAGCTGGGGGAGCGTGATGTGACGCAGCACCTTCCAGCCGTGGGCGCCGTCGAGGGCCGCCGCCTCGTAGGTCTCGGGGGGAATCCGCTGGAGGCCCGCGATGAACAGGATCATGTAGAAGCCGGACTGGAGCCACAGCCGCACGGACACCAGCGCCACCCAGTACAGCCCGTTGGCGCCGCCCAGCCAGTTGACGGGGTCCCCGCCGAGGCTGCGGATGAGGGAGTTGACCAGCCCGAACCGGGTGCCGGAGAAGAAACCGAAGCGCCACACGAGGGCGGCGACGACGTAGGACACGGCCGTCGGGATGAAGTACACGGAGCGGAAGAACGCCTGGCCCCAGCGCAGGCCGTTGAGGAGCAGCGCGAGACCGAGTGAACAAACGTAGGTGAGCGGGACGATCCCGAGGGCGAAGATCGCGAACACGATGAGGGAGTCCCGGAACAGCGGGTCGGCCAGCAGCGTCGCGTAGTTCTCCAACCCGACGAAACGGGTCGGGGTGAGCGTGTTCCTCGCCTCGAAGAGGGACAGGCCCGCGCTCCAGAGAATCGGGACGTAGACGAAGACGAGCAGGCCGACCGCGAAGGGGGCTGTGAACAGGAGGAACCACAGCCCCCCGCGGTGCCGGGTCACCCCTTCAGCTTCTCGAGCTCAGCGGCGACGAGGTCGGCGAAGCCGTTGAACGCATCCTTCGGGTCGGTGCCCTGTTTGACGACGTTGCTGATGGCGGCCGAGTAGGTGTCACCCAGCGAGCCGGACCACATGATGTCGTTGGCGAAGCCGTGCTCCTCGACGAATCGCGCCGCATCCGCGCCGGGACCGGACTGCAGCTTGCTGGCCTTGGCGACCAGGGACTTGCGGGCCGGGATGTGGGTGCCGTAGGAGTCGGAGAAGTCGACCTGCTTGTCGGTCTGGTCGATCCACAGCCACTTGACGAAGTCCTTCGCGGCCTGGACGTTCCTGCCCTTGGCGGCCACGCACGCGCCGAAGGCGCCGAAGGGAACCGCCGGTCGGCCCGTCGCGCCGATCCTCGGGAACGGCAGCACCGCGACGTCGTCGCCGTGGGCGGCGATCATCTCGGGCAGCGTCCACAGCCCGGTCCACTGCATGGCGGTCTCGCCCTGGGCGAACGGCGCCCCCGAGTACCACTCGGCCGAGGCGGCCTGCAGCAGGCCCTTGGAGGTGGAGAACTCCCGGTAGGCGGTCAGCGCGGCGTAGAACTCGTCGGTGAGGAATGCCGCCTTGGTGCGTTCCTCGTCGAGCTGGGTGTGGCCCGAGGCCCACAGCAGCATGGTGCCGAGCACCGCGACACCCCCGTCGTTGCCGGCGTAGAAGCCGCCCATGTCCGGGGTGGCGACGGCGTTGGCCGCGGCGACGAGCTCCTCGAAGGTGGTGGGCGGGTTGACCCCCGCGGCCTGGAGTATGGACGGACGGTAGAACAGGAGCTGCATGTCGATGGTCTGTGGGATGCCGTGGACCTTGCCGTCGAAGGTGAACCGCTTCATCACGGCGTCGTTGAAGTCGTCCTTGACCGGGGAGATGAGTTCGGTGAGGTCCGCGATCTGCCCCGAGCGGATCATGTCGAGCGAGCCGCCCTGCTCGACCTCGAACACATCCGGCACGTCGTCGGTGAGGAGCTGGGCGGCGAGGATCTGCCCGTAGTCCCCGGGGGTCCACTTCACCTCCACCTTCGCGTCCGGATACTCCGCCGCGTACCGTTTCACGGCCTCCTGGACCCCCTGCTCACCGTACTCGTGGTACCACTGGCTGAGGGTGATCCCGGAGCCGTCATCCCCGGAAGAGGTCGTCGGGGCGGCGGAGGAGCCACCCAGTCCGCTGTTGTTGCCGCAGGCGGTGAGGGTGGCGGCGGTGGCGAGACCGCCGAGGCCAAGGATGCTGCGTCGCGTGAGGTTCATGTCCCAAGTCTTCCAGTTCCGCTGAGGTTTCATGACGGGTAACGCGGAAGAGGGGCGCTATTCTTCCCTGATGCCCAGCCTGCCACCCCCCGGTGACCCGGCCCCGGCCGACGGCGCCCTTCCCGGGACTGCCCTCGCCGAGGTGCCGCACCGTCCGCTGGTGGCCTACGTCCACGTGCCGTTCTGCCGGACGAGGTGCGGCTACTGTGACTTCAACACCTACACGCCCTCCGAGTTGGCGGGCATGTCCACCGGCGACTATCGGTCGGCGGTGGTGGCGGAGATGGATCTTGCGGCGAAGGTGCTCGGCGACGATCGCCCCGCCCTGACCACGGTGTTCCTCGGTGGCGGCACCCCGACCATGCTGCCCGCGGAGCACCTGGTGGGGCTGCTCGGGGAGTTGAGGGAGAGGTTCGGCCTGGCCGCGGACGCCGAGGTGACGACGGAGGCCAACCCGGAGACCGTCGATCCCGCCTACCTGGCGACGCTGCGGGAGGGCGGGTTCACCCGGATCTCCCTCGGCATGCAGTCCGTGGTGCCTCACGTCCTGGCCACCCTGGAGCGCGCCCACACGCCGGGACGCGGTCTCGAGGTCGCCCGCTGGGCGACCGAGGCGGGCTTCGACCACGTGTCCCTCGACCTGATCTTCGGGGCCCCAGGGGAGTCCGAGGCCGACTGGCGGCGCAGTCTCGACGCCGTCACCGAGGCCCCCGTCGACCACGTCTCCGCCTACTCCCTCATCGTCGAGGAGGGGACCCGGCTGGCGTTGCGGGTGCGGCGGGGCGAGGTGCCGATGCCGGATGACGACGAACTGGCGGCGAAATACCTGCTCGCGGAGGAGGTGCTCACCTCGGCGGGGTTCAGCAACTACGAGACCAGCAACTGGGCGCGCGAGGGGGGACGGTGCCGCCACAACCTCGCCTACTGGCGAGGGGCGAACTGGTGGGGGTTCGGGCCGGGCGCCCACAGCCACATCGGAGGGGTGCGGTTCTGGAATCGTCGACACCCCCGCAGCTACGCCGCCGAGTGCCTGGCGGGCAGGTCACCCGCGCAGGCCAGGGAGGTGCTCACTCCGGAGGATCGACGCATCGAACGGGTGATGCTGGAGCTGCGACTCGCCGACGGCCTGCCGCTGATGGTCCTCTCGGGCAGCGAACGGGAACGCGTCGGGGACATCGTCGCGGAGGGGCTGGCCGAGATCCGCTCGGAGCGGCTCGTCCTCACCCTGCGCGGTCGGCTGTTGGCGGATGGGGTCGTGCTTCGCCTGCTCGACTGAGGCCGTCCCGGAGCACCGCCGGGTGGAGTGATTCGGCCTCGCCCGCCCGGTACAGCGCGGCGGGCCGGCCCCGACCCCCGGAGCGGGTGCCGCACTCCACGACGAAACCGGGGGAGCCCAGGACCTTCCGGGAGAAGTTGCGCGGATCGAGCCCCTGTCCCCACGCGGTCTCGTAGACCGCCCGGAGTTCGCGCATCGTGAACTCCGGGGCGCAGAACTTCGTGGCGATGGTGGTGTACTCCAGCTTCGCCCGGGCGCGTTCGAGTCCGACGGCGAGGATCTCCGCGTGGTCGAATGCCAGCGGGGGCAGATCCGCCACGTCGAACCAGGCGGCCTCGGCGGCGTCGCTGCCCGCGACGAGCGGGCCGGGGGAGGGGGTCAGCGCGAGATGGGCGACGGAGACCACGCGCCCTCTCGGGTCGCGGTCCGGTTCCCCGAAGGTGGCGAGTTGCTCCAGGTGGGCCGACTCCACCACGAGTCCGGCCTCCTCGACCAGCTCCCGCCGTGCTGCGTCGAGCACGGACTCATCGTCGAGCACGAAGCCGCCGGGCAGGGCGAAGGCCCCCAGGAAGGGGGGAATGCCTCGGCGAACGAGGGCCACCTTGAGTTGGTCCTCATGGATGGTGAGGATGACGAGATCCACGGCGAGGGTGAGCTTCGGCAGGTCCACGCCATCACTATACCCGACATATCCTGTCAACTTGACAGTAATCTTACCGAAGAATATTGTCACTCCAACAAAAAAGAAGGGAGTGAAGCCATGGCCACCATCCGCAGGTACCCGTTCCTGTCCCACGTCACCGTCGACACCAACTCTGAACTGCTCATCGCCAGGGGTGGCCGAATCCGCTCCCTCGGAGCTGGGGCCGCCACCTGGTTCAGTCCGTTGGGTACCGCCCTGGCCGAGGTCCCGCTGGAGGACCTCAGTTTCGGCAGCATCGTCCGGGGTCTCACCTCCGACCGCCAGGAGATCACCGTCCAGATGGCACTGGTCGTCCGCCTGCTCGACGCCGACCTCGTTGCCCGACGCTTCGACTTCGCCATCGACCACGCCACCGGGTCCTGGACCGGGTCCCCGCTCCAGGCCGTCCAGACCCGAATCGTCGAGCGCATCCAGCAGATCGTGGCCGAGACCGTCGGCCGAGCCACGCTCGAGACGGTCCTCGCCACAGGATTCGAACAGGTGGGGACGGGGCTGGCTGCCGGACTCGAGAACGCAGCGGACCTCGCGGCGGTGGGCATCGCGGTGCTCGAGGCGCGCGTGCTGTCCCTGCGGGCCGACGAGGATCTGGAGCGGGCATTCCAGACCGTCACCCGGGAGGCCGCCCAGGCCGAGGCTGACCGGGCCACCTACGAGCGTCGCGCCCAGGCCGTCGAGCGGGAACGAGCCATCAAGGAGAACGAGCTGAACAACCGCACCGAACTGGCGAGACGCCAGGCGGAACTGGTGGAACTCGAGGGAGCCAACGAGCGCCGTCGCACCGAACAGACCGTGGAGCGCAACCGACTCCTCGCCGAGTCCGAACGGGAGGCACTGGCGGCCAGGCTGGAGACCCTCGGCAGCGCCGACCGGGTGGCGATCATCGCAGCCCTGCTCCCCGAACTGGCCGGGGTGCTCCCCAGGATCGACGCCCTCACCGTCACACCCGACATGCTGGGCAGCGCCATCCGAAACCTCGTCGACGGTGCCCGGGCATGAGCGCCCCGCGACTGGTGGTCGTGCACCGCCACACCGAACTCGAGGAACTCCTCGCTCGCCACGCCACCCTCGGGGCGGTGGAGTTCTTCCTCGCCTCCCGCGGCCAGGCCCTGGCCCCGCTCCAGGATGTGGATCGCGCCCAGCGGCGCACCCTCGAGGAGGTGGTGGCGCTCACGCCCAGTGATTGGCGCAACGCGGTGGTGGAACGCTCCATGCTCTCCCGCTTCCTCTTCGAGGCCGACGACCTGATCGTCGTCGTGGGGCAGGACGGGCTCGTCGCCAACGTCGCCAAATATCTCGACGGACAGCCCGTCGCGGGCATCAACCCCTCCGGGAGGGGGCCGCTGTGTGGTCACTCCCTCGGCACGCTGCGCCGTGTGCTGGAGGAGCCGGGACCCGTCGAGGAGAGGCACCTCGTGGAGGCGGTCCTCGACGACGGGCAGCAGCTCCGGGCCCTCAACGAGGTCTACATCGGCGACCGGGGACACCAGTCGTCCCGTTACGCACTCGGCGTGGCCGGGGAGTGGGAGGAGCAGTCCTCCTCGGGGGTCATCGTCGGCACCGGAACCGGTGCCTCCGGGTGGCTGGCGTCACTGTGGCTCCAGAACCGCCCGGACTTCGACCTTCCCGGCCCGACGGCGGAGGAGTTCGCGTACTTCGTGAGGGAGCCGTGGCCCCAGGGCGGCAGGGCGGCGAGCCTTGTGGGCGGCCTCCGGGCGGCAGGGGAGAGGGTCGAGCTCGTCTCCCGTGGGCGCCTCGTCGTCTTCGGCGACGGGCTCGAATCCGACTTCCTCCGACTCGAATGGGGGCAGCGAGTCACGATCGGACTCTCCGAGACCTGCCTGAGGCTTGTGGCCGGGCAGGGATAGGTTGGGGGCATGAAACCTCTTGCCCTCGTCACCGGGGCCTCTCGCGGAATCGGTCTGGCCATCGCCCGGGAACTGTCCAGCACTCATCGCATCCTCGTGGGTGGCCGCACTTCGGAGTCCGTCGCCCGGGTCGTGGCTGAGCTTCCCGACGCGGCCCCCTTCGTCGTCGACCTCGCCGACGAGGACGCCGTGGCCGCCGCCTGCGTCGGCATCGATCGTCTGGACGTGCTCGTGCACTCGGCCGGGGTTCTCGGAACCGGCCGTGTCGCCGAGCTCACCCGCTCGACGTGGCGTGAGGTGTTCGAGACCAACGTGTTCGCAGTCGCCGACCTGACCCGCATCCTGGTGCCCGCCCTCGAGGCCGCCCGGGGGCAGGTCGTGGCCATCAACTCCGGTTCCGGGTTCACCTCCTCCCCCGGAGGAGCGGTCTACGCCGGATCCAAGTTCGCACTGCGGGCCCTCACCGACGCCCTGCGTGAGGAACTGCGCGGGCGGGTACGGGTGTGCTCGATCCACCCGGGGCGCACGGACACCGACATGCAGCGCCAGCTCCGGGCCGCAGAGGGCCACGCCGACTACGACGGTTCCCGATACGTGTCCCCGGCCTCCGTGGCGGCGGCCGTGAGGCTCGCCGTCGACACGCCCCCCAGCGCTGCCGTGGAGAACCTCAGCATCCGTCCCTCCTGCTGACGACGGGACTGCCCGCGACCGTGGTTCCGCCAACGCCGTGACACGACCCGTCACTGTGCTACTGTATTAAGTACTTAATACAGCGATACGGAAGGAGGGGGATGTGGACTTCGACCCGAGCAGGCCGATCTGGCTCCAGTTGAAGCAGGAGTTCTCCCGACGCATCGCCGTCGGATACTGGCCGGCCGGGGTGCAGATCCCCGGCGTGCGCGAACTCGCACTCGACCTGGGGGTCAACCCCAACACCGTGCAGCGCACCCTCGCGGAGATGGAACGCGACGGCCTGTGCCGATCCGAACGAGCCGTCGGCCGCTTCATCACCGACGACCACACCGTCATCTCGGCACTCCGCAGGGACCTCGCCGCGTCGGCTGCGGATGACTTCATCGCTCGCTGTCAAGGCGTCGGACTCACCGGCGACGACGCCGTCCAACTCGTCACAGAAAGGTGGCACCTCACATGAACGCCCTCATCCGTGCGCACTCGCTCACCAAACGGTTCGGGTCGCTCGCGGCCCTCGACTCCTTGGATCTGGAGCTCACCGGAGGCCGGATCGTCGGTCTCCTCGGTGAGAACGGCTGTGGCAAGACCACGCTGCTCAAGATCCTCGCCGGGGTCATGCAGGACCACGAGGGTGAGGTCGAGGTGTGCGGTCACGTCCCCGGCCCCGAGTCGAAGGCCCAGGTGAGCTTCCTCCCTGATGCGAGCTTCCTCGCCCTCGGCAGCACCCTCGAACGGTGCATCCAGTTCCACGGCGACTTCTTCGGCGATTTCCAGGCCGACAGGGCCAGGGACACGGCCGAGTTCTTCGGACTCGACACCGACATGAAGCTGAAGAACATGAGCAAGGGGATGCGCGAGAAGGCCCAGGTGGCCCTCGCCATGTCCCGTCGCGCACGGGTCTTCCTTCTGGACGAACCCATCTCCGGGGTCGATCCGGCCGCTCGCGAGGTGATCCTCCAGGGGATCGTCCGCAACCTCGAGGAGGACGCCCTGGTCCTCATCTCCACCCATCTCATCCACGACCTCGAGCCCATCCTCGACTCGGTGGTCATGATGCGCAGGGGCAAGGTCCTCCTCAGCGGTGAGGTCGACGACCTGCGCGCCACCCACAACCTCAGCATCGACGCTCTCTTCCGGAAGGCATACTCATGGTCGGCACACTGATCAAGCACGAAGTACGGCGCACCCTGCCCGCCATCGCAGCCGTCTACGGCGTCGCGGCGGTGTCGATCCTCACCGCCGGGTTGCTCGCGGCGTCCAACATCCCGGTGCTGTCCCAGATGGGAATGGTGATCGTCGTGACCCTGCTGGGTGGCACGACCTTCGGACTCCAGGTGTACCTGGCCCGCGACTTCTGGTCGACCGGGTTCGGGCAGCAGGGCTACCTCACCCACAGCCTGCCCCTTCCCGGCCGGGTGATCCTCCGGGCGCGCCTCCTGTGGGCCGCCGCGGTGGCGGCATTCGCCTCCATCTGGATGGCGGTCATGGCCTTGGTGTCGATCATCTTCCTCACCCCGGCATTCATGCCCGGAGCCGACGGTCTGGCCGCGCTCCGCCAGGCACTGGAGGTCATCGCCCAGCACACCGAGCCGTGGCACCTCGTGGCCGTGTTCCTGCTCCTGTGGTTGGGGAATGCCGCCAACCAGTTCAACCTCTACTTCGCGGCATCCCTGGGTAGCTCGCCGCGGTTGGTGGGCCTGGGGGCCGCTGGGCCGGTGCTCGTCTGGATCGTCTCGGGATTCGTCTTCCAACTCCTTGGCCTCCTCTCCCTGCTGATCCCGTTGGCCTACACGGACACGGGGGCAGGACACCAGGTGCAGGTCGTGAACATCCTGGCCATGATCGGCCGGAACACCGACACGTTCTTCCTGCCCCTGGGGTGGGTGGTCACCCTCATCGCCTGCGTCGTGGTCATCCTCCTCTGGATGAGGCACGTGTGGGACCGGCAGATCTCACTGCGCTGATCCAGGACCTCAGGGGTGCCCGGTCGTGTCCCCGCACGGCCGGGCACCGCGCTGTAAGGTGATCGGGTGCAGCGATACCCCGACGACGTGCTCAAGCCGGGCTGGCAGAGGGCCCACCTCAAGCAGACCCGGGACGTCCCCGTCGAGAAGGACATGGTGGTCGAGGTCGGGGAGTTCTGCGGTGCGGTGGTCGGCTGGGAGAACGGGATCGTGGTCCTGGAGGACCGCAAGGGGCGGCGTCGCAGTTTCCCGTTCGGGCCGGGCTTTCTGCTCGAGGGTCAACCGGTCGCCCTGAGGGCGCCCATGCGGGGCGGCGTGTCCCGGCCGCGCTACACCGCCTCCGGGTCCAGGGTGGGCGAGGAGCCCGCGAGGGCGCGGGTGGCACTGCCCAGCCGGATCTACGTGGAGGGCCGTCACGACGCGGAACTCGTCGAGAAGGTGTGGGGGGACGACCTGCGCCACGTCGGCGTCGTCGTCGAGTACCTCGGTGGGATCGACGACCTCCCGGCCATCGTCGAGGAGTTCGCCCCGCAACCCGGACGGCGGCTGGGGGTGCTCGTCGACCATCTCGTCCCGGGCAGCAAGGAGTCCCGGATCGCGAAAGAGGTCTCGCGGGCCGGTTACGGCGAGGTCGTCCTCGTCACGGGTCACGAGTTCATCGACATCTGGCAGGCGATCAGACCCGAACGCATCGGGCGCAAGCAATGGCCCGTCGTGCCGATGGACCAGGACTTCAAGAAGGGCACCCTCAAGGCACTGGGGCTCCCGCACGCCGATCAGGCCGACGTCGCCCGCGCCTGGCAGGCCATGCTCGCCCGGGTGAGGACCTGGCGGGATCTGGAGCCGCAGCTCAACCAGCGGATGGAGATGCTCATCGATTTCGTGACGCAGGACCACATCGAGCGGGACTGAGCATCGGGATAGGGTGAGGGTTCATGGACACCGAAGCCATCCTCGACCTGATGAAGGAGACCGCCGAGGCGGTCATCAATCCCCGCTTCCGCGCCCTGGAAGAGGGGGACATCTCATCGAAGTCGAGCCCCGGCGACCTCGTCACCATCGCCGACAAGGAGGCGGAGGCCCACCTCACCGAGGCCCTCGCCAGGATCTACCCCGACGCGCTCATCGTCGGCGAGGAGACGGTGTTCTCCCGGCCGGAGCTGCGGTGGCGGATTCCCAATGCGGATCACGCCTTCGTCATCGACCCCATCGACGGGACCAGGAACTTCGTGCGGGGCAGGGACGAGCACGGGGTGATGCTCGCCGAGACCCGGGGCGGGGTGACCACCCGCGGCTGGATCTGGCAGCCCCGGACCGGCCGTGGCTACACGGTCGAGCGCGGTGCAGGGGTCCTGCTCAACGGTTCGCCGCTCGTCGCCGAACGCCCTGATCGGCTGCCGCTCGGGGCGTCGTCGAAGGACCGGCTGCAGGGGTTCACCGCGGACGGGGCGCTGAGCCCCGTCAGACGGACCAACTTCTCCTGCGCCTTCGACTACCCGTCAATCCTCCACGGTGAGTTCGACTTCGTCTTCTACACCTCGATGCATCCGTGGGACCATCTGGCCGGCTGCCTCATGGTGACGGAGGCCGGGGGAGTGGCGAGGACCATGGACGGCCTCGCCTACACCGTCTCGTCCCGGTCCCGCGGCCTCATGGTCGCCAACGACACCCTCACCTGGATCACGGCCCAGCAGCGTTGGCCCGCGGAACCGCGGGGGTCACACCAGGGGTAGGGTGCGACGCGCAGGCACACCCTGCCGGGTCAGTGTCGCCCACACGTGGTCGAGGGCAGCCCTCACGGTGTCGGGCCCGAAGGGCCACTCCGCGGAGCCCAGCGCCTCCTCGACCGTGCGCCCCTGCCGGTACAGGGAATCGGCGGTGCCGTGGAGCATGGCCAGCTGGGCGCGTTGCCGGAAGCAGAACTCCCGGTCCACGACGGGGCCGTGCCCGGGCACGAACCGGGTGGCCTCCCCGGAGGCCCCCAGCACCCCGTCGAGGGCGGTGGGCCAGGAGGCGAGATCCGTGGACTCGGAGATGCAGGGATCCTGATCTGACTCGATGGTGTCCCCGGTGAAGATGACATCCTGACCCGGCACGACGACGAAGAGATCGGTGCGGGTGTGGGCCGGCCCGAAGTGGAGGATCTCCAGGCGGACCCCGCCGAGGTCGACGGCACGCATGAGGGTGAGGGTGACGTCCGGTTCGGGCAGGACGGCCATCCCCACCTCATGGGCGGCCGCCACCACCTCGGTCTCCGGGGCGGCGAGCAGGTCCTCGTGGGCGATGCTGACCACCCCCGTCATCCCGGCGATGCCGAACCAGTGGTCGTGGTGGGCGTGGGTGACCACGACGTGGCTGACCTCGACCCCGGCCTGTTCCCGGGCGGACGCGAGCAGCGCCGCCCCCTGGGCGGGGCTGGATCCCGCGTCGACGAGGGCCGCGCGGTCGTCGCCGACGACGAGCCCGATGTTGACGCCGTGGGGTTCGCAGCGGGCGACGAACACGCGCTCGGCGACACGCCGCCAGGGTCCTTCTGTGAAGCCGGTCATGGGGGCAGAGCCTACCCGGGCCCGTCATGACATGACCCCCGCCCGAGGTCCACTACACTGGCACTCGCAAGGCTCGAGTGCCAAGAGGGAGGTGAGGATGCTCGACGATCGCAAGCTCGAGGTCCTGCGGGCCATCGTCACCGACTACGTGGCCAGCCGGGAGCCGGTCGGTTCCAAGGCCCTCGTGGAGCGGCATCAGCTCGGGGTCTCACCCGCCACGGTCCGCAACGACATGGCTGTGCTGGAGGAGGAGGGCTACATCGCCCAGCCGCACACCAGCGCCGGCCGGATCCCCACGGACAAGGGGTATCGGCTGTTCGTGGACCGTCTCGCCACCATCAAACCCCTGTCGCCGGCGGAACGCAGGGCCATCAACGCCTTCATGGCCGGGGCGCTCGACATCGACGATCTCGTGGCCCGCACCGTCCGGCTCCTGGCGCAGCTGACCCACCAGGTGGCGGTCGTGCAGTACCCCACCACCCAACGCACAACCATCGCGCATGCGGAACTGGTCCAGCTCGTCCCCGGCCGCTTCATGGTCATGGTGGTCAGTTCCACCGGCCGCGTCGACCAGCAGGTCGTCGAACTCCCGGGGCTGAGCAGTGAGGCGACGGCCACGGCCACCGGCAAACTGCGGGAGGCCGTCGTGGGGCGCACCGCGGCCGACGCGGCGAGTCGGCTCGCCCGGGCGCTCGACGAGGTCGAACCCTCGACGCGTGCGGAGATCACGCCGCTGTTCGCCGTCGCCCTCGAACTGCTGGGGGCTGAGCCGGTGGCCCAGGTGCTCGTCGCGGGGGTCCCCAACCTGGCCGGACACTCCTTCGCCTCAGGGCTGCGCCCGCTGCTCGAGGCGTTGGAGGAACAGGTCGTGCTGCTCAGGCTGCTCGACGAGGCCGGCACCGACGACGTGACGGTGAGGATCGGGGCCGAGAACACCGCGGAGGGATTCCAGTCCACCTCCCTCGTCGCGGCCGGCTACTCGGTCGGCCACGATCACACCGCGTCCCTGGGGGTCGTCGGCCCCACACGCATGGACTACCCATCGACCATCGCCTCCGTCCGTGCCGTCGCCCGGTACGTGAGCCGGATCCTCTCGGAAGGCTGACATGAGCAAGGACTACTACGCGATCCTCGGCGTCGATCGAGACGCCACCGGTGAGCAGATCAAGAAGGCCTACCGCAGGCAGGCCATGAAGGTGCATCCCGACGTGGCCCAGGGAGAGGACGCCGCCGAGAAGTTCAAGGAACTCTCGGAGGCATACGAGGTGCTCAGCGATCCGAACAAGCGTTCCGTCTACGACCGCGGCGGCGACCCGATGGGGCGCGGCTTCGGCGGTGGCCCCGGTTTCGGTTCGGCCGGCTTCGGGGGCGGCTTCGACTTCTCCACGATCATGGACGCCATGTTCGGGGCCCAGGCCGCCCGTGGCCCCCGTTCCCGGACCAGTCAGGGGCAGGACGCCCTGGTCCGCGCGCGCCTCGAACTCCACGAGGCCGTGTTCGGCTGCACCAAGCCGATCCGTATCGACACCGCGGTCGTGTGTCCCCGGTGTCAGGGTGGAGGAGCGGAGGCCGACTCCCAGCCGGTCACCTGCACCACCTGTCACGGCCAGGGGGAGGTGACGACCATCCAGCGGAGTTTCCTCGGCGACATCCGCACCGCCCAGCGTTGCCCCGCCTGTCAGGGATTCGGCAGCATCATCCCGCGACCCTGTACGGAGTGTTCCGGTGAGGGAAGGGTCCGCAGCTCCCGCACCATCTCGGTGCGGATCCCCGCCGGGGTCTCCACCGGTATCCGCATCCACCTGGAGGGGCAGGGCGAGGTCGGCCGGGGTGGCGGCCCCGCAGGTGATCTCTACGTGCAGCTCACCGTCAAGGAGCACGACCGGTTCCGTCGCGACGGTGACGACCTCGAACTCGTCGTGACCGTTCCCATGACCGCTGCGGCCCTCGGCACCACCATGGAGGTCACCACGCTCGAGGACGAATGGGAGGACTCTCCGGTGGAGGATCGGAAGATCCTCGTGGAGGTACCGGCGGGAACCCAGTCCGGCGCGCGGATCCCCATCAAGGGACGGGGGGTGCCGAGACTGCGGGGTGGCGGACGCGGCGATCTGGGTATCACCTTCATCGTCGAGACGCCCACGAAGCTCGACGACAAACAGCGCGAACTCCTGTCGCAGTTGGCCACGCTCCGGGACGAGACCCATGTCAAGGCCGATTCGGAGGGTCACGGAGGTTTCCTCAAGTGGCTGAAGGGGACCTTCGGGTGACCGACCCGCTCTTCCTCGGCGACGTCGACGGGGCCGCCGTCGGGGGGATCGTCGAGCTGACCGGCGACGAGGCACGACACGCTGTGACCGTGAAACGCCTCAGGGTGGGAGAGAGCACCCTCATCGCCGACGGCGACGGCCACGCCGTTCGAGGCACGGTGGTCGGGACCGACAAGGCGCTGCTTCGGATCGAGGTGACCGAACTCCTGCAGGCCCCACCGCGCAACCATCGGGTGACGGTGGTCCAAGCGCTGGCGAAGGGGGACCGCGCCGAACTGGCCGTCGAGACCATGACCGAACTCGGCGTGGACGAGATCCTCGCCTGGCAGGCGTCCCGCTCGATCGTGCGCTGGCAGGGAGAGCGGGGCAGCCGATCACTGGCGAAATGGCAGGCCACGGCCCGGGAGGCCGCCAAGCAGTCCCGCCGCTTCACGGTGCCGTCGGTGGGTTTCGCCTCGAGCACCGATGTCACACAGCGGATGAGTGCGGCTGCCGCGGTGCTCGTCCTTCACGAGGACGCGACGACGTGGCTGCGGGAGGTCCTCCTGCCCCCGGCCGGGGAGATCCTGCTGGTGGTGGGGCCGGAGGGTGGGATCAGCCCGGAGGAGATGGCTCGGTTCACGGCCGCCGGGGGCACCCCCGTTCTTCTCAGCGACGGGGTCCTGCGTACCTCGACGGCGGGGGCCGCCGCGCTGGCCCAGCTGGAGGTGCTGCTCGGTCAGGCCGTCGGGTCCTGACACCTCACCTGCAGCGCACCGGGTTCCAACCACACCTCGAGCTTCTGCGCCGGGGGGACCTCGTCGCCGTCGATGTGCACAGCCGTCGGTTCGTCGGTGGTGATGACGATGTGATCGGTCTCCCAGCGGCGCATCTTCCCGAGATCGGCCTTGGAGCGGGTCAGCCCGGCCAGTGCGACCGGGGCCCAGTCCAGCCAGCCGTTGACCCCCAGGTGCATGACGTGGAGGGTGCCGTCGTCCGGGGCGGCGTCGGGGAACATCGCGGCCATGGGGATGTCCCCGACGTTGCCGACGAGGACGGTCCAGGCCTCGACCGGCTCCCCGTTGATCTGCATCGGCAGGGCACTGCGCCCAGCAGTCCCGAGCCCCGCCCTGGCGTACGCCACCCAGCCGATCCGTTCCTTGAGGTCATCACGCACCTCACCGATGGTCTCGGCGTCCCTGCCGATGCCCGTCGCGACGAGGAAGGGCTGCGGTTCGCCGTCGTCCAACCGCACCCAGCCGAGATCCATCGGCCTGGCCGTTCCCCGCAGTGCGATCTCCTTGCCGTCGATGCCGAGGGGCAGGTTGAGGTTGCGAGCGTAGACGCAGGCGGTGCCGGTGGCGAGGATTCCCAGGGGCACACCTGAACCGGCGAGGGCGCCGGCGACGACACGTTGCGTTCCGTCCCCTCCTGCGACGAGCACGGCGGATGCGCCCTCCGCCAACGCCTGCTTCGCCTGCTCCTCGCCGGGGGATTCCGCGGTCGTCTCCCAGAGCCTGACATCGGGGAGGTCGGCGAGTTCGCGGGCCACCGTGGCGCCGTCGTCATGGGTCGGGTTGAAGATGAGCGCAGTGAACGTCATTCCCTCAAGGTACCCTTTCCCGGTGACTTTCGGCTTCGAGGTACGACACAGGGCGGGTCAGCGGGCGCGCGTGGGGGTGATCCGGACCCCCCACGGGGAGATCCACACCCCCGCCTTCATCCCCGTCGGCACGAAGGCCACCGTCAAGGCGGTGCTGCCGGAGACGATGGCCGAGCTCGGGGCCCAGGCCCTGCTCTGCAACGCCTACCACCTGTTCCTCCAACCCGGGTCGGATCTCGTCGACGAGGCGGGCGGGCTGAGCCGGTTCATGAACTGGCCCGGTCCCACCTTCACCGACTCCGGCGGATTCCAGGTGATGAGTCTCGGGGCCGGGTTCAAGAAGGTGCTGGCCATGGACACCACCGGACTCCAGAACGACGACGTCATCGCGGAGGGGAAGACCCGTCGGGCGCACGTCGACGAGGAGGGGGTGACCTTCTTCTCGCACCTCAACGGGGACCGGCTGCGGTTCACCCCCGAGGTGTCGATGCGGATCCAGCACGAGCTGGGGGCCGACGTCATGTTCGCCTTCGATGAGCTCACCACCCTCATGAACACCCGCGAGTACCAGGAGGCGAGCGTCGAGCGGACCCACCGCTGGGCCGTCCGATGCCTGCGTGCCCACGCCCAGCTCACCCGGGAGCGCGTCGACAAGCCCTACCAGGCCCTTTTCGGCGTGATCCAGGGGGCCCAGTACGAGGATCTGCGACGGCACGCGGCCCGGGGGCTCGCGGCGCTGGAGGTCGAGGGTCAACGCTTCGACGGGTTCGGGCTCGGCGGGGCGTTGGAGAAGCAGCGGCTGGGTGAGATCATCGGCTGGATGGTCGACGAGCTGCCGGAGGACCGCCCCCGGCACCTGCTCGGGATCTCGGAGCCGGAGGACCTCTTCGAGGCCGTGGCGGCGGGGGCCGACACCTTCGACTGCGTCAACCCTTCCCGGGTGGCCCGCAACGCGGCGATCTACACCGCCGACGGCCGGTACAACGTCAACACCAGCCGTCACCGACGCTCCTTCACCCCGCTGGAGGAGGGCTGCGACTGCTACACCTGCGGCCACTACACCCGCGCCTACCTCCACCACCTCTTCAAGGCGAAGGAGATGCTCGCCTCCACCCTCGCGACGATCCACAACGAGCGGTTCACGGTCCGGCTCGTCGACTCCATCCGGGAGGCCCTGGCGGCGGGGAGCTTCGAGGAGTTCCGCGACGAGTTCCTGGGACGATACCGTCGGCGAGGGATCCTTGAGCGCTGAGCCCGGGGCGCGTGCGCCGGATTCCCTCCGCCCACGTCCGCTCCTAGACTTGGGCCATGTCCTCGACCGGATATGAGTTCCTGCACACCGGGCGGGGGGAGGTGCTGCGCATCGCGGCGCGGGGCCGCGACGTGCTCAACGACCCCCTGACCAATCTCGGCACCGCCTTCACCCCTGCGCAACGGGAGGCGCTCGGGTTGAACGGGCTGCTCCCACCGGGGCACACCACCCTCGAGACCCAGGCGAGACGGGTCCTGGCGCAGTTGGAGGCCGAACCCAACGATCTCAGCAAGAACCAGTTCCTCCAGGGACTCCACAACCGGAACGAGGTGCTCTTCTACAAGGTCCTCATCGACCACATCGAGGACCTCCTGCCGGTGGTCTACACCCCGACCATCGGGGAGGCCATCAAGGCCTTCTCCAACTACTACCACCGGCCGCGCGGCATCTTCCTCAGCATCGATGACCCCGAGTCGATGGAGGACGCCCTCCAGGTCTACGGCCACGGCCGCGACGACGTCGACCTCATCGTCGTCACCGACTCCGAGGGGATCCTCGGCATCGGGGACCAAGGGGTGGGTGGCATCCAGATCGCCGTCGGGAAACTCGCCGTCTACACCGCCGCCGCGGGGATCCATCCCCGACGGGTGCTGCCGGTGGTGCTCGACGTCGGTACCGACAACCTCGATCTGCTGGCCTACGACGGCTACCTCGGCCTGCGTCATTCCCGGGTCCGTGGGGCCCGCTACGACGAGTTCATCGACCACTTCGTCCAGACCGCGTCGCGGCTGTTCCCGAAGGCGATGATCCACTGGGAGGACTTCGGAGCGGGCAACGCCCATCGCATCCTCGCCAGGTACCACGACGAGATCTGCACCTTCAACGACGACATCGAGGGCACCGCTGCCGTGGTGACGGCGGCGGCGGTGGCGGCGACCCGTCGCAGCGGCGTCCCCCTGTCCGAGCAGCGCATCGTCATCTTCGGTGCGGGTTCCGCCGGGATCGGAATCGCCCACCTGCTGTGCGAGGTGATGAAGGGGGAGGGGGTCGACCTCGCCGACGCCCGCGCCCGGTTCTGGGGGCTGGGAAGCCGGGGTCTGCTGCGGGAGGGGATCCGCATGCGCGACTTCCAGCAGCCCTTCGCCCGCCGGCGCGCGGAACTGGCTGATTGGCGGCTCGACCGGCAGGGAGAGGTCACCCTGCGGGACGTCGTCCGCAACGTCCGCCCCACGATGCTGATCGGAACCTCGGCGCAGCCGGGGGTCTTCGACGAGTCGCTGGTCAGGGAGATGGCCACGCACGTCGCCTCGCCGATCATCATGCCGTTGTCCAACCCCACGTCCCTGGCCGAGGCCCAACCCGCCGACCTCCTGGAATGGACCGCGGGGCGGGCGCTCATCGCCACCGGATCGCCCTTCCCGCCCATCACGCAGGGCGACGTCACCCACCGCATCGCCCAGGCGAACAACGCGCTGGTGTTCCCCGGACTCGGCTTGGGGGTCATCGTCTCGCGGGCCACGCGGGTCACTCCCGGGATGCTCGTGGCCGCGGCCAACGCCGTCGCCGCCCAGGTGGACATCCGCACACCGGGGGCCGGGGTGCTGCCGCCCATGGCGGCGCTGCGGTCGGTTTCCGCCCGGGTGGCACTGGCCGTCGCCCAGGCCGCGGTGCGCGACGGCGTGGCGTGCATCGAGCTCTCCGACCCGGTGCAGCAGGTCCTCGAGGCGATGTGGGAGCCGGCCTATCCCCGCGTCGAGATCGTCTGACCGGGTTCCCGTCGTTTCACCGCGGCGATCACCCGGGTGGTGAGCGGGAGCAGCAACACCTCGACGCCGACCTTGAACACGTACCCGACGACGATGTAGTTGAGCATCGTCGGGGCATCGATCATGCCGCCGAAGGCGATGAGGCAGAACAGGGTGGTGTCGGCGGCCTCGCCCACCACGGTTGATCCCAGCAGCCGCCGCCACAGTCCACCCTCACGACGCTTCAGCCGCACCAGCACCCACGCGTTGAGGAACTGACCGACGAGGTAGCCGATCATGGAGGCCGCGACGATGCGGGGCACGAAACCGAGCACCGCGACGAAGGCCTCCTGGTTGGGCCAGTCGGCGGCGGGCGGGGCGATCCCGACCAGCAGGAAGGTGGTCGACGCCAGCAGGGAGATCCCGAAACCCGCCCAGATCGCGCGGCGCGCACCCTTCATCCCGAACACCTCGGCCAGGACGTCGCCGCAGATGTAGGTGAGTGGGAACAGCAGGGCACCACCGTCGGTGATGATCGGCAGCAGGGGGATGCCGAAGGGCTGCCAGGTGGGGCCGAGAGCGATGAGCTTCGTCGCTGCCACGTTGGAGATGAGCAGCAGCGCGACGAACAGGGTCACGATGAGGTCGTAGTTGCTTCGGGACTGGATCACCCGCGGGATCCTAGACGTTGCACCCCCGATGGTGGAAAGCGAGGAATTCCTGCCCTCCGATGGGTCGGGGTGGCACTATGGAGTGCATGGAAGACATCGTCGACTTCGGAACGGATGACAATCACTCCGAGCAGCTCGACCAGCTGCAGGAGGCGGATTCCCTCATCGACCGCGGCGTGGACGATGTCCTGGACGAGGGCTACACCGCGCCCGAGCGTTGGTCGCCTGCCCAGGGCTTCGGCAACACCGCGGCGGAGATGCGTCAAGGGGAAACCATTGAGCAGCGGTTGGGGCAGGAGCAGCCGGAGGTGAGCCCGGACGACGGCCCGTGGAACCCCGAGGGGGAGCGGCGGGAGGTCGGCCGGGAGCGGGCCGGCAGACTCATGGCGGTTCAGGGTTCAGGACGTGAGGACACCTTGGGGGTCGATGTCGGATTCGCCGGTGGCGCGGCCAGCGCCGAGGAGGCGGCCATGCACATCATCTCCGACGAGGACGCCGACGAACTGGACGGTTTCTGATCCTCCGCTCAGTGGCGCAGATCGTCGACGCTGAGCGCCCCCGACGCGTAGGCGCGCACCAGGCGTCGCGGCACGTTGAAGGTCTCACCGCCCACGCGGATGGGAACGAGGTCCGTCAGAGTCGCCTTCCACTGGGCCCGACGGGAGCGGGTGTTGGAGCGGGACATCTTGCGCTTCGGAACGGCCATCAGTCAGTCTTCCTTCTCGGGGCGGACGCATAATGATAACCGTTCCCGAGGGGTGTGCCAACTCACACCCACGTTCCCGTTGCGGTGTCCTCCCGGGCGACGCCCTCCAAGAGGGCGCGCGGATAGGTGCATCTACTGCGGTCGCCCCGGTGACCCCCCGGCTGTGTTGTCCTCCTCGAACGCACGATCCAGTGCGCTCTTCGTCGTCCGCCTTGCCAAGAGGTCACCGTGACGATCCTCGTCACGATCCCCCATCCGCGCACCCTCTAGACTGAGTGTTCGACTCCCTGATCGGAACAGGGTGAGAGAGGAACACACAGGTGGCAGAACAGGCCAGGTCGGAACGAGTGGTGCAGGTTCCGGCCTCCTTGGACATGGTGTCGCTGCTCGGTCCCCACGACGCCTACCTCAAGGTGCTGGAGGAGCAACTCGCGGCCGAAATCCATGTGCGGGGGCATCAGGTCACCGTCACCGGGACGCCGACGGATGTCGCCCAGGCCGTCGAGGTCATCACCGAACTCATCACGATCGTGCGGACCGGGCAGGGGCTGGCGGAGGAGACGGTCGAGCGGGTCATCTCCCTGGCGTCCGACGAGGTGCGTCCCTCGGAGGTGCTGACGGCCGACATCATCTCGACCCGCGGCCGCACCGTCCGACCCAAGACCCTCAACCAGAAACGCTACGTCGACGCGATCGACCGGCACACCGTCGTGTTCGGGATCGGACCTGCCGGAACCGGCAAGACCTACCTGGCCATGGCCAAGGCGGTGCAGGCCCTCCAGATGAAGGAGGTGAGTCGCATCATCCTGACCCGGCCCGCCATCGAGGCGGGGGAGAAGTTGGGCTTCCTCCCCGGCACCCTCACGGACAAGATCGACCCGTACCTGCGGCCCCTCTACGACGCCCTCCACGACATGGTCGACCCGGAGGCTGTTCCGAAGCTGCTGACCTCCGGCACCATCGAGGTCGCGCCGCTGGCCTACATGCGTGGGCGCACCCTCAACGACGCCTTCATCATCCTCGACGAGGCGCAGAACACCTCCAGCGAGCAGATGAAGATGTTCCTCACCCGGCTGGGCTTCGGCTCAAAGGTCGTCGTGACGGGGGACATCACCCAGGTGGACCTGCCCGGCGGGGTGCGCAGTGGTCTGCGACAGGTCACGCAGATCCTCGACGGGGTGGAGGACATCGCCTTCTGCACCCTCACGGCCCGCGATGTCGTGCGGCACAAACTGGTGGGCCGGATCGTCGCGGCCTACGATCAGTTCGACAGCATCCAGGAGCCGAGGGGGAGGCGATGATCGACATCAACAACGAGTCCGGGGTCGAGGTCGATGAGCTGGGCCTCGTCGCCCTTGCCCGGTTCGCGCTGGAGCGGCTCCGGATCCATCCCCAGGCGGATCTGTCCATCCTACTGGTCGACGAGCGGACCATGGAGGACTACCACGTCCGGTTCATGGATCTGCCCGGACCGACCGACGTCATGAGCTTCCCCATGGATGAGCTGCGGGCGCCCGCCGAGGACGAGGACCCGCCGCTCGGCCTGCTGGGGGACATCGTGCTGTGCCCCCAGGTGACGGCCCGCCAGGCCGCGGAGAACGGACGTGAACCCGGTGCGGAGGCCGAGTACCTCCTCATCCACGGCCTGCTGCACCTGCTCGGCCACGACCACGCGGAGCCCGAGGAGAAGGCCATCATGTTCGGCCTCAACGACCGGATCATCGCGGCCTGGGAGCTGGCCCGGGCGAAGCGGCCCCAGGGCTGAGTGACCGATGACCGAGACCCACTGGATCGAACTGGCGGTGGCGCTGGGTTGCGGACTGTTCGCCTCCTACCTGGTCGCCGTCGAGACCGCCCTGACGCGTTTCTCCCGGGCACGGGCGGAGAGCATGGTGGAGGCCGGCATCCCGGGGGCCGAGCGGATCCGGCTCATCGCGGAGGATCCCGCCCCGTCGATCAACGCCGTGATGTTCGCCCGGATGTTCCTCGAGGCGACGACCATGTCGCTCGTCGCGCTCGTGGTGTTCAGCCACCTCGGTGGGGAGTTGTCGAGCCTGGCGCTGCTGGTGGGCATTCTGCTCGTGGTCTTCTTCATCCTCTGGGGGGTGGCGCCGCGGACCCTCGGGCGGCAGCACTCGGAGGGGCTGATGCGTCTCTCCGCCCGACTCGTCTCGCTGCTGACCACCATCCTGGGGCCGGTCGCCCAACTGATGATCCTGCTCGGCAATGCCATCACCCCCGGGCGAGGCTTCACCGACGGTCCCTTCGCCTCCGAGGCCGAACTGCGGGACCTGGTCAACATCGCGGAGGCACAGGAGGTCATCGAGGCCAGGGAGTCGAAGATGATCCACTCCGTCTTCGAGCTGGGGGACACCCTGGTCAAGGAGGTCATGGTTCCCCGCACCGACATGGTGTGGGTGCCCAGTGACCGCACGTTGCGGCAGCTGCTGTCCCTCGCCCTGCGCTCCGGTTTCTCCCGCATCCCCGTCGTCGGTGAGGGCGGGATCGACGATGTGCTGGGCGTGGTCTACCTCAAGGACGTGACCCGCCGCGTCTACGACTTCCCCGACGCGGAGCGCAACGAGACCGTCGGGGACCTCATGCGCCCCGCCAGTTTCGTCCCGGACTCGAAGCCCGCAACCGAACTGCTGAGGGACATGCAGCTCAACCACAGCCACCTCGTGATCGTCATCGACGAGTTCGGTGGCACGGCGGGCCTGTGCACGATGGAGGACATCGTGGAGGAGATCGTGGGGGAGATCGTCGACGAGTACGACCACGAGATCCCAGCCGTGGCCGAGGTGCCCGGGACGGGCCAGTACCGGGTGTCCTCCCGCCTGCCCCTCGACGAGCTGGGGGAACTGTTCGACCTCCGCCTCGACGACGAGGACGTCGGCACGGTCGGTGGCCTCATGGCCAAGCTGCTCAACGTCGTCCCCATCCCCGGCTCCCGCGTCGTGCACCAGGGCATCGAGATGGTGGCCGACCGTGCGGTCGGCCGACGGCACCAGGTGGGGACCGTGCTCGTGAGGCTGGTCCCCGAGGACAACGACGAGCGAAACGAGGACACCGATGACTGACACCTTCCGTTCCGGCTTCGCCTGCTTCGTCGGGCGCCCCAACGCCGGGAAGTCGACGCTGACGAACGCCCTCGTCGGGCAGAAGATCGCCATCGCGTCGTCGAAACCCCAGACGACCCGGCACGCCGTCCGCGGGATCATCACCCGCCCCGACGGACAGCTGGTCCTCATCGACACCCCCGGCCTCCACCGCCCCCGGACGCTGCTGGGGGAGCGGCTCAACGATCTCGTGCGGGAGACGTGGTCCGAGGTGGACGTGGTGGGCGTGTGTCTTCCGTGCGATCAACGCATCGGGCCCGGGGACCGCTACATCGTCACCCAGATCGCCGAGTTGGCGAACCGTCCCCAGCTGGTCGCCTTGGCCACGAAGACGGACCTCGTCACCAAGGAGCGCGTGCTGTCCCACCTGGTCGACATCTCGGCCCTCGCGGACGAGCTCGGGATCTCCTGGGCGGAGGTCGTCCCCTGCTCCGCGGTGGCGCACGACCAGGTCGACACGGTGCGAGACGTCCTGCTGCGGCTGCTCCCGGAGGGGCCCATGTACTACCCCGACGGGGAGGTCACCGATGAGCCCGAGGAGACCCTCATCGCGGAGTTGATCCGGGAGGCGGCCCTGGAGGGGGTCCGTGACGAGCTGCCCCACTCCATCGCCGTCGTCATCGACGAGATCCTGCCCCGGCCCGACCGCCCCGAGGACCGTCCCCTGCTGGACGTGTTCGCATCCATCGTCGTGGAACGGGAATCGCAGAAGGGGATCATCATCGGTCACAAGGGATCACGGCTGCGGGAGATCGGGACGGCCGCGCGCCTGCAGATCAATCGTTTGCTCGGCACGCCCGTGCACCTGCACCTGCACGTCAAGGTGCTCAAGGAATGGCAACGGGACACCAAGTACCTCAATCGGCTGGGTTTCTGAGCGAGGCGGTGTGCGGCCCGTGATCCTGCCACGTCCTCGCGCTTGGTGCGTCGTCTCCATTCGGAGGGGAAGGACGATCGGAGTCGTTGCTGGGGTGACCAGAGGGCTTGATCCCAGCCCCGCTCGCCGCTAGCCTGCTCCTCGTGGCTCCTTCACACCTGCTCCTTGGATGCCGCAGCGAGGCCCCGTCCTGATTCATCGGCCAGCCTCCTCGCTGCGGAGCCCCTGTGTGCCTGGCACCCACCCAGCAAGGAGTGACCCATGACCCGGATCCAACCCAAGCCCACCCAGTCCGCCACCAGCATGCCGGTGCACCGCTACCGTGCCTTCGAACCGGTGGTGGTGCCGGATCGCACCTGGCCCGATCAGCGCATCGTCAAGGCGCCCCGGTGGTTGTCCACCGATCTGCGCGACGGCAACCAGGCCCTCATCGATCCGATGACCCCAAGCCGCAAGATGCGGATGTTCGAGCTGCTGGTCTCGTTGGGGTACAAGGAGATCGAGGTGGGGTTCCCCTCGGCCTCCCAGACCGACTTCGACTTCGTCCGGCAGCTCATCGAGGGCGGGCATGTCCCCGACGACGTCACCATCTCGGTGCTGACCCAGGCCCGGGAGGATCTCATCTCCCGCACCGCCGAGTCCCTGGTGGGGGCGCAACGCGCGACCATTCACATGTACAACGCCACGGCGGAGCTGTTCCGTCGCGTGGTGTTCAACATCGACGAGTCCCAGTGCATCGCAATGGCCACCCGGGGCACCGAACTGGTGATGCGCTACGCGGAACGTCACCTGGGTGACGTCGAGTTCGGTTATCAGTACAGCCCTGAGATCTTCACCCAGACCCCGACGGATTTCGCCGTCGAGGTGTGCAACGCCGTCGCGGACGTGTGGCAGCCGGGGCCCGAGCGGGAGATCATCTTCAATCTTCCGGCCACCGTGGAACGTTCCACCCCCAACACCTATGCCGACCAGATCGAGTACTTCTGCCGCCACGTGAGGAACCGCGAACACGTCGCCGTCTCCCTGCACCCCCACAACGACCGGGGCACCGCGGTCGCCGCCGCGGAGCTCGGCCAGATGGCGGGGGCGGATCGGGTGGAGGGATGCCTGTTCGGTCACGGGGAACGCACCGGCAATGTCGATCTGGTGACCCTGGCCCTCAACCTGTACACCCAGGGTGTCGATCCGGAACTGGACTTCCATGACATCGACCACGTCAGGCGCACCGTCGAGTACTGCACCGGTCTGCCGGTCCACCCGCGGCACCCCTACGCTGGTGATCTGGTGTACACGGCCTTCTCCGGCTCCCACCAGGACGCCATCAAGAAGGGGCTGGAGCATCTGGAACGGGAGGCAGCCGCGGTGGGGCGCAAGGTCTCCGAGATCGAGTGGGAGGCCCCCTACCTGCCGATCGATCCCCACGACGTCGGCCGGACCTACGAGGCCGTGATCCGGGTCAACTCCCAGTCCGGCAAGGGAGGCATCGCCTACCTCATGAAGACCGAGGCGAGGATGGACCTGCCGCGTCGGTTGCAGATGGAGTTCAGCCGGGTCGTCCAGGCACACACGGATTCGCGCGGTGGGGAGGTGTCACCCAAGGAGATCGTGGATCTGTTCGCCACGGAGTACCTGGGGGAGGGCCAGTGGGGCCTCACCCATGCCGGTTCCTCCTCCACCAACGGTGAGTTCCACGTCCGGGCGACCGTCAATGAACCGAGCGGACAGGACGTCGTCATCGAGGGAGAGGGCAACGGACCGGTGTCCGCCTTCGTCGACGCCCTGGCCGAGATCGGGGCACGGGTCCGGGTGCTGGACTACTCCGAGCACGCGCTGGACTCGGGCGGGGATGCCCAGGCGGTGGCCTATGTCGAGTGCGAGATCGGGCAGGGCGACGAGGCACAGGTGCTGTGGGGTGTCGGGGTCGACGGCTCGATCACCAGCGCTTCGATGAAGGCGATCCTGTCCGCGCTCAACCGCAGTCAGCGTTCCTGAAGGGTCAGTGGTAGACGGCCACCGGCCCCTTGGGACCCTCGAGGATCTCGACCGGTGTCTCGAAGATCTCCGTCAGGAGGTCGGCGCGGATGAGTTCCTCGGGGGACCCCATCGCTGCCACGGTCCCGTTCTTCATCGCGATGATGGTGTCGGCGTAGCTCGCTGCGAAGTTGATGTCGTGGACGACGATGACGATGGTTCGTCCCAGTTCGGTCGCGGCCCGTTTGAGGTGGTGCATCATCTGGACCGAGTGCGCCATGTCCAGATTGTTCAGGGGCTCATCCAGCAGCAGGTACTGGGTGTCCTGGGCCAGAACCATGGCGACGTAGGCTCGCTGCCGCTGACCCCCGGACAACTCATCGATGAACCGCTCGGCGAGGGGTTCCAACTGGAGGAAGGAGATGGCCTTCTCGATGATCTCGACATCTGTCGGGGTGAGGCGCCCACTGCTGTGGGGGAAGCGGCCGAAACCCACCAACTGTCTGACGGTCAAGCGCATGACGAAGTGGTTCTCCTGCCTCAGGATCGACAGGACCTTGGCCAGCTCCTTCGAACGGGTGGTCGCCACGTTGAGTCCACCCACCTCGATGGTGCCGCCGTCCAGGCCGAGCAGGCGCCCGATCATGGTCAGCAGGGTGGACTTACCGGCTCCGTTCGGCCCGATGAGGGCCGTGATGCCGCCACTCGGGATCTCGAGTTCGACGGGGCCGATCGCGGTCTCGGCGCTGTAGGTCTTGACGGCTCCGCCAACCTTGATCACAGTCGTCCCTTTCGCAGCAGATGGATGAGGAAGAAGGTGCCGCCGACGGCCTCGATGATGACCCCGACGGTTCCCTGCGCGTAGAAGATGTGGCGCAGGGTGAAGTAGGCGCCGCCGAGCACGACGATCCCCAGGCACCAGGCCATCGGGAGCACGTAACGGTGCTCGTGGGTGTCGGCGAGCTGGTAGGCCCCCATGGCGATGAGGAAGCCGAGGAAGGACATCGGCCCGATGAGGGAGGTGGAGACCGCCATGAGGACAGCGGTGAGGAGCAGGATCCGCCGCGATTGCTGGGGATGATCCAGCCCCAGCGTGGTGGCAACCCCTCGACCCAGCGCGAGGACGTCCAGTCGGCGTGACATGAGCAGCAGCGCTCCTCCGGCGCCTGCGGCGAGCGGGAGGGCCAGGCCGAGCTGACTGACATCCGCATTCGAGAGGTTGCCGATGAGGCGGGCGGTGAGGAGATCGAACTCACTGGGGGTCAGCAATCTGGCCATGTACGTCGACAGGGCTCCCAGACCGGTCCCGATGATGATGCCGACGAGCAGGGTCTGGTGGATGTTGCCGCGTTCACCGGTCAGCAGCCAACCGAAGAGGATGGCGGCGAACAGGACCATGAGACCGACCTGGAGCACGTACTGCCATGGCCCATCCGTGACAGAGAGGCCAGCGACCCCGAAGAAGTAGACGCTGGCGGTCTGCACCAGCCGGTAGAGCGACTCGAAACCCATGATGGAGGGCGTGATGATGCGGTTGGCGGTGATGGTCTGGAAGGCGACGGTGGCGATTGCCTGGCACCACGTGACCACGAGGATGACGGCGATCGCATTGGCCCGCAGACCGGCGACCCGCCAGAAACCCTCCGAACCCACGGGAAGAGGGTTGGACCAGGAGAGGATGCCGAAGCAGACCGCGATGGACAAGACGATGAGCACGCCGAGCAGTACCCAGTACCGTCGCGCCTGCCGCGCGGTGCTGAAGGCACCGTGACGTGGTGCCGTCGGGATCGTCGTCTCAGCCATGGCGACGCTGCCTCAGGACGAGCAGGACGAACACGACAGCTCCCAGTATCGACAGAATCGTGCCCACAGGGACCTCGAACGGCATGATGACGAGGCGTCCGATGATGTCGCACAGGGTGACTGTCGCAGCACCCAGCAGCGCCACCCATGGCAGGTTGGACCGGAGGTGGTCGCCCCGCCACAGTGACACGATGTTGGGAACGATGAGGCCGAGGAACGGCAGGTTGCCGATGACCACTGTGATGATGCCGGTGGTGGCGGCGATCATCCCGGTGCCGAGAAGGACCACACGGTGATGATTGACCCCGACGGTGGTGGCGACGTCCTTGCCGAGACCGGCGATGGTGAAGCGATCGGCGACGATGAAGATCCCCGCCATCACGAAGGCCACCGCCCAGACCGGTTCGTACTGACCCTGGATGCTTGCCGAGAACGACCCCATGAACCAGACGCTGAGGGTCTGCAGCAGATTGGTCGCCAGGGCGATGAAGGTGGACACCGCACCCACGACAGCACCCAGCATGATGCCGATGATGGGGACGATCATGGCGGAACGGAGCTTGACTCCCTGAAGCACCAGGAAGAAGATCATCGTTCCCACGAAGCTGAAAAGAACGGCGATGATCATCTTCAGCAACAGCGGTGCGCCGGGGAGAACGACCAGGACCAGCAGCAGCCCGAGGCCAGCCCATTCCGTCGTGCCGGCGGTGGTGGGTTCGACGAAGCGGTTCTGGGTGATCTGCTGCATCACCAGGCCCGCCATCGCCATGGAGGCGCCGGCCAGGAGCAGGGAGACCGTTCTGGGGATCCGGATGATGCTGAACATCTGGGCTCCGTCCTCGGCCCCGAGGACGTCGTAGACCCCGATGAGCAGGGAACACACGGCGAGACCGATGGTCGCGAGCAGGGCCAGCAGCAGCCCGGGCGTGAAGGTGCGGGGCAGGGTTCCGCCGGGGACCCGCTGAGGGCCCCCGGCGGATGAGGTCAGCATCACGCAGACTTCTCCATGGCGTCAGCAAGGGCGTTGAAGAACTCCGTGTAGGTCTGGATGCCCTCGTTGAGGTAGGTGTCGTTCGGCATGTAGATGATCTGCTGTTTCTGGACCGCGGTCACATTCTGCAGCGCGGCGGAATCGGCGAGGACCTTCGACGCGGGGACGGCCTCGGTGCCGTCAGGCCCGCCAACGGCGGCGTCACGGTCCATGACCAGGATCCAGTCAGGGTTCGAGGCGGCGATGGCCTCGACGGAGATCTCGTCACCCTGGTGGTCGCTGGATCCCTCGGTTTCCAGGGATGGGGTGAGTCCGAGCTCCTTGAAGACCGGGCCGAGCGTGCGTCCCGAACCCGGAGCGGCGTAGTTCACCTTGCCTCCGGAGGTGATGACGGCCATGACCTTCTGGTCCTGCTTGTATGCCGCCTTGACGCGGGCGACGGCCTTGTCGTAGTCCTCGATCAGGGCCTTGGCCTCGGCGTCCTTGCCGAAGACCTGCCCCGCCAGGGTGATCTGCCGTTTGAGTTCGTCACCGAGCGGCTTCTCCGTGTCAATGTCCGAATCGATGAGAGCCGCCTCCGGTAGAAGCTGCTTGAGCTGGTCATAGTGGTTCGCGAAGCGTTGCCCGTTGAGGATGAGATCCGGGTTGGCTGCGACCGCCAGTTCGAGGTTGGGCTCTCGATGGTTGCCGAGGTCGACGATGGACTCGTCGGTGGCGTAGGGGGAGTCCGGGGACATGATGGCCTTCGGCGCGGCGCTGAGCTTCACACCCCAGTCACTGAGGGTCTCGAACAGTCGGTTGTCGGTCACGATCACGGAGTCGATCTCGGTCGGGACAGTGATCTGGTTCCCTCTGCTGTCGACCACGGTGACGGCTTCGGACCCGGCCCGGCTGGCGGAGGAGGCCGCCGGGGAGGTCGCGGCAGGGGTGGACGAGCTGGGAGTGCTGTTCGATGCCTGGCAGGCGCTGAGCGCGAGCCCGGAGGCGATGAGGGCAGCGAGCATATGGTTCGTACGACGCATGTGGTCTCCTGAGGGCGTCTTTTTTGTCAAGGAAAGCCTAACCTTAAGAGGGCGCGCGGATAGGTGCATCTACTGCGGTCGCCCCGGTGTCCCCCCTGGCTGTGTTGTCCTCCTCGAACGCACGATCCAGTGCGCTCTTCGTCGTCCGCCTTGCCATGAGGTCACCGTGACGATCCTCGTCACGATCCCCCTATCCGCGCACCCTCTAAGGCGTTGAGCGAATGGTTCGAAATTGACCTCTCGGCGTGGTGTCGGATGGTTGAGGGGGCGGTTGTGTGGTGTCCACCCCGTGGCGTGGCCGTGGATCTTGGCAGAGTGCCTTGTCCCTCGCGGGTCCCGGGGTGTGGTCGCCCGGCTGTCGGACTTGTTGCTGTGAGGAATGTGGGTGGAACCGGTAAGGATGCGGTGATCGACCGCGGCTGCCGATAGTTGTCATCCTTTTGGAGGGCAAACCTCAAGTTGTTCTTGAATCTCCGCTGACGGTGTCCGGGCCGGTGCGTGCTGAGATGGGCCCCGTGATCGACAGAGCAGGAACAATTAATCACCGAGCCGTGGCGCTGTGCATGGCCATTGCGCTCGCGGTTCTCGGGCTGGCTGCCGCAGCGCCGAGTGCCCGCGCAGAGCTGAACAGCAAGAAACCCCCGAGGGAGTTCATCTCATGGGTCGTACCGATGGCACAACGTGGAGAACGCGACTTCGGCGTCCCGACCTCCGTCGCCATCGCGCAGGCGATCCTCGAGTCCGGCTGGGGAGGATCCCGGTTGACCCGTGAGGCGAACAGCTTCTTCGGCATCAAGTGTCACAAGCGGACCAGCCCCTACCAGAACGGCTGCTACGAGATCGAGACCCGGGAGTACGACGCAGCAGGCAATCCCAGGGTCGAGGTGGCGAGGTTCCGAAGCTACGCCACCCCGGCGGATTCGTTCCTCGACCACGGTCATTTCCTGCGCAACAACAGTCGCTATCGGGCCGCCTTCGACCACCAGACGAACCCCGAGAGGTTCATCCATGAGGTGCACAAGGCCGGATACGCCACGGATCCCGGCTATGCCAGTCTCGTGATCCAGATCATGCACCAGTACGACCTGAAGCAGTACGACCTCACGAAGCACTCGACACGCCCCTTGGCGCCGTCGGTCTTCGGAAAACTCGATCGCAGCGCCAAGGTCGGGACCACGCAGAAGTTCATCGTGAGCGTCCACGGGGACCCGGATGGCCACATCAGCTGGCAGGTCTCGCGGAACGGCAACGACTGGAGCGAGGTCCAGGCAGCGAGCGTGGCGAAGGTCTACAAGAGCACCTACCAACGACGGGTCACGGCCGCCGACAACGGGCTCCGGATCCGCGCCGTGGTCTCCAGCTCCGGGGGAACGGCCTCGGCGGAGGGACGTCTCAAGGTGGCGGGTGGAACCTCCGTCATGGAGCCGATTCGCACGGCGATCGTCCGGCACGGCGGTGCGGACCGCTACGAGGTCGCGGTGAACATTTCCCGGGCCAGGCACCGCGACGGCGCCGGGGTTGCCGTGCACGTCGCCTCCGGTGAGGCGTTCCCCGATGCCCTGACGGGTGCCGCCGTTGCCGCCAAGGATGGCGGGGTGCTGCTCCTGGTGGAGAAGAACCGGATCCCCGACGTGGTCAAGAAGGAACTGCGGCGACTGGCCCCGTCGAGGATCAGCGTGCAGGGCGGATACGGCGTCGTCTCGGAGCAGGTGCTGAGGGAACTGCGGGCCATCACCGGCGCCACGGTCCATCGCAACGGTGGTGCCGACCGCTACGAGGTGGCGATCGCCACCGCGCGCCATGCCTTCCCCAAGGGGGCGGACACGGTCTTCCTGGCCAAGGGCAGCGACTTCCCGGATGCACTGTCCGCCGCCACCCTGTTCTCCCGCCACAAGGGCCCGGTCCTCCTGACCACCACCCAGCGGGGGATGGAGGCACCGACCCTTCAGGCCATGCGCGACCTTCGTGTCAAGCGGGTCTTCGTGCTCGGCGGCACCGGTGCGGTCCCCGAACGTGATGTCACCGCCCTCAGAAGGATGGGGGTCGAGGTCACCAGACTCGGTGGACCTGACCGTTACGAGGTGTCGTTGGCAGCCGCTCAGCACCAGTTCCCCAAGGGGAGCGAGACCGTCTACATCGCCACCGGGAAACAGTTCCCAGACGGCTTGGCGCTCGGTCCGCTCGTGGCCACGGAACCGGGGCCGCTGCTTCTGGTGCCCACACACTGCGTCCCGAACTCGATCGTCGAGCATCTCAGGGCCCACCCGCCCCGGCGCATCGTCATCGCGGGTGGACATGCTGCCGTGACGGCGAACGTCGAGATCCTTCGTCCCTGCTCCTCAGCCTCGCCCGGCGGCCTGCCGACTGAGCACCAGGGACATACCGATGACGGTGACCCCGATGGCGATCCACTGGCCGAGGCCGGGCCACGCCCCGAGTCCCGGCAGACCGACCTCGACGGCGACGAGTGGGCTCACGGCCAGGCCGAGGAGGGAGACGAAGGAGGCGCCCTCACGAGCCAGGAGCCGGTGCTGGAGGAGGTACACGGGGACGTAGACGACCACACCCAGGACGAACAGGGCCAGCAGGGCGGTGGGAGAGAGGATGGCACCGAGCAGGGCCTCGACCAGCGCCCAGACGAGGAGGGGTGAGACGCCGAAGGCGTAGATGGGCAGGATCACCGGGATCATGCTGCCTTGATGGTCGCGTGTGAGGGCGGCGAAACGGATGGTGTAGTAAGAGGGCGCGCGGATAGGTGCATCTACTGCGGTCGCCCCGTTGACCCCCCGGCCGTGTTGTCCTCCTCGAACGCACGATCCAGTGCGCTCTTCGTCGTCCGCCTTGCCAAGGGGCCACCGTGCCGATCCTCG
>NZ_RQYT01000050.1 GCF_003932785.1 Arachnia propionica | reverse complement strand
AGAGGGTGCGCGGATAGGGGGGTCGTCACGAGGATCGTCACGGTGACCTCATGGCAAGGCGGACGACGAAGAGCGCACTGGACCGTGCGTTCAAGGAGGACAACGCAGCCAGGGGGACACCGGGGCGACCGCAGTAGATTCGCCTATCCGCGCAGCCTCTTAGAGGGTGCGCGGTGGGTCGGGATCGGCACGAGTGATGGTCATTCCTGCCTGCGGTTTCGCTTGACAGGCCCTCCTGGGATACTCTTGGCCAGTTGCCTTGGGTCTGTGCCCTCCGCGTGATGCGTTGGGGACCTCTCCCGGGCGACGCAACCCCGTGCCCAAGGCAGGGGGCGCCTCCTGGCAAAATCCAGGGGGTTCACCATTTGAGTTCCGGACAGGCCCAATCCACAGGGAACCAGCCGGACGGAGGAGAACTAATGATCCAGCAGGAGTCGCGACTCAAGGTCGCCGACAACACTGGTGCCAAGGAGCTCTTGTGCATCCGCGTTCTCGGTGGCTCGAAGCGTCGTTACGCCTACCTCGGTGACACCATCGTCGCCACGGTCAAGGACGCCATCCCCGGCGGCAACGTCAAGAAGGGCGATGTCGTCAAGGCCGTCGTAGTGCGTACAGTCAAGGAGCGTCGCCGTGCCGACGGTTCCTACATCAAGTTCGACGAGAACGCCGCCGTCATCCTGAAGAACGACGGGGAGCCCCGCGGCACCCGTATCTTCGGCCCGGTGGCCCGTGAGCTGCGCGAGAAGAAGTTCATGCGCATCGTCTCGCTCGCCCCGGAGGTGATCTGACATGAACTCGCTCCATGTGAAGAAGGGTGACCGCGTCAAGGTCATCTCGGGCAAGGACAAGGGCACGATCGGCGAGATCATCGCCGTCGACCCCCGCAACCAGAAGGTGATCGTCGAGGGCGTCAACGTCGTCAAGCGTCACAAGCGCGAGTCCCAGGGCGCCAACGGCCGCCGCATCGAGGGGGGGATCATCAGCTCCGAGGCCCCCATCCACGTGTCCAACGTCCAGCTGGTCACCAAGGTGGACGGCAAGGAGGTCGTGACCCGGGTGGGCTACGAGCGCGTCGAGGTCACCAAGAAGCGTGCCGACGGTTCCGAGTACAAGGCCGAGCGCAGCAAGCGCATCGCCCGCAAGACCGGGAAGGAGATCTGATGAGCGAGGTCCAGGTCCCGCGTCTGAAGAAGAAGTACCGCGAGCAGATCGTCCCGGCCCTCCAGGACGAGTTCAAGTACGCCAACGTCATGCAGATCCCCGGACTGGTGAAGATCGTGGTCAACATGGGTGTCGGCGAGGCCGCGCGTGACTCCAAGATCATCGACGGCGCCGTGCGCGACCTGACCGCCATCACCGGTCAGAAGCCGTGCGTCACGAAGGCCCGCAAGTCCATCGCGCAGTTCAAGCTGCGTGAGGGCATGCCGATCGGCTGCCACGTCACCCTCCGTGGGGACCGCATGTGGGAGTTCGCCGATCGTCTGCTGACCCTGGCCCTGCCCCGCATCCGCGACTTCCGTGGTCTCAACGGCCGCCAGTTCGACGGCAAGGGCAACTACACCTTCGGCCTGAACGAGCAGGTCATGTTCCTCGAGATCGATCAGGACAAGATCGACCGCGTCCGGGGCATGGACATCACCTTCGTGACCTCCGCCACCAACGACACGGAGGGCCGCGCGCTGCTGAAGCACCTCGGCTTCCCGTTCAAGGCTGTCGACGACCCGAAGAAGGTCAAGTCCAAGCGCGGACCCGCCTTCTACGCCAAGAAGAAGAAGTGAGCGTGAACCATGGCTAAGACAGCACTCAAGGTCAAGCAGTCCCGCAAGCCGAAGTTCGGTGTGCGCGCCTACACCCGCTGCAACCGCTGCGGTCGTCCCAAGTCGGTGTACCGCAAGTTCGGTCTCTGCCGCGTCTGCCTGCGCGACCTGGCCCACGCCGGCCAGCTCCCCGGCGTGACCAAGTCGTCCTGGTGAACCCGGGCCACGAAGAGAACTTCCACATTCAATTTGCCCCAGGTCCTGACATGGGAAACCGGGGCGAGAAAGAAGCCAAACAGCCATGACAATGACTGATCCCATCGCAGACATGCTCACGCGTCTGCGTAACGCCAACCAGGCGTACCAGGAGTCGACGACCATGCCGTCGTCGAAGATCAAGGTCGGCATCGCGGAGATTCTGAAGGCCGAGGGTTACATCTCGAACTTCGAGCTGACCGAGGTCGAAGGACAGGTGGGCAAGGTGCTCAAGGTGACCCTCAAGTACGGGGACTCCCGCGAGCGTTCCATCGCCGGCCTGCGCCGCATCAGCAAGCCCGGTCTTCGCGTCTACGCGAAGGCCAACGCCCTCCCGAAGGTGCTCGGCGGTCTCGGTATCGCCATCATCTCGACCTCGCAGGGCCTGCTGACCGACAAGCAAGCAAATGCCAAGTCCGTCGGCGGGGAAGTCCTCGCCTACGTCTGGTGATTCGACGAGACTGACAAGGAGATAAGAGATGTCACGAATTGGCAGGCTCCCCATCGCGGTCCCGTCGAACGTCGAGGTGAAGATCGACGGCCAGGACCTGGCGGTCAAGGGGCCCAAGGGTGAGCTGAAGTTCACCGTCCGTGAGCCCATCACCGTCGCGAAGAACGACCAGGGCCAGCTCGAGGTCACCCGCCCCGACGACGAGCGCCTCTCGCGCTCGCTGCACGGCCTGACCCGGACCCTCGTGTCGAACATGGTCGTCGGCGTGACCGAGGGCTACGAGAAGAAGCTGGAGATCGTCGGCGTTGGTTACCGTGTGGTGGCCAAGGGCCCGACGCAGCTCGAGTTCGCGCTCGGCTTCTCCCACCCGGTCGTGGTCAACGCCCCGGAGGGCATCACCTTCACGGTGGAGACCCCGACCAAGTTCTCGGTCAGCGGCATCGACAAGCAGCTTGTCGGTGAGGTTGCCGCGAACATCCGCAAGATCCGCAAGCCCGAGCCCTACAAGGGCAAGGGTGTCCGCTACGCGGGCGAGCACGTCCGCCGCAAGGCCGGAAAGGCTGGTAAGTAATGGCTATCTCGCTTGGCATGCGCAAGGGCCTGGCGGCGAAGGCCGCTTCCCGGGCCCGTCGGCAGCTTCGCGGCCGCAAGAAGATCAACGGCACCGCGGCGCGTCCGCGTCTGGTCGTCACCCGTTCCTCGCGTCACCTGTTCGTCCAGGTGATCGACGACACCGTCGGCCGCACCTTGGCCTCGGCCTCCACCATGGAGGCGGACCTGCGTGCGCTCGAGGCCAACAAGTCGGACAAGGCGCGCAAGGTGGGCGAGCTCATCGCCCAGCGCGCCAAGGAGGCCGGTGTCGAGAACGTGGTCTTCGACCGCGCTGGCAACAAGTACCACGGTCGGATCGCTGCGCTCGCCGATGCGGCGCGCGAGGCCGGTCTCGGATTCTGACACGACGAGAGGATAGGGAACACGATGAGTGAAACCCAGCAGCGCGGCGATCGTCGCGGTGGGGAGCGTCGTGGCCGTGACGATCGTCGTGGCCAGGCTTCCAAGGAAGAGAAGAGCCAGTACCTCGAGCGCGTGGTTGCCATCAACCGCGTCGCCAAGGTCGTCCAGGGTGGCCGTCGCTTCAGCTTCACCGCTCTGGTGGTCGTCGGTGACGGCGAGGGCATGGTCGGTGTCGGCTACGGCAAGGCGAAGGAGGTGCCGGCCGCGATCGCCAAGGGCGTGGAGGAGGCCAAGAAGCACTTCTTCCGCGTGCCGCTGATCCAGCGCACCATCCCGCACCCGGTCCAGGGCGAGAAGGCGGCAGGCATCGTGCTGCTGCGTCCCGCCTCCCCGGGTACCGGTGTCATCGCCGGTGGCTCCGCCCGTGCGGTGCTCGAGTGCGCCGGTGTGCACGACGTGCTCGCCAAGTCGCTCGGCTCCTCCAACGCCATCAACGTCGTTCACGCGACGGTGGCGGCCCTGCAGAACCTCGAGGAGCCGGAAGCGGTGGCGAAGCGCCGCGGCCTGCCCGTCGAGGATGTCGCCCCGGCGGCTCTGCTCCGTGCCCGCAAGGAAGAGGTGGCTGGCTGATGAGCGAGCTCAGGATCACCCAGATCAAGTCCGGTGTCGGTGGCAAGGACTACCAGAAGGCCACGCTGCGCACCCTCGGCCTGAAGCGCATCGGCGACTCGGTCGTGCGTGAGGATCGGCCCGAGGTGCTCGGCATGATCCGCACCGTCGCCCACCTCGTGCAAGTGGAAGAGGTCAAGTAATGGCTCTCAAGATTCATCACCTGCGTCCCGCCCCGGGCGCCAACACCGCGAAGACCCGCGTGGGTCGCGGTGAGGCGTCGAAGGGCAAGACCGCTGGTCGCGGTACGAAGGGAACCGGCGCTCGCAAGAACGTCCCGGCGAACTTCGAGGGCGGCCAGATGCCCATGCACATGCGGATCCCGAAGCTCAAGGGCTTCAAGAACCCGTTCCGCGTGGAGTACCAGGTCGTCAATGTCGGTCGTCTCGCCGAGCTGTTCCCCAAGGGCGGCACGGTCACGATCGAGGACCTGGTCGAGGCCGGTGCGGTGCGCGCCGGACAGCTCGTCAAGGTTCTGGGCAACGGGGAGGTCTCCGTTGCGCTCAACGTGACGGCCAACTCGTTCTCGAACTCCGCCAAGGAGAAGCTGGCTGCGGCCGGTGGCTCCGCCGTGGAGGCCTGAGCGCGTTTCACATCATGTGGCCGGTTCCCCGATGGGGAGCCGGCCACATGTTTTTTCTGGCTGTCATGGGCGAGACCAACACGGTCACGAACCGCCGTCCTGCTTCCGTGGCAGCGTTGACATCGCGGTCTCGTCGAAGCGAAGCGGCGATTCGTGACCCCTTGTCCTTCAGGCACCCCCCGTCCGCGTGTCCTCTCAAGTCCTTCACCTTGGGCAGGGGGCATGGGTGCCTCGGCCGTACTTTTGGACAGAGTTTTCATCCGGGTCTGTCCCACATCTGGCCAACGGGGAGTGTGATGAACGCATCCTGCTTCGCTCTCGGGGAAGAATATTTTGGCCTTGACAAGGGGAGATGGTGAATCAATCGGCAATCTCCCGGAAATGGGCGGTGCTGGGCGCCGCTCAACGATCCCGACGATGCCAGCCTTTCGGCTGGCCTGCGGTCGCGTTTCCTGCGGCTACGCTGAAAGCGATTGATCTGCGTTGACGCCGCCGCGTCGGTTGGTCAGGGCAGGTCCAATTGTCAACGAGTGAGTGCTGCGTGAGGTGGGGTGACGTCATGTCAATCAGTCGTGGCCCAGCGACCTCCGTGGCATGCCATGAGGACTACGCCCAGATCTGGTTCGTCTGCACTGGAAACGTCTGTCGATCCGCCTATGCGGAGGCCGCGCTGCGGCAACGACTCGGACCCAGCGCGCGGCTCGTTGTCGACTCGGCCGGGACCCAGGCCATGATCGGGCGGGGTATGGACGAGACGATGGCCACCGCCGCCATCTCGCGAGGGCTCCAGAACACCTCCCACCGGGCCAAGCAGCTGTGCCAGCGCGGACTGGCCGCGGCCAGCGTCGTCTTCGTGTTCTCCCCGGAGCATCGGCAGTGGGTGGCGGAGAACTGCCCGGAGGTGCTGCCGCGCACCCTGTCCCTCGGCCAGGCCCACGCCGCCCTCGAGACGCTGCCCCGCGGGGAGCGGATGTCGATCTCCCAGATGCTGGAGGCGGTGCGGTCGGTGCGCCCCGAGACCAGCGAGGCCGACTGGATCCCGGACCCGTACAAGCTGGGGCTCGACGCGGCCCTCGATGCCGTGAAGCGCATCTCCGCCGCCCTCGACGCGCTGCTGGCCCGCCTGGAACTGACCGAGGTCGACCTGCGTGCCTGGGCCAGCTGAACCCGAGCAGAGGACGCGCGGCATGCGCATGTGACCGGCGCGTTGGGGATACGGGCCGCAAGTTGCTACGCTTCGTAGGCTGCCTGAAGTGGGCGCGCCATTGATGAAGCAAGAGACATTGAAAGAGGGGCCGGATGCTCTCCGCCTTCGCAAGCGCATTCAAGACGCCTGAGCTGCGCAAGAAGATCCTGTTCACACTCGGAATACTCCTCGTGTTCCGTCTGGGGTCGTCCATCCCCTCGCCGAACGTGAACATCGAAGCCCTCGACATGTGCGTCAGGGCCGCGTCGACGAGCCCCCAGGCCGGTCTCTACTCGCTCATCAACCTCTTCTCCGGTGGGGCGCTCCTGAGGCTCACCATCTTCGCCCTCGGCGTGATGCCCTACATCACCGCGTCGATCATCCTTCAGCTGTTGACGGTGGTCATCCCGCGCCTCGAGGCGCTCAAGAAGGAGGGTGCAGCGGGCCAGGCCAAGATCACGCAGTACACCCGCTACGTCACCCTCGTGCTCGCCCTGCTCCAGGCCGCGGGCTTCGTGACCATGGCCCGCACCGGCCAGCTCCTGAGCTGCCCCGGCATCCTCCACACTCATGAGGTGTTCCCGCTCGTCACCATGGTGCTGACCATGACGGCCGGCACCGTCGTCATCATGTGGATGGGTGAGCTCATCACCGAGCGTGGCATCGGCAACGGCATGTCGGTCCTCATCTTCACCCAGATCGCCGCCTCCTTCCCGGCCGGCCTCTGGTCGATCAAGCAGTCCCACCCGGGCGCCACCGGCTGGTTCCTGTTCGCGCTCGTCACCGGCATCGGCCTCATCGTCATGCTCGGCATCCTCTTCATCGAGCAGGGGCAGCGTCGCGTGCCCGTCCAGTACGCCAAGCGGATGGTGGGACGCCGCCTCGTCGGTGGCTCCACCACGTACATCCCGCTCAAGGTGAACCAGTCCGGCGTCATCCCGGTCATCTTCGCCAGCTCGATCCTGTACCTGCCGACGCTCGTCGCCCTCTTCCGCCCCGAATCCGCATTCGGCCAGTGGGTCGGCGCCAACTTCAACCCCAACGGGTGGCTGTACGGCGTCATGCAGTTCTTCCTCATCATCGCGTTCTGCTACTTCTACGTGGCGATCTCCTTCAATGCGCAGGAGGTCTCCGACAACATGAAGAAGTACGGCGGCTTCATCCCCGGCATCCGCGCCGGGAAGCCGACGGAGCGCTACCTGACCTACGTGCTCAACCGGCTCACCGCGCCCGGTTCGCTCTACCTGGCCCTGGTGTCCCTGCTGCCAACCCTGGCGTTCATCGCGGTCAAGGCCAACGAGAACTTCCCCTTCGGCGGCACGTCGATCCTCATCATCGTGGGCGTGGCCCTCGACACCGTGAAGCGGATCGAGAGCCAGCTCCAGCAGCGCAACTATGAGGGCTTCCTCCGATGAGGCTGCTCATCATGGGGGCTCCTGGCGCAGGCAAGGGGACCCAGGCGACGGCGCTGGCCGCCGCCTACGGCGTGCCGGCGATCTCCACGGGAGACATCTTCCGGGCCAACATCAAGAACGGGACGGAGCTCGGCCGTCAGGTCAAGGCCATCATCGACGCCGGTGACTACGTGCCCGACGACGTGACGGAGGCCATCGTCGCGGACCGGATCGCAGAGGAGGACTGCGCCCCCGGTTTCCTGCTGGACGGGTTCCCCCGCACCATGCACCAGGTGCACTTCCTCGATCGTCACCTCGCCGCGCAGGGGCACGGCCTCGATGCGGTGGTCTCGCTGCTCGTCGATCCCGACGTGCTCGTGGCGCGGCTGCTCGACCGGGCCGAGAAGGAGGGGCGCGCCGACGACAACGAGGACACCATCCGTCGCCGGATGGAGGTCTACGCCGGCCAGACCGCGCCGCTGCTGTTCCACTATGAGAACAAGGGGCTGCTCGTCGAGGTCGAGGGCACGGGCACCGTCGACGAGGTGCGGGAGCGGATGCTCACCGCCGTCGCCGAACACGTCTCCGGGAACTGACGTGCCGGTCGAGGTCAAGACCGCCGAGCAGCTGCTGACCATGCGCCGGGCGGGGCTGGTCGTGGCCGAGGGACTGCGCCGCATGCAGGAGGCCGCCGTCCCAGGGGTGACCACCGCCGAGGTCGACGCGGTCGGCCGTGCCGTCCTCGCCGCAGCCGGGGCCGAGTCGAACTTCGACGGCTACGGGGCCGAGTACGGTGCCCCGTTCCGGGGGGTGGCGTGCATCTCGATCAACGATGAGCTCGTCCACGGGATGCCGGGGGACCGGGTGATCCAGGACGGCGATGTCGTCTCCGTCGACTTCGGGGCCATCGTGGACGGTTGGCACGGGGACGCCGCCCGCACCTTCATCGTCGGTGAGGCGCGAGCCGAGGACGTCGAACTCATCGCCGCCACCCGCGAGGCCCTGTGGGCAGGGATCAGCGCCGTGAGGGATGGCTGCCGCGTCTCCGACATCTCGCGCGCCATCGAACGGAGCGTCAAGGCACAGCCCCGCCGATACGGTTCCCTGCGTGAGTACACCGGGCACGGCATCGGCTCCGAGATGCACATGGAGCCCGACGTCCCCAACCAGGCGCGGCGTGCCCCGTCGACGCGGCTCGGGGTCGGCATGGTCGTGGCGATCGAACCAATGCTCACCCTCGGCCTGCACCAGACCGTGGTGGCCGACGACGAATGGACGATTCTCAGCCGGGACGGCTCTCGTGGCGCCCACTGGGAGAACACCGTCGCGATCACGGAACACGGGGTCTGGGTGTTGACGGAACCCGACGGTGGCCGCGCCGAGTTGGAGGCACGGGGAGTGCGCTTCGGCCCACTCGGGGACTGAACCCCCCGCCGGGGGAGCGACGCAGCGTTCAAGGGGGGGACCATGTGGGGTGGTGAGGATGCAGGTTCGACGACGCCGTGGCGCGCCCAGCCGTGGAGCGGCTCGCGCGGAGTGGGATTGGTCGAGCCGGGGACGATGCCGTCGCCACCCTCTCGGCGACCCTCCGGCAGCCCTTTCCTCGTGCTCGTCATCGGGGTGGTGGTCGTCGCGTTGGGTCTGCTGGGGTTGATGTTCCTCACCCAGGGTGAGGAGCCCGCCCCGTCCACCGCGGAGGTCCCGGTCCCCCCGTCGCCGACCGCCCCCGCCTCGACCTCCCCGCCGTCGCCGACACCGGACCCGACCCCTGGTACGCCGGAACCCACCCCGCCGCCCGAACCGGAACCCGCGCCGACTCCGGAACCCGAGCCGACCCCCGAACCGGCGCCCGGCCCGGAATGGGAACCGCCGCGGATCATCCACGAGGAACTGCCTGCACCGAACGCCGCCGAGGGTCCTTGGGCCGCGCTCCAGCGCTCCCCGCTCCACGACGAGGCCTGGCCCGTCATGACGGGCTGCGCGGAGCCGAACCACTTCGACACGATCGAGGAACTGCAGACCGTGCTGCAGGTGGAACTGGACTGCCTGGAGGCCGGGTGGCGGCCGATCCTGCAACGGCTGGGTCTGTCCAGCCATCCCGTGCCGCTGCACTTCTTCGAGGGAGCCAGCATCACCACGCCGTGTGGCGAGTCGGTGTCGAACCTGGCGTTCTACTGCTCCGTCGACGGGGGCGCCATCTACGTCAGCACCCTCGCCGTCCAGGCCTCGCTCCAGTCGCGGCTCTGGGCGAAGCGACTCATGTTCCACGAGTACTCCCACCATCTGCAGAGCCTCGTCGGGGTGTTCCATCACATGGTCGAGCTGGAGGACGAGGGGGATGCGAGGCGCCGCGTCGAGGTCCAGGCCGAGTGCATGGCGATGGGCATGCTGAGGCAGGACCCGACGTGGCCCGTCACCGAGCAGAACTACACGGAGATCGAGGAGACGCTCACCCGATTCATTGACGACGGCATCCACGGCTCCCCGGAGACCCTCTGGTACTGGGGGACTCGTGGCTACCATTCCGCGACCGTGGGACAGGGCTGCAACACGTGGGTCGTCGAGAGCGTACCCTGAGCCCATGACCGAGCCGACGCCGTTGACCGTCCGGGCGCCCGACGGGCATGTCATCCGCACGCGCGCCTGGCGGCCCGAGGGCCCCGTGACCGGCGTGGTGGTGATCGTCCACGGCGTCGCCGAGCACGGCGGACGGTACGGTCGCGTGGCCCGTGCCCTGACCGGGGCCGGATTCGCGGTTCTCGCCCCCGACCATCGCGGTCACGGGCCGTCGTGCCCGCCGGAGGATCTCGGTTTCTTCGCCGAGCGGGACGGTTGGGACCGCGTCATCGGCGACATCGCTACGGTGCTGGCGGCCGCGAGACGGGAGCACCCGGACCTGCCGGTCGTGCTGCTGGGCCATTCCATGGGCTCGCTCATCGCCCGGTGCCTCGTCGCGAGGCACCCCGGCGGCGTCGATGCCCTCGTCCTCACCGGGACCGTGGGGGATCAGGGAGTCGTGGGGAGCCTCGGTGGAAAGCTGGCCGGGTTGTTGCGACGGTGCCTCGGCCCGCGCGCCCGGAGTCGGCTGCTCAACGCATTGGCCTTCGGCGGCAACAACCGTGCCTTCCGCCCGGCCCGGACCGATTTCGACTGGCTGAGCCGCGACGTCGACGAGGTCGACGCCTACATCGCGGACCCCTGCTGCGGTTTCGTCCCCACCGTCTCCCTCTTCGAGGACCTCGTCCGTGGGGCGACGGAGGCGAACCGCGTCGGAACCCTCGCGCGGATGGATCCGGGGCTGCCGGTGCTGGTCGCCTCAGGAACCGCCGACCCGCTCGCGCCGAAGGTGCCGGACGTGGCTGGGCGCATGCGTCGCGCCGGTACGAGGGAGGTCACGCTGCGGCTCTACCCGGAGGCCAGGCACGAGCTGTTCAACGAGACGAACCGCGAGGAGGTCCTCGCTGACCTCCTCGACTGGCTGGAGGTCGCTCTCAGAGGGAGCCGATGACGGGGGTCCAGCTGACGACCCGCGCCTCGGACAGGACGCCCCTGAGTCGGAACGGATCATCGGCCAGGAGATCGCCGACGTCCTCGGGGGATTCCGCCTCGACGATGAGCAGGGCCGACGGGGGAGTGGTGCCGGGGCAGGCGCCGGCGACGATGAGGCCGCGGCCCACGAGGGAGCTGAGGAAGGCGCGGTGGTCGGGACGGTGCTGGGCGATGAGCTCAGGGTCGTCCACGTACGTGTAGTGCACGGCGAAGTGACTCATGGGCCCACGCTACCGGTTTGGGGGCGGGGCGGGCAGGAACTAGACTTGTTGCCCACAGTGTGCGGCACGAGCCGCCTCAACAGCCCCTGGCGGGGCCGACGAATCGGGAGCCAATGGCGAAGAAAGAAGGAGCCCTCGAACTCGAGGGTACGGTGGTCGAGGCGCTGCCCAATGCGATGTTCCGCGTCGAGCTGGCCAACGGCCACAAGGTGTTGACCACCATCAGCGGGAAGATGCGTCAGCACTACATCAGGATTCTGCCCGCTGACCGGGTGGTCGTTGAGCTGTCGCCCTACGATCTCACGCGCGGCCGCATCGTCTACCGCCACAAGTGATCCCTCCAAGCCCCTGACGCGCCCGGCCGCCGCCGGGCGTTTCCTTTTGAGGGTTTTGGAGAACCTGCGGCTCGTGACGTAAGCTTGTGCGCCGGTCGTCTTCGACCGGGCGCTGTCGTGCGTCCGGGCAGGGAGGACCGGAATCATCCACCACTGATTGGGCAGCAGGCTGCCCAGTCGCTGATTGAAAAGGTTGCTCGAATGAAGGTTCAGCCGAGCGTCAAGAAGATCTGCGACAAGTGCAAGGTCATCCGCCGGCACGGTCGTGTGATGGTGATCTGCGAGAACCCGCGCCACAAGCAGCGCCAGGGCTGATCCAGCCAAGGCGGAGGGAACTCCGGAGCATCGCGGAACGGGACAGGTCGCCCAGGCCGCCAGACAACTCAACAACAACGTGAGCGCAAGGGCCACCAGCTGGTGACTCCCTACCCTTGGACGAAGGCCAAGGCCCCTCATCGACGATGGAACCGTCGTCAAGTGCCGGAGGGGACGCGCCACGCCACACACCTTCGCGGTCCATCGACCTGAGTGGGGGAGCCCGCCGGGACCGGAATCATGAAAGGGACAACATGGCACGCCTCGTTGGTGTCGACCTGCCGCGCGACAAGCGCCTGGAGGTCGCCCTCACCTACATCTTCGGTGTCGGGAAGACCCGCGCCGCCGAGACCCTCGCCGCCACCGGGATCAGTGGCGATCTCCGTGTCCACCAGCTGACCGACGAGCACCTCGTCGCGCTGCGTGACCACATCGAAGGCAACTACGAGATCGAGGGTGACCTCCGCCGTACCGTTGCCGCCGACATCCGCCGCAAGGTCGAGATCGGCAACTACCAGGGCCGTCGCCACCGCAGCGGTCTCCCCGTCCGTGGACAGCGCACCCGCACCAATGCGCGTACCCGCAAGGGCAAGAAGAAGGCTGTGGCCGGCAAGAAGAAGGCACGCTGACCCCGCGGGTGAGCGAAGACAGGAGATTGACTACTGATGGCAACCGCTAGCCGCAAGCAGGCCGCCAAGACCAAGGTGCGCCGCAAGGAGAAGAAGAACGTCCTCGCCGGACAGGCTCACATCAAGAGCACCTTCAACAACACGATCATCTCGATCACTGACCCCAACGGGGCTGTGATCTCCTGGGCCTCCGCCGGCACCGTCGGCTTCAAGGGCTCCCGCAAGTCGACGCCGTTCGCCGCGCAGATGGCCGCCGAGGCCGCTGCCCGCCGCGCCATGGAGCACGGCATGAAGCGCGTCGACGTGTTCGTCAAGGGCCCGGGCTCGGGCCGTGAGACCGCGATCCGTTCGCTGGGCACCGTCGGGCTTGAGGTCGGTTCGATCTCCGACGTCACCCCCGTGCCGCACAACGGCTGCCGCCCGCCGAAGCGTCGTCGCGTCTGATCGGCACGAGAAGTAAAGGACTGATAGACAATGGCTCGTTACACCGGCCCCATGACCAAGAAGTCCCGTCGTCTCGGGACCGATCTGGTTGGCAACGACAAGGCGTTTGAGCGCCGCCCCTACCCTCCGGGCGTCCACGGCCGTGGCCGCACGAAGGACTCCGAGTACTCCCTGCAGCTCAAGGAGAAGCAGAAGGCCCGTTTCGCCTACGGGGTGCTCGAGAAGCAGTTCCGTCGCTACTACGAGGAAGCTGATCGTCAGCCGGGCAAGACCGGTGACAACCTGCTCCAGATCCTCGAGTCCCGTCTCGACAACGTGGTCTACCGTGCAGGCTTCGCGGCCACCCGCCGCCAGGCCCGCCAGCTCGTGGTGCACGGTCACTTCCTGGTCAACGGCCAGAAGGTGAACATCCCGTCGTACCGCGTCAAGGCCCACGACATCATCGACGTCGCCGAGAAGTCTCTCAACCTCCACCCGCTCGTGGTGGCGCGCGAGACCCACGGCGAGCGCTCCGTCCCGGCCTGGCTCGAGGCCCGTCCGAACCGGATGCGCATCCTCGTCCACCAGCTCCCCGTCCGCGAGCAGATCGTGGTGGACGTGGCTGAGCAGATGATCGTCGAGCTCTACTCCAAGTAATCGACGACCCCCGGGCTGGTCGGCATCCGTCGGCCAGCCCTGCTCGGGTCACCGGGCTCTGTGGTCGGGGAAGGTCCCGCCACGACATTCGCACCATCAAATGGCGGGTGGTGCGGGAAGGAAGAAATGCTCATCGCACAGCGTCCGACCCTGTCGGAAGAAGTTGTCTCCGAGTTCCGTTCGCGGTTCATCATCGAGCCGCTGGAGCCCGGCTTCGGCTACACCCTCGGCAACTCGATGCGCCGCACGCTGCTGTCGTCCATCCCGGGCGCGGCCGTGACGTCGATCAAGATCGAGGGCAACCCCCACGAGTTCTCCACCCTGGAGGGCGTCGTGGAGGACGTCACCGAGATCATCCTCAACCTCAAGGGCCTGGTCCTGTCCTCCGAGGAGGACGAGCCCGTCGTCATGTACCTGCGCAAGGCGGGTGCCGGTGAGGTCACCGCAGCTGACATCCAGCCCCCGGCAGGTGTCGAGGTGCACAACCCCGAGATGCACATCGCCACCCTTTCCGAGGGCGGACGGCTCGAGATGGAACTCGTCGTCGAGCGTGGCCGCGGCTACGTCTCCAGCGTCCTCAACAAGGACCCCGACGCCGAGATCGGCCGGATCCCGGTCGACTCCATCTACTCGCCGGTGCTCAAGGTCAGCTACAAGGTGGAGGCCACCCGTGTGGCCCAGCGCACCGACTTCGACCGCCTCATCATCGATGTGGAGACCAAGCCGTCGATCGCCCCGCGCGACGCCGTCGCCTCCGCCGGGCGGACCCTCGTGGAGCTGTTCGGGCTGGCGCGTGAACTCAACGTCCACGCCGAGGGTATCGAGATGGGCCCCTCGCCCGTCGACGAGCAGATCGCGGAGTCGCTGAACCTCCCCGTGGAGGACCTCAACCTCTCGGTCCGCTCCTACAACTGCCTGAAGCGTGAGGGCATCCACACCGTCGGTGAACTCGTCGCCCGCTCCGAGGAGGACCTCCTCGACATCCGCAACTTCGGATCCAAGTCGATCCTCGAGGTGAAGGTGACCCTCCACAACCTGGGCCTCACCCTGCGTGACGCCGCCCCGGGCTTCGACCCGATGGAGGCCATCGAGCGCTACGACGAGGACCACGAGGGCGAGGCCGACGATGACGGCGACGCCGACGACGATTACGCCGAGACCGAGCAGTACTGAGAACCCAACCGAGCGCTGCTCGGGACGAGACTGAAAGAAACGCAACATGCCCAAGCCGACGAAGGGTCCCCGCCTCGGCGGTAGCCCCACCCACGAGCGCATCATCCTGCGCAACCTGGCCACCCAGCTCTTCGAGCACGGCCGCATCACCACCACCGAGACCAAGGCGCGTCGGGTTCAGCCGGTGGCCGAGAAGCTCATCACGAAGGCCAAGCGCGGCGACCTGCACTCCCGCCGTCTGGTGCTGCAGTCCGTGACGGACAAGGACGTCGTGGCGAAGCTCTTCGAGGAGATCGCCCCGTCGCTCGCTGGTCGTGACGGTGGCTGCACCCGCATCACGAAGATCGGCATCCGCAAGGGCGACTCCGCCCCGATGGCGATCCTCGAGCTCGTGACCGAGCCGGTGGTGAAGAAGGAGCAGCCCGCTGAGCCGAAGGCTGAGAAGAAGGCTGAGGCGAAGCCCGCCAAGACGGAGAAGGCCGAGGAGGTCAAGGAGGAGCAGGCCGACGAAGCCGCGGAGGTCGAGGAGGCCGACGAGGCCAAGTGAGCCGTTCTCCCGGCGAACGGGGAGGTGCCCGATGGGGTGCCTCCCCGTTCTGCGTCCCGTCGCGGCGGTGGGGTGGGGCTGCTACCTTGGGCCCATGCGTGCGGCGGTGTTCTCTGACATCCATGGGAAGTTTCTGTTGCCGTTCAAGCTCGTGGATCTCTATCAGCAGGAGACCGGGAGATCCGTCGATGTCATCCTCCAGTGCGGGGACATGGGCGCGTTCCCGGATCCGCAACGCCTGGACAGGGCGACGCTGCGCCACGCCAGCAGGGACCGCGACGAACTGGGCTTCCACGACCACTTCGTGACCCGCGACCCAGACATCGCCGCCCACCTCGACGAACTCGACATCGACATGATCTGCGTTCGCGGCAACCACGAGGATCACGGGTTTCTTGACAGCCTTGAGGAGGCGAGTTCCGAACCGCGTTACCCGATCGACGCCTACGGCCGGGTCCTGGTGTGCCGCAGTGGCGTCGTGCAGGAGATCAGGGCGGGGGAGGAGACGCTGAGCATCGTCGGGGTGGGACGGATCGGCGACCGGAAGGGTCGCAGCGCGCCACCGTTCCTGCAGGACCATGAGCGGGCGGCCATGCGTCGGCTCCAGCGGCTGCGGCGCGACGTGGACCTCCTGATCTCGCACGACCAGGAGTTCGACGAGGAGACAGGGTTCGGCATGCGCGAGCTCACGGAGCTGCTGCACCAGGTTCCCTTCCGGTTCCATTTCCACGGCCACACCGGAGCCCCGTTCTCGCGACGCCTCGCATCCAACGGGAGCACCGAGCGCATCAAGGTCAAGGAGCTGGAGTTCGGGCCGAGCGGCATCCTCGATCCGGGGTGCATGGTGGTGGTGGAGAAGCAGGGCACCTCACTGGAACTGGAGGTCGTTGATCAGGCCCTGACGAATCGACTCACCCAGTACACGTGGCGGCTCTGAGCCGGACGTGCCCGGCGGGAGGGGTTGGCTGCGCTAGGGTGTGTCTGTAGCAGTGCCGTCGGAACAAGGAAGTCTCGGAGGCGGGGACGGCGAGAATCTCGTCCACCGAACCGCTGCATCCTGTCCCGGCCATGTCAGCGGATGTGTCCAGTGTTGGGGAAGGGGGGTCATGAGGTCCACCACCGCAGTGCTCGTCTCGTTGGCCACCGCCTCTGCCCTCCTGCTTGCTGCCTGCACGGGGAAGACGCCGGGGGAGCGGGCCCTGGGAGGGCCAGGGCGGGTCATCGAGATCGGCATCGTCACCGATGGGTCAGCCGGTGTCGTCGAGACCATTCGGCAGGGGTTCGTCGATGGCCTCGCCGAGGCGGGGTACACCGAGGGTGAAGGGCTTCGGCTCCAGGTGGAAAGCCCCAACGGAGATGCCGGGGCCCTGACCGAGGCGGTGGCCCGCCTCAACACCCAGGACATGGACCTCATCCTCGCCATCTCAAGTCCTGCCGCCGAGGTCGCTGTGAGTGAGGTGTCCGGGACGCCGCTGCTCTTCGCCGGGGTGCACGACCCCGTGGGTCTCGGGCTGGTGACCAGTCTCGACGCCCCGGGCGGTGAGGTGACGGGGGTCTGTGACGTGAACCCGGTGGCCAAGCAGTTGGAGCTGGTCAAGGAGATCCGCCCGGAAGCGACCCGGGTGGGGATCATCCACACCGGGGGCGCCCTCGACGCGGAGGCGCAGGTCAGGCAGGCCGAGGAGGAGGCAGCCGCAATGGGCCTGGAGGTCAAGGCTCAGCCAGTGGGCAGCTTGGCAGAGGTTCGCAAGGCCGCGGAGAGCCTCGACGCCGACGCCTTCCTCATCCCGACAGATGACGTCGTGACCGCAGGGATGGAGGATGTCATCGAGGTGGCCGAGTCACGGCGGGTGCTCGTGGTCGCCTCAGAGGGCACCGTCGTCGAGGGTGGCGCCGCCGCTGCCCACGCCGTCGACCATGATCTCCAGGGGCGCGAGGCCGCCGCCCTCGCGGTGAGGATCCTGGAGGGGACGAAACCCGGCGACCTGCCCGTGGTCGTCCAGGAGACCTTCGAGCTGGTCATCAACGAACCGGCGGCGGAGCGGATGGGTTTCCCCCTCCCGCCTGCGCTCATCGAACGGGCCGACGAGGCCTACTGAGAGGGTGGGGGCACCCATGGCTCCGGGGTGGCAGAATCGGGGGATGCGCATCGCTCAGTTGGCCAACTTCGTGGGCCCCACCTCGGGGGGCATGAAGGTGGTCATCGATCAGCTCGGTGCGGGGTATACCGCTGCCGGGCACGAGAGGATTTTCGTCAGACCCGGCCCGAGGGACGCGATTCTCGAGACCGAACGCGGGATCGAGGTGGAGGTGCGGGCACCGCGCCTGACGAAGCAGTACCGCATGATCGCCCGTCCGTGGCGTGCCCTGGACGTGCTCGACCGGTTCCGCCCCGATGTGGTGGAGGTCTCGGACAAGTGGACCCTCTCCCCGGTCGGACGTTGGGCGGCGAAGCGCAACGTCGGGTCGGTGTTGTTCAGTCATGAGCGCCTCTCGGACATGTTGGCGATGTGGATCCGCCGAGGGTTCGGGGTCGAAGCCGTCGTGGGGGCGTTGAACCGGCGGCTGTCGAAGGAGTTCGATGCGGTGGTGGTCACGAGCCGGTTCGCCGCGGACGAGTTCGACAACACCGGCGCCCGGCTGGAGCTCGTGCCGCTGGGGGTGGATCTTGAGACGTTCCACCCGTCCCGGGGGGAGCCCCCGGCCGACGGGGTGCTCAAGCTCATCTATGTCGGCAGGCTCAGCCATGAGAAGAGCCCTCAGCTGGCGGTGGCGACGGCGGCTGAGTTGCATCGGCGTGGGCACCGGATCCGCATGGACTGCTTCGGCACGGGACCGGATCAGGCTGAGCTGGAGGACATCGCCGGGGACGCCCCCGTCCATTTCCGGGGTTTCGTCGCGAGCCGCCAGGAGCTGGCCGCGCACATCGCCCAGGCGGACCTTTCCTTCTCCGTGTGTCCGGCGGAGACGTTCGGGCTGGCGGTGTTGGAGGCCTTGGCCTGTGGCACGCCGGTGGTGACGTCGAACCGGGGCGGAGCCTTCGAGCTCGTCGATTCCTCGTCCGGGGCCTCGGCAGCCCCCGACCCCGGTCTGCTCGCCGACGCTGTCGAATCGTTGCTGCCCCGCCTGGGGCCGGAACTCCGTTCAGCTGCGCGACGTCGGGCCGAGCAGTATCCGTGGTCGGCAGCGGTCAGTCGAATGTTGCGACTTCACGAACGTCTGGCGGCCGAGGTGCCCTACCGTTCTCTCAAGGGTTTCGTGCGGAAGGGGCGAGGATGAGGCTGAGGAAGGCAATTGCGGTGGCCCTCGGGGCGGCGGTCCTGACACTGCCGGTCGTGGTGGCCGCACCGGCGTCGGCGAAGCCGAACCGTGACCGCACCGTCGAGGAGCTCGTCGAGGAGCTCCGGGCGACGGGGCTGACGGGGCGGGACCTCGCCGACGCCGCCATCGCGAAGGTGGCGGAGGAGTTCACCCACGAGTCGGCCTGGCACCTGTGGGAGACCCCGAAGGTGGCGCTGCGGCAGGGGAGGGGCTGGTCCCACCAGTACAACACGGTCCTGCTGCTCGTACTCCGTCGGCTGGGATTCCGCGCGAAACTCGTCCACGCCGCCCGGGTGCGGGGCTGGGGGAACCCGTGGTGGCACGTCGGTCACGCCTGGGTCAAGGTGACCATCGACGGCCGCACCTACGACGCCTGCGCCTCCCGATCCGGGCACCGGACGGGGGACATCGACTTCACCCCGGTCACCGTGGAACTGCCGATGCGCAAGGTCTCCCGCTGGGCGGTGGCCCTGTGCATGGCCCCCTTCGTGGTCGCGACGGTGTGGCGGGCATGGCTGACCGGCCGCCCGGTCCCCGAGTGGCTCTACCGAAGGCGCGGCGCTGCTGGAGGCTGATGCTGCAGGATGCTCCTAATCCTTCGTGGCGGCGAGACAGACAGTTGGTTTCCCTTCGAGCTTCTGTTGCACGGCGCTGAGGAAGGTGTCGCCGGTGTCATCCGAGGTCAGCCAGTTGACGAAGTCTTCGCCCTTGTTCCAGAGCCATTCTGAAGCTTCAGCGACGCCCTCACCCAGCGTCATGTCGGTGAAGGGAATGGGAATCTCCATGACGAGGCCGACTCCCACGCCGATGACCAAGCCGACGATGGTTCCACCAACGGGCACCATCGATCCGATGACGGCGGACATGGTTGCTGTGGCGAGGACCTGACCGCCGGTGCGAACGGTGGCGAGTTTCCTGGCCTTGGAGCCTCGTTCAGCCTCGGTGAGGCGTGGCTCCTCCTCAAGCAGACGCTTGTGGACCTTGTCGTACTCGCTGTCCCATGTCAGCCACACTCCACCGACGAACAGAACCCGCCCACCGATGCGCACCACACCGCGTGTCCCTGACTCGAGTACACGTGTGGTGTGCTGGTTTTCGAGAGTCCAGGTTTTGCCGGAGGGAAGAACGGAGGACCTGTGAACGACGGCTCGTGGGCTGACCTTCCCTGGTTGTGGGCCCAAGAATTCTGATCGCAACCCCGTCAAGAAGGGGGTTCGGGCGCCTTTGTCGAACCACGGTTTGAAATAAGCTTTGCCGTGGCGCATGGTGCTTGGGAATGGTGCGCGGGCGTGTCGGCCCTTCAATATGGCGTTTGCCATTGTGAATTTATAAGTTTGTCCTTTGATCAGGAGGTGCAGACTGCTGACGTACAACGTCCCATCCTTCGCTCGCGCCTCGAGGAGCGTCCGGGTCGCCGGGATGCCGAAATTGAGGGGCGTCCTCAAGAAGCTGGAGCTATCTGAACTGGAGGTCCCGTCCTCCCTGATGGCTGAAAGCGCGGAGGAACAGGTTTCGATCGCGTTCCTGTATTTCCCGGCGAGCTTCTCGATGTCAGCTTTGATGTTGCGTTGTTCAACCGAGAAGAAGTTGGAGCGCCCGTTGAATGGAACCAGAGAAGAGGCTTCCGGGGATGCGTTGTAGTCCTGGGCCTGTGAGATCAGCGAGTCCCGCTTCGAGATGAGGGTGCGAATGCTCTCGGCGAACTCGATCATGGCGGATTTGATGTTTCCGCACGCCTCCTTGACGTTGGCGCCATCCTCCAGTGCCGGATCCAGGGCAGAGTACATGCGCTCCTGGTGCGGGGTCTCGTAACAGGCGGCGAGTCCCTGCCATCGGCTGTGCCCCGTCTCCAGATGCTCGTGGAAGGCCTTCCCGAGGGAGGCGATACGGTCCGCGCTCGCAGTGATGGCATCGGGGTCCGGCCAGTTCTGGAGGGCGCTGACGTCAATGGGGATCATGACAGGTCCTTCCCATCGGTGATCCTGACCTCGTCGACGATGTGGGCTTCCTGCTCCATACGGGCCGCCATCTCGTGATCACCGTTCAGGATCGCAGCCACGGCGGACCGGCCGCCCGCCGTGGCGTTTCCCACCTGCTGTGTGGCGCCGGTCATGTTGCGCGTCAGCACGCGATTGTAAACAGCTTCCAGCGAGGTCATGAGTGTTGCGCTCTCGCCAGTGCATGCCTGTCCCAGAACGTCAATCTCGGTGGAGATCTTCGCGTGGACGGCAGCAGCCAATATGTTGCATCCTTCGGTTGCTTGGAAGATCGCCATGCAGGCGGGGGCATCGACCCTGTGGTAGGTCATCGGGACTCCTTGTTGATCCAGCTGTCGTTGGGGGGCCGTTCCCAGTACAGCAGCTGACGGGGTCACCAGCTCAGGCTTGGAGGGTGTGCGGATAGGGGGATCGTGACGAGGATCGTCACGGTGGCCTCTTGGCAAGGCGGACGACGAAGAGCGCACTGGAGCGTGCGTTCGAGGAGGA
>NZ_RQYT01000049.1 GCF_003932785.1 Arachnia propionica | reverse complement strand
AACGCACGATCCAGTGCGCTCTTCGTCGTCCGCCTTGCCAAGGGGCCACCGTGACGATCCTCGTCACGATCCCCCTATCCGCGCACCCTCTAAGCTGTCACTTCTGGTCGGGGTGACAGGATTTGAACCTGCGGCCTCGTCGTCCCGAACGACGCGCGCTACCAAGCTGCGCCACACCCCGATGGCAAAAGAGCCAGCGACAATGCTAGACCACAAGGCCCGCGGGAGCGAAATCGCGCTCCCACGGGCCTCAAGCCGTCAGGAGATTCGTCCCAGGACCACCGGCGCGACTTCCGTCGGGGCGTCTGCGTAGTCGACGGCACCGTCGAGGGCCTCGATGCCGCGGTCGAAACGCTCCGGGGTGGCCGTGTGGAGGGTGAACAACGGCGCACCCTTCGTCACCCGGTCGCCGGGCTTGGCGTGCATCTCCACCCCCGCGACCGCCTGAACCTCGTCCTCCTTGCGGGCCCGTCCGGCACCGAGCCGCCACGCGGCCACACCCACCGCCATCGCATCGAGACGCGACACGTACCCGTCGCGCTCCGCGACGACGACGTGCTGGTGCTCGGCCACCGGCAGCGGCGCGTCCGGGTCGCCGCCCTGGGCCGCGATCATGCGACGCCACACGTCCATGGCCCGCCCGTCCTGCAGCGCCGGGGCCGGATCGACGTCCCCGCGACCCGCCGCCGCCAGCATCTCGCGGGCCAGCGTCACGGTCAGCTCCACCACATCCGACGGCCCGCCACCGGCGAGCACCTCAACGGACTCCCGCACCTCCAGCGCGTTGCCTGCGGTCAACCCCAGCGGGGTGTCCATGTTCGTCAGCAGCGCGACGGTGTTGACCCCCGCGTCGGTACCAAGGTCCACCATCGTGCGGGCGAGCTCCTCGGCGCGCTCCCTGGTCTTCATGAACGCACCCGAGCCGACCTTCACGTCCAGCACCAGCGCCCCGGTCCCCTCCGCGATCTTCTTGCTCATGATCGACGACGCGATGAGCGGGATCGCCTCGACGGTGCCGGTGGTGTCCCGCAGCGCGTACAGCTTCTTGTCGGCGGGGGCCAGGCCGGACCCGGCCGCGCACACCACCGCGCCGACCCGGTCGAGCTGAGCCAGCATCTCGTCGTTGCTGAGCGACGCCCGCCAACCGGGGATCGCCTCCAGCTTGTCGAGGGTGCCGCCGGTGTGCCCGAGCCCACGCCCGGACAGCTGCGGCACGGCGACGTCGAACACCGCGACGAGCGGCGCCAGCGGCAGCGTGATCTTGTCCCCGACTCCCCCCGTCGAGTGCTTGTCGGAGGTGGGTTTCGCCAGCGACGAGAAGTCCATCCGCTCCCCGGAGGCGATCATCGCAGCAGTCCACCGACCGATCTCCTCGCGGTCCATTCCGTTGAGGAGGATCGCCATCGCCAGAGCCGACATCTGCTCATCGGCGACGACGCCGTCGGTGTAGGCCTGGATCACCCAGTCGATCTGCTCGTCGCTGAGCCTTCCGCCGTCGCGCTTGGTCCTGATCACCTCAATGACATCCATGACGGGAAGTCTAGAGACTCCAAGAGGGTGCGCGGATAGGGGAATCGTGACGAGGATCGTCACGGTGGCCTCCTGGCAAGGCGGACGACGAAGAGCGCACTGGATCGTGCGTTCAAGGAGGACAACGCCGCCAGGGGGTCACCGGGGCGACCGCAGCGGATGCCCCTATCCGCGCGCCCTCTAGGATCGGGGCGTGGTGAAGCCAACCCCCGACCGGGTCTCGACGGAGGCCCGCCGCGCCCGCTGGGGCGTGGTGCTGCTGTTCTGGCTGAACGGGGTGGCGTGGTCGTCGATCCTGCCGCGCTACCCGGAGCTCAAGTCCTCGCTCGGTCTCGACGACCGCTGGTGGGGCCTCGCCGTCGCGATCGGCCCCGCGGGCGGTCTGGTGGCGGGGCTCGTCACGGCCGCGCTGATCCGTCGCTACTCCTCGGCGACGGTGTCGATCGTCTCGCAGGTCATCGGGATCGCGATGCTCAACGTCATCGGCAACGCCCCCCACGCCTGGATCTTCGCCATCGGGGTGTTCCTCATGGCCGGGTTCGACTCCATCACCGACATCGGCATGAACGCCCACGGCCTGCGGGTCCAGAAACTCCACGAACGCCCCATCCTCAACGCCTTCCACGGCTGGTGGTCCGTCGGGGCGGTGTGCGGCGGCTTCATCGGCTCGGCGGCGAAGCAGGCGGGCATCCCCATCTGGGTGCAGTGCCTGGCCGCCACCGTCGTCTTCTCCGCGATGTCGCTGGCGGCGAAGGTGTTGCTGCTGCCGGGCCTCGACCACGACGTCCAGGCGCACGCCGCGTCGAAGGGGACGGGGCGACGGATCCGACCGGCCCTGCTGCTGCGCCTCGTCGCGCTCGGCATCCTGGGCGCGACCGCCGGTCTGCTGGAGGACACCGGCGGCACGTGGGGCGCGATCTACCTGGAGCGGCAGTTCGACGTGATCCCGTTCCTCACCGGGATGGCCTTCGTCGCGCTGCAGGGCCTGCAGCTCATCGGCCGCTTCACCGGCGACGCCCTCGTCAAGCGGATCGGCCCGCTCACGGCGACGGTGCAGGGCGCGGTCATCGCGGGTCTCGGCATGAGCGCGGCGCTCGTCTGGCCGAGCCCGGCGACGACCATCGTCGGGTTCGCCTGCATCGGGTGGGGCATGGCGACGATCATCCCGTCGTCGATGCACGCCGCCGACGAGCTGCCGGGGATGCGTCACGGCAACGGGCTCATGGTGGTCACGTCGATGATGCGGCTGGGATTCCTCACGGGTCCGCCGTTGATCGGGGCGCTGTCCCATCACACGGAGTTGCGCGTGGCCCTGTGGGTGATCCCGGCGTTCGCGCTGCTGATCCTGATCCTCAGCCCATCCCTGAAGCCGGTTCGGAATTAGGTAAGACTTCCCTTACGATTGTGGTTCCTGTCCCCGATGAATGGAGCCCACGTGCTTTCCAGAAGGACCCTCGGAGCGCTCTTCGCCCTCGCCGCCACGGCTGGGGTCACCGCCTGCTCCTCCAACTCCTCGAACTCCGCCACCCCCGCAGGGTCCCCCTCCGGCGGCGCCTCCTCCCCGACCGGATCCGCATCCGACGCGTCGTCGACCGGCAGCTTCCCCGTCACCGTCAAGCACGCCTTCGGCGAGACGGTGATCAAGGAGCAGCCGAAGCGCATCGCGACGGTGGCGTGGGCCAATCACGAGGTCCCCCTGGCCCTCGGCATCGTGCCGGTCGGCATGTCCAAGGCCACCTGGGGCGACGAGGACGGCGACGGTTTCCTGCCGTGGGTGAAGGCGAAGCTCGACGAGCTCGGCGGCGAGACCCCCGCACTGTTCGACGAGACCGACGGCATCCCCTTCGAGGAGGTCGACGCCACCAAGCCGGACGTCATCCTCGCCTCCTACTCCGGCATCACGGAGGAGGACTACAAGACCCTCAGCAAGATCGCCCCCGTCATCGCCTTCCCGAAGATCGCGTGGGGAACGACGATGGACGAGATGATCCAGCTCAACTCCCAGGCCATGGGCATGGCCCAGGAGGGCGACAAACTCATCGCCGATCTCGCCTCGACGGTGAAGGATGCCGCCGAGAAGCACCCCGATCTGGCGGGCAAGAAGGCCGCCTGGGCCTTCTTCAGCGCCGACGACCTGTCGAAGGTCGGGCTGTACACCGCCCATGATCCGCGCGCGAAGTTCCTCCTCGACGTCGGCCTGGAGACTCCCACCGTCATCAAGGACCAGTCGAGCGCCTCCGAGACCTTCCACGTGGAGGTCTCCACGGAGAAGCCGGAGCTGTTCGACGACGTGGACTTCTTCATCATGTACGGCACCGAGGACAACGCTCCGCTGGTCGCCGCAATGCAGGCGCACCCGCTGGTCAGCCGGATCAAGGCGGTCGCCGAGAACCGACTCGTCTTCCTCGGCAACGGGTCCTTGGGCGCGTCGGCGAACCCGTCGCCGTTGTCCATCCCAGCGACCATCGACGAGTACCTGACGAAGTTGGCCGAAGGCCTCAAGTGACCCAGGTCACCTCGGCCCCGTCGGGCGCGGCAGCGATCCGTGTCCCGACGGGGCGTCGTCTGATCTGGCTCCTCATCACCCTGGCGGTGATCGCGGTGCTCGGGGTGGCGTCGTTGATGCTCGGGGTGCGCGCCACCTCCCTCGCCAACGCCATCGACGCCCTGCGCGGCGTCGTCGAGACCACCGACCAGGCGGCCGCGGCGACCCGACTGCCCCGCACCCTGCTGGGATTGCTGGCGGGAGCGGCGCTGGCGGTCGCCGGCGGCACGATGCAGGCGGTCACCCGCAATCCCCTGGCCGATCCCGGTATCTTCGGGGTCCTCTCAGGGGCCTCCCTCGCGGTGGCACTCGGGATGGTGTTCCTCAACGTGTCACACCCCTACGCGACACTGTTCCTCGCGGTGATCGGCTCCGCACTGGCGGCGGTCTTCGTCTATGCGGTGGGCTCGCTGGGCCGGGGCGGCGCCACCCCCCTCAAGCTGGCCCTGGCGGGAGCAGCCACATCCGCGGCGGCGTCGTCACTGGTCAGCGCCGTCCTGCTACCCCGGCTGCGGGTGCTGGACTCCTTCCGGTTCTGGCAGATCGGCGGGCTCGGTGGTGGGACCTGGGATCGGCTGGCTCTCGTCGCACCGTTCCTGGTGCTCGGCCTGATCATCTGTTTCGCCATGGCGCGGGGCCTGAACTCCCTGGCCCTCGGCGACGACGTCGCAACGGGGCTCGGCGAGAACGTCCTGCGCACCCGGCTCGTCGCCTCCCTCGGGGCGGTCATCCTGTGCGGCATCGCGACGGCCGCGTGCGGCCCCATCGGATTCGTCGGCCTGGTCGTCCCGCACTTCGTTCGGCTCCTCGTGGGGCCGGATCACCGGTGGCTGCTCCCCTTCTCCGCCCTGGTCGGAGGCGGGCTCCTCGTCGCCGCCGACACCCTCGGCCGGGTCGTGGCGCACCCGTCGGAGGTGGAGGTCGGCATCATCACCCCCCTGATCGGGGCTCCGTTCTTCATCCACATCGTGCGACGCCAGAAGGTGCGTGAGCTGTGACCGCGACCCTCACCCCCCAGGAGCTGCAGGCCGCCCGTCGCCACCGCACCCACGGACACGTCAACGTCGTGACGACTCTGGCGGTGATGACCTGCTCCCTGTGGGCGGCCTCCCTCATGATCGGCGAGACCTTCCACACCCCCGACGAGGTGCTACGGGTCATCCTCGGCGAGACGGTGCCGGGGGCCAGCTTCTCCGTCGGCGAGCTGCGGCTGCCGCGGGCCACGCTCGGGCTACTGGCGGGGCTGGCCTACGGGGCGGCCGGGGTGTCGTTCCAGACCCTGCTGCGCAACCAGCTGGCCTCCCCCGACATCATCGGCATCTCGGCGGGCGCGAGCGCGGCCGGGGTGTTCGGGATCGTCCTGCTGGGTTGGTCCCAGCCGCAGGTCTCCGCGCTCGCCCTCGTCGCGGCGCTCGGCACCGCCGTCGCCATCTACCTGCTCAGTTTCCGCGGCGGATTCGCGGGGACCCGGCTCATCCTCATCGGCATCGGGGTCTCGTCGATGCTCGGCTCGGTGGTGAGCTGGGTGCTCTCCAAGGCCAACCAGTGGGATCTCGGCACCGCATCACGATGGTTGACGGGTTCCCTCAACGGCGCGACGTGGGAGCAGGTCGCGCCGCTCGCCCTCGTGTGCGTCCTCGTGCTGCCGGTGATGTGGACGGGATCGTCGCAGCTCGCGACGCTGAGGTTCGGCGACGAGACCGCCACCGCGCTGGGGGTGCGTGTCGGCGCGTTGCGAATCGGCACGATCGTCGCCGCGGTCGCCCTCGTCGCCGTCGCGACGGCCTCGTGCGGGCCCATCGCCTTCGTCGCGTTCATGGCCGGACCGATCGCGATGCGGCTGTCCCCCTCCGCCCCGTCGCTGCTCCTGCCCGCCTCGCTGGTGGGAGCCGTCATCGTGCTGGCCTCCGACCTGGCCGGGCAGTACCTGCTGGGTGCCCGGTACCCCGTGGGTGTCATCACGGGGGCGCTCGGTGCGCCATTCCTCATCCACCTCCTCGTCCGCTCGGGCGGGGGTCGTCCTCGCTGAAGGAGTCGTCATGACCAGGGAACGTTCCCTCTCCGCCTCCGGGCTCTCGCTCGGCTACGGTGACCGTCTCATCGTCGAGGGGCTCAACCTGGAGGTCTCGCCGGGCCAGATCACCTCCATCGTCGGCGCGAATGGCTGCGGCAAGTCGACGCTGCTCCGGGCGATGGCCCGGCTGCTGCCGCCCCGCTCCGGACAGGTGATCCTCGACGGGAAGGCGCTGTCCTCGCAACCGACGAAGGAGGTCGCGCGAATCCTCGGGCTGCTTCCGCAGTCGCCGACGGCACCCGAGGGGATCGTCGTGGCGGATCTCGTGGGACGGGGCAGGCATCCCCACCAGGGGTTGCTGGGGCGCTGGAGTGCCCGCGACCACGAGGTCGTCGCGGAGGCCCTGGAGGCCACGCACATCGTCGACCTGGCGGAACGTCCCGTCGACGAGCTGTCCGGCGGACAGCGGCAGCGGGTGTGGATCGCGATGGCGCTGGCCCAGGAGACCGACATCCTGCTGCTGGATGAGCCCACCACCTTCCTCGATGTGGCGAATCAGCTGGAGATCCTCGATCTGGTGACGGATCTCAACGAGCGCAAGGGCACCACCGTCGTCATGGTCCTGCACGATCTCGGGCTGGCGGCCCGGTACTCGCACCGGTTGGTGGCGATGCGGGACGGCGCGATCACCGCGTCGGGGCGGCCGGAGGAGGTCGTGACGGAGGAGATCGTCAAGCAGGTGTTCGGGATCGACTCGGTGGTGATGGCGGATCCGGTTTCGGGCGCGCCGATGGTGATGCCGAAGGGCAGGCACCACGTGAAGCTGTCGGAGGTGGCGTGATGATGGCGGTGACGGTGGCGACGGTGACCGCCACGCAGCGGGTCTCCCCGGGGTTCCAGCGGATCACCTTCACCACCGATCCGACGTTCGGGGGCCCGGGGCCGGTGTTCGACCAACGGATCAAGGTCGTGCTGCCGGGGGCCAGCGGGCCGTTCCGGCCTGAGGGGTCGGACTGGTTCGACGCGTGGCAGCGGGTCCCCGTCGAGGAGCGGGGTGCGATGCGGACCTACTCCATCCGGGCGATGGAGCAGTCGGCCGAGGCGACGCGCGTCGTCATCGACTTCGCCCTCCACGAGTCCCCGGAGGGGTCGGGACCGGCGACGAGGTGGGCGCGGGCGGCGAGGGTCGGGGATGAGGTGACCCTGGCGGGACCGCACCGGGACGCGCCGCGGCTCGGGGTGGAGTTCGCGCCGGGCGGGGCGGAGCGGGTGGTGCTGGCCGGGGACGAGACAGCCGCCCCGGCCATCGCCCGGATCCTGGAGGATCTGCCCGCGGATGCACGAGGCGCGGCCCTGATCGAGGTCGACTCGGCTGCGGACCAGCTTCCGATCGAGGCTCCAGAGGGCATGTCCGTGGAGTGGCTGCCCCGTGAGGGTGGCGAGCACGGGGTGCGGCTCATCCCGTCGTTGCTCGCGTTGGTTCCGGGGGCGGCTGCCGCCGGGGAGGCCGGACCGGATCCGGACGACATCTGGGAGACACCCACCTACTCGGGGCTGGGCGAGGAACTCGCCGAGGCGGCCCCCCGATCGGGCACGTACTGGTGGATCGCGGGCGAGGCGGGAGTGGTCGCGAGGTTGCGTCGCGCCCTGGTGCGGGAGCACGGCATCGAGCGTTCCCGGGTCGCCTTCATGGGCTACTGGAAACGCGGCCGAGCGATGGAGTGATCACCCGAGCCCAGCTTCCCCAGCCCTCCGCTTCCCCAAGATCCCCCGCCTCCCCAGAACTCCCGGAACCCAGCGACGCCCCACCCCCGGTTTCGCCTGCCTTGGATCGGAAAAGCCTGCCTTCTTTCAATTCGCCTGCCAAACAAGACAGGCGAGCCGTGAAAATGGCAGGCGAACCCAACCCAGGACAGGCGAAACCGCCCCGTCTGTTACGAACTCCACACCCTTTCACCCCCCACACGCCACCCGGATCAAACCGGGAAGACACGAAAGCGCTCCCACCGCACTTCGCCCGTCATCCGTTCGACCGACGCATGGTTCCTGGAGGCCACATCGGGGCCTCCAGGACCGAGAGAGTTCCACCACCCTCCCACTACCTCGTCCACCGGGAACCAGCCTCAAGAGAGCGGTCCCATTACCTCCGGTCCACCATCAGGGCTCCACACCTCACTGAACGGAAGTTACGTCGTGGATGACCCATCGTCGGGTTAAGGTGAGCCTGCATCGATGCACACAGCTGTACTCACACCAACGATGTCAGGAAGGTGCAGAAACAATGCAGAACAATTCACCGCGTTTCAGCAGGCGCAGCATTCTCTCCCACGCAGCCATCGGGCTACCGGCCGCAGGCGTCCTGGGAGTCATGGCCTGGGCCCACCCGGCCGCCACCCCCGAGGCATCGGCCGTTGAGGTGGACGGCTGGTGGGGCATGGAAACCACACGTGCCCTCCAAAGGGTGCTGGGAACCCACCAGGACGGGATTGTCTCCGGACAGTTGAGAGTTTGGCGAAGTCGCTATTGGCGACTGGTCTCCGGCTGGGAGTGGGACGATGGCGACGGCTCATCCGTGATCGCCGCCATGCAGCGTCGGATCGGCGCCACTCCCGATGGCTATTTCGGCCCCAATACAGTCAGTGCGCTCAACTCTCACCTTTCCCTCCAAACGGTCACCCACTCCGAGGTCATCGACAAAACAGTGAAGGCCTTGCAGTGGCGACTCAATCAAGGCTGGTTCTGACCCAAATCCTACCCCTGAAAGAAGCACTTCCGACAGAGTGCCATCGCTGATCAAAGGCCCCCAAGCCCCCGAGAGAAAGCGCGGATGGGCCAATCCATTGTGGCCGCCCCGGCAACCAACGCCTTCACGGGCGCAGAACTGCGCGTACAGGGGATGGTTGAATGGGGACGTGATCGATCGTCTCTCGCTGGACCGGCACGTCGTCGTGATGGCCATCGTCAACCGCACCCGCGACTCGTTCTTCGACGCCGGGGCGACCTTCGAGTTGGCCCCGGCGGTCGAAGCGGCCCTGGCGGCCGCCGAGGCGGGGGCGGAGATCGTCGACATCGGCGGCGTGCCGTTCTCGCCGGATGCGCGGGAGGTGTCGGAGGCGGAGGAGATCGACGTCGTCGTGCCCTTCGTCGAGGCCGTTTCGGCCCACAGCGACGTGCTGCTCAGCGTCGACACCTTCCGCTCCGGGGTCGCGGCGGCCGCCATCGCGGCAGGGGCCGCGATCATCAACGACACCTCGGGACTGGCCGACCCCGAGCTGGCGCCGCTCGCGGCCCGGACCGGCGCCGGACTCGTGGTCACCCACTCCCTCGCCGCGCCGCGCACCCATCTGCCCCGCCCCCACTACGACGACGTCGTGGCCGAGGTCCGCGACTTCCTGGCGGATCGGGTGGCCCGGGCGGAGGCGGCCGGGGTGCGTCGGGGGCAGCTCGTCGTCGACCCCGGCCCCGACCTGAACAAGAACACCCGACACACCCTCCAGCTGCTGGGCGGGTTCGCCGAGTTCGCGACGCTGGGGCTGCCGGTCCTGGCGGCCTGCTCGAACAAGGACTTCATCGGGGAGTCCCTCGACCGCCCCAAGCCGCAGCGCCTGGCGGGCTCGCTGGCGGCGGCAGCCTGGTGCATCGAGCGCGGGGCACGCATCCTGCGGGTGCACGACGTCGCCTCGCACGTCGACCTGGCGCGCATGATGGAGGCCCTCCTCGGCTGGCGCGAACCCGCCCACCTCCGTCACAACATGTGACCGCGACCCATCGCCCGCCTGATGTCGGCGAAGCTGCGGCGGGCGGCATCCTCCAGGAAGGCGCGGGCATCCTCGAAGGCGCCCTTGAAGTGCCCGAAGAGTTCCAGCCCGATCGCCCCGACGAGGGTGCTCAGCCCTCCCGCCACCGCGAGGATGGCCTCGTCCGGCACGTGTGGAACCGCCACGGATTGCTCGGTCAACCAGGCGCGGATGCGCTGCACGTCGGCGGCGAGTTCGTCGGTCAGTGGGGCCTCCCGACGCCTCTCCTCGCCCGCGGGGAGGTCGGCGGCGATCCGGGCGAGTATGAGGTTGAGCCGCGTTCCCGGCCCGATGGTGTCCTCCGGGGCCCGGTACCCGGCGACGGGGGTGCCGTAGATGAGGGCGTACTCGTGCGGGTGGGCGCGCGCCCATGTCCGGGCGGCCAGCCAGGCCGCGACCCATCGCGCCTCGACGTCCTCACCCGGCACGTCGGCCTCCGCCCCCGCGACGGCGTCGCCCAGTGAGGTGTACGCCTCCGTCACCAGGAGCGTGAGCAACTCGTCGCGGCTTCTGACGTAGCGGTACAGCGCCCCGGGGGTCACGGCCAGGTCCCGGGCCAACACCCGCATCGCGAGCCCGGCGGCCCCGTCGGTGGCGAGTCTGTGGTGGGCGGCTGCCAGGAGCCGACGACGGAAGTCCTCGCGCGCTTCGGCTCGGCTGGTCATGGAGCCAGTCTCTCACGCACCCTGCCCGAAAACCGTGAACGGTGTATACACTAGCTGCGTGAACACCGTTCACGAAACTCGGAAGGAGCCCCATGTCCCATGTCATCGTCGTCGGATCCGGCCCCCTGGGTCGCGCCACCACCCGCGATCTCGTCTCCCAGGGCCACGACGTCACCGTCGCCACCCGCTCCGGCACCTCCCTCCCCGACGCAAGAAGCACCCGGGTGGATGTCGTGACAGGAGAAGGCCTGGGCGAGCTGCCCCGAGCGGAGGCGATTGTCGCGTGCTGCAACTTCGCTTACAGCGCCAAGAGTTGGCTGTCGTGCTGGCCACCTGCCATCGACCACCTCATCCGGGCCACCGAGCAACGCGACGCGACCCTCGTGGTGGCGGGAAACCTGTACGCCTACTCCCGACGGATGCCCATGCGCGCCACCGACCCCCTGGAGCCCCCGACGGCCCTCGGCGAGGCCCGCGCCGTGGCGTCGCAGCGCCTGTTCGCGGCCCACGACGCCGGCCGGATCCGCGGCGTGGAGGTCAGGGGATCCGACTACTACGGCCCCGACTCGGGCAGCATGAGCCATCTCAGCAGGCGCTTCTTCGAGCCGCTGCTCGCTGGTCGCCCGGCCTGGATCCTGGGCGATCCGGACGCAATCCACACCTGGACCGCGGTGGCGGACTTCGGACGTCTCCTGGCGCGGGCCGCGACCGATCCGACGATGGCAGGCCGCGCCTGGCACGTCCCGAGCGCCCCCGCCGTGAGCCGTCGCGAGGTGGCAACCCACTTCCTGCGACTCGCCGGGATCGACCACGCGCCCCGGCTGCGTCCCCTTCCTCCGGCGCTGCTCACCGCCATGAGCTGGTTCTCCCCGATGATGCGGGCGCTGCGCTCCCTCCTGCCGCAACTGACCGAGCCCTACGTGATGGAGGATCAGGACACCCGCGACCTCCTGGCCGAGACCCACACCCCGATGGAGACCACCCTCCGCGCCGTCATCGAGGAGCTCGGGGAGAACTCCCCGCGGTGACCCCCGCTCCGGAGGGGCCATCTGCTATCGTTGAAAATACTTCGACGCTCGAAGCATCCAGGGTGGGAGGGCACATGAACCTCGAGGCCATGCTCCTCGACTACGTGGACCGCTTCCGTTCCCTCCTGCCCTCGGCTGCCTGGCGTGGCCTGGCCGAGGACCTCAGCCAGAACGAGGCCCTCACCCTGCTGCACCTGCATCGGACCCGGGAATCCCGCATGAGTGACCTGGCCACCTGGCTCGACACGCCACTCAACACCGCGACGGGGGTCGTCGCCCGCCTGCAGCAACGGGGCCTGGTCGAACGCCAGCACAGCCCCGACGACAAGCGCCTCGTCCTCATCTCACTCACCGACGAGGGGCGCCGCCTGATCCTCCAGGGGATCAAGGACAGCGTCAGTCTCATCGGGCGCCTCTTCGACGAATTGACTCCTGAGGAGATCGAGGTGGTGCTGCGGGTCATCAACCGCATCCCCGGCCTGCTGGAGGAACAGGCCAGCCCACCCCCGACGCGCAGCGTCAGACGCATCCCCATCGAGTGACGGGCCGACGTCACGCCCATCACCACATCCAAAACTTCGAGATACGAACAATTCATGAACCGAAGGAGTTGTCATGGAGCGCATGATCCTGCTGACGGGCAAGGGAGGCGTCGGCAAGACCTCACTGGCCGCGGCCCACGCCGTCGCCTCCGCCCGACAAGGACACCGCACCCTGTTGGCCAGCATGGATGCGGCCCACAATCTCTCCGACCTGTTCGGGTGCCCACCCGCGCCCACCCCCACAGCCATCGCTGCGAACCTGGAGATCATCGAGGTTGATGCGGGGCGGGTCGCCGAGGAGGAGTTCGCCGACATGAGCAGGGCACTGACCCAACTCATCACACAACCCGACGACGAACAGGTCCTTGACCTGCCCGGATTCGAGCCGCTGTTCTTCCTGCTCCGGGTGCACCAACTCGCCGAGAGCGGCCGTCACGACCGCATCATCCTCGACCTCGCCCCCACCGGCGAAACCCTGTCGCTGCTCCAGTTCCCCGAACTCCTCACGTGGTGGATGGAGCGGGTCTTCCCCCTGGAGAAGCTGGCACTGCGCGTCCTGCGTCCGGTCGCCAGGGGGATGTGGCACATCGAACTACCGGACTCCCGCGCCATGGGGGACGTGGAGCGCCTCCACCAACGGCTCCACCACATGCAGACCCTCCTCAAGGACCCGGACATCACGTCGGTGCGGCTGGTCACCCTGGCAGAACGGATGGTCATCGAGGAGACCCGGCGCAGCTACCTGCTGCTCAACCTGTTCGGCTACAGCGTCGACCACGTCTTCGTGAACGGCCTGTACCCGCCTGCAGAGGTCAACGCGTTCTTCAACACCTGGGTGGAACACCAGCGGCAGCATCTCGTCGAGATCGAGGAGGCGTTCGGTCACCTCCCCATCACCCGGGTCACCCGCTTCGAGCGCGACCTGGTCGGCCTCGACGACGTCGCCCGCCTCGCTGACCTCGCCATCGGCCCCGACGCCTTCAGCGTCAGAACCGACCTCGCCCACGAACGCTACATCCGCGTCGACGGCGGCTACGACCTCCAGTTGCCACTCCCCGGCGCCACCGCCACCAGCGTCGACCTCAGGCTGACGGCCTCCGACCTGGCCCTGCGGATCGACAACGTGCAGCGCAACATCCCCCTCCCCGTGACCCTCCGCAACCACGACGTCCTCGGGGCCGATCTCCGCGACGACGTCCTGACCGTCCACTTCCGCCCCACCGAGGAGAACCCATCATGAACCGAACGACGGCGAGTCATCTCAACCGTGCCCGGCACCACCTTCGCGAGGCATTCCTCAGCCTCCTTCCCGCCGCCCCCGGAAAGCGACTCCGCACGATCGAACGCGAATGCCGGGCGTTGATCGTCGAGTCCCTCGGGGGAACGGCCACCCCACCCGCCTCCGAATCCGCGTCGGGATCCCGTCGCATCACCATCGAGGAGTGACCATGCGCGTCATCATCCACACCGGAAAGGGCGGGGTGGGGAAAACCACCGTCGCGGTCGCCACGGCGCTGCACCTCGCCGACGAGGGGCATCGGGTCCTGGTGATGAGCACCGACCCGGCGCATTCCCTCGGGGATGCGCTCAGCATGTCCTTGACGAACGAACCGACCCCCGTCGCGCCGGGCCTGGACGCGATGGAGGTCGATGCCATGGCGGAGAACGACAAGGCGTGGGCGCACCTGCGCACCTATCTCGGGAGGCTCCTCACCCGCGGCGGGGAGGTGTCGTTGGCGACCGAGGAGGCCCTGCTGCTGCCCGGCCTCGGTGAGCTCTTCAGCCTGCTGAGAATCCTCGACCACGCCTCCTCCGGGAACCACGACGTGCTGGTGGTGGACTGCGCGCCAACCGGCGAGACCATGTCGCTGTTGAAATACCCCGAGCGGCTCGATCAGATGTTCCGCATCGCCCTGCCGACGAAGCGGGCGCTGGTGCGGATACTCGGCGGCCCCTTCGAGAAACTGACCCGCATCCCCATGCCGCAGGATCAGCTCTTCGACGACCTCCTCACCCTGTTGGACCGTCTGAAGCGGCTCGGGGAACTCCTCCACGACGGCGACACCACCACCCTGCGGCTGGTCACCACGCCCGAGCACGTCGTCGTCGATGAGACCCGCCGCGCATACACATGGCTGACGATGTACGGCTTCATCGTCGACGGGGTGATCCTCAACCGCATTCATCCGGTCGAGGCCCTGAGTGGATACTTCGCCCCCTGGGAGACGGCGCAGGCGGCCGGGATTCAGCGGGTGGAGGAGAGCTTCCCAACCCTGCCGATCCTCCGGCTGCCGCTCCAGGGCGGCGAGATCTACGGGCTCTCCGCCCTGCGCGACCTGGGCTCGCTCATGTACGACGGGATCGATGCCGCCGCCGTCCACTCCCGCGGGGAGCACATGCGCGTCACGACGGCCGGCGACGACCTGGAGCTGCGCCTCGTGCTGCCCCACGCGGACGCGACGGACCTCGACCTGCGACAGGACGGCACGGACCTGTTGGTCGCGCACCGCAATGAACGTCGCCGCATCGCCCTGCCGCAGGCGGTGGCCGGCCGTCAGGTGTCGCGGGCCCGTTTCCGCGACGGTGAGCTGATCCTCACGATGGTGTGACGCCGGTTCAGGCGTTGGCGTCGTAGCGACGAAATCCGGGCGCGAGCACCGCGCAGATGACCACACCGAGCAGCACGAGGAGGCCGCCACCGCCGATGGTCCAGCCGAGGCCGAACAGCTCCGCCGCGCCGCCGTGGAAGATGTCGGCGACCCTCGGACCTCCCGCCACGACGACGATGAACACCCCTTGGAGCCGGCCACGGACGTCGTCCTTGGCCGCGCCGAGGAGGATCGCCTGCCGGAACGCCGTCGAGACGATGTCCGCGACGCCACCCACCATCAGCATGACCAGGCACACCACCAGCATCGGCCGCAGCGCGAGAGGGGCCAGCCCGACCGCGAGTCCCAGACCGCCCATCGCCAGCCCCCACACGGCGACGGCGAACAGCACCGCCAGCCCGTGCCGTCGCACCCGCGACACCCAGCCGCCGAACAGACCGCCGATGAGGACACCGGCTGGCATCGCGGCGAACAGCAGCGCCAGCTCGATCCCACCGTCCTCGGGGCCGCGGAAGGTGATGTGCGCGACCTCCGGGAACACCGCCCGCGGCAGTCCGAAGACCATCGCGACGAGGTCCACGACGAAGCTCATCATGAGCACGGGATGCCCGCCCAGGTAGCGCAGGCCGTCGACGACCGAACGCAGGCCGGGCGTCCCCGTCGACCCCTCGACGGGCAGCGGGGGCAGCCGCCACACCGCGTACCAGGTGAAACACATGGTGACGGCGTCGATGAGGTACAGCCACGCGTAGCCGAGGATCGGGATGAGTGCCCCGCCCAGCAGCGGGCCGACGATCGCGCCGCCGCCGAAGACCATCATGTTGAGGGAGCTGGCCGCGGCGAGCTGGTCCTTCGGGATCAGTTTCGGCGTGATGGCGTTGCGCACCGGCGAGTTGACGGCGAAGAACGCCTGCTGCACCGAGAACAGCCCCAGCAGCAACCACACCTGGTTGAGCTGCAGGGCTGCCTGGACCCAGAACAGGATGGAGGTGACGATGAGGCCCGACGTCGTGATCTGCATGAGGCGGCGACGGTCCACGTGATCCGCCAGAGCCCCACCCCACAGCCCGAAGACCACGAGCGGCACCAGCCCGAACAGCCCCGTCAGCCCGACCATCCCCGACGACCCGGTGATCGCGTAGATCTGGGCGGGAACCGTGACGGCGGTCAGCTGCGCGCCGACGACGGTGATGATGCTCGCCACCCAGAGGCGACGGAAGTCAGGGTTGCGCAGCGGACGGGTGTCCGCCAGCACCTTCCCGAGCCTCCCCCGTCGTGTCACCGGGACAGTCTATGACCCAGCCGTGACCCGAACAGGGCAGACGTGGGCTCAGAGGAGCGCCGTGCGCAGGGCCTGCTCCTCGGCGTCGGTCAGGCCCGATGACCGGGGCACCTCGCGTTGGGTCTCGTAACGCAACGCGGCTGCCAGGGTCTCAGCAAGTGGCCGGGGCCGTAACCCGAGGGCGCGGGCAGGAGCACAGTCCAGCGTCGCAACGAACCGCAACTTCGGGGCGGGGATCCACAACGGCAGCGATCTGGGTCCGCTCCAGGGTGCGATCCCTTCGGCGAGAAGCCTCTCGTCGTCGACGACCCTGATCGACGCCTCGGTTCCCGTCAGCTCCAGGCTGAGCCGATAGATCTCCGCCAACGTCGTCGACGGCCCTGCGGCGTTGTGGGTTCCCGTGATGGACTCCTCGACGCAGCACACGATCCACGCGGCCAGGTCCCGGACGTCGAGGAGCGCCGTTGGCTGGGAAGCATCCGGCACGAGGACATCCGGGCCCGTGGGGTGGGCGCATCGCCAGGGGTAGTAGCCGGAGCGCCCGGTCCAGTCCCCGAATCCACCGATCAGCCCCGGCCGGATGATCGTGACGGGCTGATCCAGTTCCTCATAGGACCTCTCGCAGGCAACCTTGGCGGGGCCGTACTGACTCATGTCCCGCATCTGCTCCCCGTCGAGGGGATCGACGGTTCGAGCCGTGACTGGCTGCTCGGGCGTGGAGAAGTCCTCATAGACGCTGGCGGACGAGATGAGGACCCGGTGTCGGGCCGAGAGCTGACGAGCGGCGCGGGCGGCGTGCACTGGCTGGGATGTCAGATCGATGACGACATCCCAGCCCTCGTCCGCGACGGGAGACAGCGCATCGGGATCGTCCCGATCAGCCTGGATGAGGGTGGCGCCTGCGGGCGCCGGTCCGGAACCGCGTGCGAGACACGTCACCGTGTGGTCACGGTTGGTGAGTTGACGGGCGATCTCACGGCCCAGGAATGCCGTACCGCCGAGCAGAAGAACCTTCATGGACGTCACCGTCTCACGTCGCGTCGCTGCCCCGCGGCCGGATCTGCTCTGAGCAGCGTCACGCGGCAATCGCCACGATGCCAACGGTCACGGTCGCCTCCATGGTGTCCGCCGCCCTGCGGGCCAGGTCGGGCACCTCGACCTCCAGGGCACCCGCAATCGCGTGGAGCATCTCGGACGACGGGTCCTTCAACCCACGCTCGATCTCGGACAGGTACTGCGCGGACACCCCGGCACGCCCCGCCACATCGGTCAGGCGTTCCCCTCGGCCAACCCGTTCCTGGCGCAGGACATGCCCCACGGACTCCCGCCACAGGAGCCCACGTCGGCTATCCAAGGCACGGAGCAGTCGAGGAACATCACCCATGTGCCAATCCTACGAAGGACTCGGGCGCGGGGGTCACGGAATCCGTTTGGTCCACTCCTCAGAGGAGAACTTCGTCTCCACCAGCTCCCGGGCGGCGGCGAGTTCCTCGTCGGTGTAGTCACGGCTGCGGGTGGCGTAGCGGCCCTCGAAGTGGGCCAGGAAGCTCTCGATGATCCGCTCCCGCGGCAGCTGCGTCTGCGACCGCAACGGATCGACGCGCTTGTTCGCCGACTTGGTGCCCTTGTCGGACAGCTTCTCCCGCCCGATCCGGAGCACCTCCAGCATCTTGTCGGCGTCGATGTCGTAGGCCATCGTGACGTGGTGCAGCACCACCCCGGAGAGGCGACGCTGCGCGGCCCCCGCGATCTTGCCCTTGTCGGAGGCGATGTCATTGAGGGGGACGTAGCGGGCGTTGACCCCCAACTCGGCGAGCGCCCCCATCACCCACTGGTCGAGGAACTCGTAGCTGCGCTCAAAGCTCAGCCCCTCCACCAAGGACGCCGGGACCACCAGGGAGTACGTGACGCAGTTGCCCGGCTCCATGAACATCGCGCCGCCACCGGTGATGCGACGCACCACGTTGATGCCGTGCCGCTCGCGCCCCTCGTCGTCGATCTCGTTGCGATAGGACTGGAAGGAGCCGATCACCACCAGCGGCTGATCCCACTCCCAGATCCGGAGGCTCGGGTTCACCTCACCCCGCGCCAACTCCCCGACGATCACCTCGTCGAGCGCGACGTGCATCCGCGGATCCATCGACACCGGACCGATGACGTCAAAGGTCAGGTCCGACCAGTCGATCGCGTGCCCGAGCGCTCGCCTCACCGCGATTCCGACCGCCTCCGGCGTGAACCCGATGAACTGCACCTCCGGCGCCAGCCGCATGGAGATGGCCCTGACGATGTCCGCCACGGACGAGGTCGACGGCAGGCCGACGAGGGCCTGGTTGATCTCCTCCAACGCGTCGTCGGGTTCGAGGAAGAAGTCGCCGGACACGGCGGCCCGGGTGATGATCCCACCGTCGGTCTCGACATCGATGGCGACGAGCTTGCCGCCGGGCACCTTGTACTCACCACGCATGACGATGAGTCTAGAGTCACCCCTCGGGCGGGACGAACTGCCCGGAATAGAAATCACCCCACCGAGGTTGATTGAAACATGAAGAAGATTGGTTTCCTGTCCTTCGGGCACTACCGCGACGTCGCGGGAGCCAAGGTGCCGACGGCGGGACAAGCACTTCATGACCACGTGGCCCTGGCGCGGGTCGCCGACGAGCTGGGCCTGGACGGCGCCTGGGTGCGGGTGCACCACTTCGAGGAGTCCATGACCTCCCCGTTCCCACTGCTGACCGCGATGGCCGCCGCCACCTCCCGCATCCACGTCGGCACCGGCGTGGTGGATCTCCGTTATGAGAACCCACTGCACATGGCGGAGGAGGCCGCCGCCACCGACCTGCTCTCCCATGGCAGGCTGGAGCTCGGGGTGAGCCGTGGCAGCCCGGAACTCGCGGTGGACGGCCAGGAACAGTTCGACATCCACCTCCCGGACGGTGAGACCTGGGCCGAGAACTCCCGGCGAAAGATCGAGAGATTCCTCCACGCCATCGAGGGTCATCCGATCGCCCACTCCTCCCGCGCCCGGGAACTGGGGAAGGGACCTGACCTGCCGATCCGCCCGCTCAGCCCGGGCCTGCGGGACCGCATCTGGTGGGGTGCGGCCACCCACGCCACCGGACTCATCGTGGCGGCCCAGGGGATGAACCTGCTCAGTTCCACGGTCATGCTGGCCGACGACGGGCGGCCGTTCCACGTGCAGCAGGCCGACCAGGTCCGGGACTACCGGGTCGCCTACCGGGACGGTGGGCACGCCGGCCCCGGGATGACCGCTGTCACGCGTCCCGTGTTCCCGATCACCAGCGACGCAGATCGCCGTTACTTCGGCACCCGCGTCGCCGAGTCGGATTCAGTGGCCCACCACGACGGCTCCATCGCGCGGAGCGGTCCCACGATCGCGGGCAGCGTCGAGGAAGTGGTGGCTGCCCTGCAGGCCGATGAGGGGGTGACCGAGGCCGACCTGGTGCTGTTCACGATGCCGTCCCACCTCGGGGTGGACTACAACACCCACTGGTTGGAGAACCTCATCGTCGTCGCGGAGGAGCTCGGCTGGAGGTAGTCGATACCCTCCCGGAGCTGGAACGATGTGCCCTGCGGTCGGCGTTCTACCATGGGGCATGGCCACAGAACTGATCCTCGTCCGGCACGCGAAGACAGCACTCAACGTCCAAGGCATGTTCCAGGGCCACCTGGACGAACCCTTGGGGGAGCTGGGGCTCGCCCAGGCGCGCGATGCTGCGCCGGGTCTGGCAGCCCTGGCAGCGGATGCGCTGTACTGCTCCGACCTGCAGCGGGCGCGGCAGACCGCCGAGGCCGTCGCCGCCGCGTCGGGGCTCCCCCTCCACACCGACGACAGACTCCGCGAGATCCACTGCGGCACCTGGCAGGGCCGTACGGTGGAGGAGGTCGCGGTGGAGTTCCCTGAACTCATCGAGCTGCGACGCAGCGGGGCCGACTTCCGTCGCTCCCCCACCGGTGAGACGGCTGCCGAGCTGGCGGACCGCGTCACCGCTGCCCTGGCGGACATCATCAGGGCGAACAAGAACCAGCGGGTTCTGGTCGTGGCTCACGGACTGGCGATCCGCGTGGGAGTGGCGCGACTGCTGGGGATGCCCGACGAGTTCGCGATGACGATCGGCACCCTCAAGAACTGCCACTACGCGGTGGTGAGCCACTCGAAACGTCGTGTTCGCCTGGTCTCCCACAATCTTCCCGCTTGACGGCGTGGAAGGCTGGGTGCCCCGGATCGGCCGCCGTGAGCCGAGGTGACGAGAGGGTCCAGCCGACCATGCCAGGACCTGGATGAGCCAGGCGGAGGGCCTCCGCCCACCCGCTAAACACCACTTTCTTGGCTTTCGGGCGTCGGCCGTTCGGCTGCAAGGCTGGTGTCGCCGCTGGTTTCGTGTTGGGGTGGTCTCTGAGTGTTGGAGCCCGTCACGAAGGGGTGGTCATGAAGCGGCTGGTGGTGATTCTGGCTGCAGGCTTGGCAGCCTGTGCTCCGTCAGGGGGCCGAACGGAAGAGCCCACGGAATCAGTGACTGAGATACCGACCACGATGACCACTTGGGCCAGCCCGAGCCCACTGCCACCCCGCACCAGAACTCCCGAGCAGCAGGCTGCCGAGGACGTCGTCAACGAGTACTTCAGCTCGAGGAACGCCATCAGGAAGGACCCACTGCTGGACGTGAAGCCTCTCAAGGAGCTCGTGGCAGGTCCGGACGCCCAGGAGGATGTCGCTGTCCTGGAGCAGGACCGCGCGGAGGGCCTGGTGCAGGTTGGGGACTACGTCTCCATCGTGACCAATTCGGTGACGGTCTCACCCAGCGAGGTGACCGTCACCGTCTGCACCGACGCCTCGGCAATGGACATGGTCAAGGAGGCGTCCCACGAGTCGGTCCTCCCGAAGGACCGGAACTACTTCACGGAGTGGAGGATCACGACGAAGCAGGTCGAGGGGGCCTGGAAGATCTCCGACTTCGACACCACCGACACCGGCCCCTGCCCGATGGAGTAGCCGGGCCGACCAGCACACCCCGCACCGGCTCCCAGGCCTCTCCCTCCTGCCCCCGGGTCTCGCCTTATGTCATTTTAGGGGTTTATCGGTCCGGAAACCCCAACAACCCATAACACCCCCACAAAAACATTCGTCCCCCCAAACAACGTTTGGGGGGACGAATAAATAAGTCCGGCAGCGTCCTAGTCTCCCACAGGCTCCCGCCTGCAG
>NZ_RQYT01000048.1 GCF_003932785.1 Arachnia propionica | reverse complement strand
GTTCCCGCTCCCGAGCCGCTTGGGGGTCGGCGGCGATGATCCATGCTTCGAGGTTGCGGCGGATCCGCTGCCACGACCACAACCTCAACGCGACAGCAAGTTTCCGATCCAACCGGGCAGCAGCCTCCGCATTCAGCTGGGAGATGGCTGGCCGGTTCACCACCTCGGCAACCTGCCACCAGCGAAGACTCCCTGACAGGAAGGCCTCCCACAACGCCGGGAACCGAAACCTCACATCCAACACGGTCCCGATCCTCTCCAACGCCGCATCGGGGGAGATCTGCAGGATCCCACCCAGTTCGTGGGCCAGAAACTCACCCACCGACGGAGTCCCGTCCCCACCCGGCTCGAGGAACCCTTCAACAGCCTCCATCACCGCGGCATCGTCGACCTCATACAACTCGGCTGCCTTCGCGATCCCAACCATGAGGGCCACCTCCGCTGCCCGGGCGTGGGCGTCGGCCTCCGCGATGGCGTGGTAGGCCTCGGTGAGGGTCGCGGGGAGGGGGTTCATGGCCCCATTGTAATCGAATGGGTGTTCTAGTGCAAGGGGTTGGGAAGAAGTTTTCTTCTCACATCGTGTGCCTGGTGAGGGTCCGCCGGGACCGTTGCGGTGGTCTCGACACGGACGGCTCGACCAACGAAGCGGGGGCAACCCAAGGCCATGGCTGAGGGTTGGCGTGGTCAGCTCTCTGTGGCGCCGGGTTGGGGCGGGACGAGTACGTCGTCGACCTTGGCGGGCCGGGGGATGAATCTCACGGTTTGGAGTGAGGACAGGAGGTGGCCGTTGACGACGTCCTGTCCCGGGCCGCTGTGAAGCTGGAAGCTCCAGCAACCGTCCCGGCGGCACAGGTCCCAACGCATCATGACCTGGCGGTTCTCGCCCTCTCCCTGCTGCCAGGCCACGCCGCAGGCCTTGGCGTCGTCGATCTGGCGGTCGGGTAGATCTTCGACTCGGGAAACGCCGGGTTCCTCGGCGATGGCGGCTGCCATCTCGGAGCAGTAACGCAGGAAGGTCTTCGTCGAGGGTTGGCGGGGGTCGCGTTGGTCGATGTTGGCCCGGATCAGCATGCCGGTTCCGGCCAACTCAGGGGGCAGTGGTTCCTCCCACAGCTGTGGCACCGTCTCGATCCTCCAGTCCTGCTCGATGCCGTCGTCCTTGACCGTGATCATCTGATACCAGGGAGGCGGGGCATAGGAGACGATGTCGTCGAATTCGGCCGGCGCAGAGGACGGTGTGCAGCCGGTCGCCAAGAGCAACACGCCGGTCAGGGCGAGGACAAGTTTGGGGTGAAGATGCACGGTCACTCTCCCAACCTGAAGTCCGGCTCTGGGTCGGGAACAGGAACGAAACGGATGGTGTCGAAGATTTCGAGGAACCTTCCGGGTATGCGATCCGTTGAGTGGCGCCCGTAGCTCATGAAGCTCCAGCAGCCGTCGTGGCGGCAGAGGCTTCGTACCTGGGAAGGCACGTCTTTTTCCGTTTCCCTTCCAGTGGTGGTGCTGCAGGTGCGTTGGCCGTCGATGAACTGAAGGGTGCTGATGCCAAGATGGCGATGCCGGAATCTATGATGATGTGTTTCGATGCAGTGATCCTCGAAGGTCTCCATGAAAGTCCAGAACTTTTCTTCGTGCGCAGTGATTCCCAGTCTCCCGGGTTCCTGTTCGTTGAGAGGGCGGACGACCCAGTCCTCCAGCACGGCAGTATCGGGGGGCTCAAGTGTCCAAAAGGAGTAGCCCACTGGCGGGCTGAGGGCCACCCTGTCTGTGACCTTCTGACTGTGGATCGGTTCTGCGGCCCACAGGAAGGGTCTCTCTTTCGGCGGCTCATAGGGACTGGTGAGAAGGATGACCGCGAAGCCCAGGAGGGCCAGCATGAGCCATCGCCGCGCGCGTGAGGTGTCGGTGGTCACGGTTGCTGTCCCGACGTGGTGACGCTCGGGGGCTGGGTGGTGCGGGCGTTGACCCCGACGGCTGCACGGCTGAACTCCAGGTCCGACATTCCACCTCCTTGAAGGAACTCGTGCCAACCGTAGCGACCAGCAATGGGGGCGTTGGCTGGATCAGCCAAAAGGTCGACGGCTTCACCGAATGTCCCACGTGTGCAGGTCCACTGCGGGTTACGGGAGAATCGAGGTCCGCAGACAGTGGAGGAGGCGTCGTGGGATCGACGGTGTGCATCGACCGAATCGGGGCGGAGTTGCTCGCCATGCAGCTGGCGGCCGAGCCGGGGCGAAACGTGCTCTGCAGCCCCGTGGGGGTCGCCGCGTTGTTGTCGATCCTGCAGCCCGGCTCGGAATTCGGGCTGACCCCCGAGGTGCGGGAGTCACTGCGTCGATTCGAGCCGGACCTCGCTGCGCTGCGTGACTTCACCCCCCTCGACCCGCCCGACGCGCCCCTTCTCCACCTGGCCGACCACCTCATGCTCATCGACGGTGCCGAACCCCGACCCGAATGGCTGGCCGCCGTCGCGGATCAGACGACGATCAGCCGTGCGCCGCTCACCGAGGCGAAACCCCGACTCGACGCCTGGGCCGCCCTGCACACCGGCCACCTCATCACGGAGACGACCGTCACCGTGGACGAACAGACCCGGATCGTGCTGCAGAACGCATTGCTGTTCGCCGCCCGATGGGCACGTCAACTCACCCCTGTCAGCGATGACGCCCCCTTCCATCGTGCCGACGGCACCACCGGCACAGCCAACTACATGGGCTGCACCACCGACCTCCGGTTCGCGCGCGGCGACGGGTGGCGGGCCGTACGCCTGAACTACCGGGCGGACGGCCTCGCCTGCGACCTCATCCTGCCGCGACGACGCATCTCGCCCGCCGAACTGCCGGCCGACACCTGGGCGGCCGCGACCGCGGCCGTCACCGTCGCCGAGCCGAGGCCGGTGCAGCTGCGGGTGCCGAGCTTGGACCTGACCTCCGGCCCCGTCGACCTCCAGCCGCTGCTGGAGCGACTCGGCGTCCCCCTCGACCGCGACCACATCATGCCGGGCCTACCCGAGATCCGGAGCGCCCAGCAGGTCCGGGTCATGGTGACGGAGCAGGGAACCATCGCCGCGGCCCTGACCGAACAGTGGATGTGCTCCTCGTTCCCCGAGACCGACCCCGTCGAGTTCACCCTCGACCATCCCTTCGTGCTGCGCGTGATCGACATACCCACCGGGACCGCCCTCATCGAGGCGGCCATCCTCGACCCGGCGAGCTGACCTCAGCCTCGGTCATCGGCGGGGAGGACACCGTGTCATGACGGCGGTCCCCTGGGGATGTCTTTGACCTGGCGCCTCGGCGGCGGGCGAGCGCCGGAAGATCGTCGTAGCGCCCCTCGATGAGAGCGACGCGCTTGGCCCGCGACCAGTTCTGGACCTGCTTCTCCAAGGCCCGGGCTTCGTCGATGCGGTTGAACTCCTGACACCAGACCAGCTGGACGGGCAACCGCCGACGAGTGTAGGCGGCGCCGCGTCCCGTCACGTGCTGCTCAAGACGGAGCTCAAGATTCTTGGTGCTCCCGACGTAGTGCGAGCCATCCGCGCACTGAAGTATGTACACCCATGCCATGCCAACACCATGGCCAGCAGAACGTGGGATTGTTCAGGGGAACCGTGAAATCGGGGGATCTGTGGAAAAGTCCCTGCGTCCGGTCGCGGGGTCTCGACACGGGTCCCTTCACTTCGTTTCGGGGCCCGGCTCGACCAGCGGGGGGGGGAGGGGGTCCTCGCCACCTTCCGTTGGTCGAGCCGAGGCCGGAGGCCTCGTGTCGAGACCTCCGATGCGCGAACGGCGGGCTCGCCCACCCGACGATTCAGGCCAGCAGTGCCGCGATCTCCTGTGCCGTTCGGATCGCCTTGCTGCTTCCCTTTCTTCCTGCCAGGGCGACGATGTTCGGCAGCTCGACGGCGACCCCTGCCGCAGTCACGTCCGGCAGGTGCTTCAGCAGCGTCTCCAGCCAGCCCGTCGCCGAGGCCGAGATCTTCTCCGCCGCCGCGTGCCGCTCCGCCACATGGACCATGAGCGGCCAGGTCAGCGCCAGTGCGCCCGCCTCGGCCAGGATCTGGAGCACTGCCAAGGTCCGGCCCTCCGAGATGGGGTAGTGGTCCCGCCACGGCAGCTCCCACGCCTCGACGAGGTCGTCGCCGCTGAGGCGGCCCTCCTCCCACGCGCGAAGCAGCGCCTCGGCGATCTCGTCGCGGTCCCTCGTCCTGGCGTCCCCGATGAGCACCAGCACCGCGTAGGTCAGCACCGGCGGCAGCGGTCGCGCCACCGCAACCACGTCCAACACGTCGGACAGCCACGGGGCGGCCAGCCCTTCCATCAGCCGCAGCCCCTCGACGGCGGGTCGGCTCGCCACCCGGGGCAGCAGCTGGCACGACCAGGCGTCACGGGTCACCATCGGCTCGAACGGCCCCGCCCAGCCCGACTCCAGGCGGAGCAGGTCGTGGCACGGTGCCTCCGCCCCCGTCACCTGGATGCGCGGCCGGGTCGGGGCCTTCTGGTCGCCCCACCGGATCGGCTCCCTCGGTGGTTTCAGGAAGGTGAGCTCCAACGGCTGATCCTCGCTCCCCGCCCAGTGGCGCAGCACCTCGGCCAGATCGACGCGCGTCCCGGCGATCGGCTGCGCGAACTCGGACAGGTCCTCCGGCAGCGTCGCCCGGTCCAGCCGACCCAGCGCCACCGCCACATCGGAGGCCACCAGCGCCACCCCCGCCTCCCGGTACCTGGCGGCACGCTCCCGGAACGCCTCCCAGGACACGAGCAACCCGCGATGCGACGGCGTCGCCAGCAGGCACGGCAGCTGGCCGAGTCGCGCGGTGACGTCCGCCAGCCACTGCATCAGCAACCGGGACAACCGCTCCGGGCTCGGCAGCTTCCGGTTCTGACCGCCCGTGAGCAACTGCTTCAGCCGCGTCTGGACCGCCCGCTCCGAGGCGCCCGGATCATCGGGCAGCACCCGCTGCCGCACCGCCCCCGCACCCGCACGGTGTGCCAGTGCGACGACGGCCGCCAACAGCTGCTCCTGCTCCTCCACCGTCGGGTCCTCGGGCCACTCGGTCGGCACCTCCACCTCGGCGACGGGCTCGGGCTCCAGCCGCGACGGCGTCCGCCACAGCCCCGTCACCGGCGTTGGGGACTCGGCCTGCTCCCCCCACTGGGCCAACAACTCCCTCGCCAGCGCCGCGATGGTGGTGTCCGGGTCGTGGACCGTCGCGGCGACGAGTCCCCTCAGCTCCTCCGTCGGTGAATCGAGCTTCGACAAGGCCTTCAGCACCTTCTCTCGAGGCCCCTTCTGCGTGCGGGGCAGCACGACCACGGCGAGCTCACTCAGTCCCCCGTCGCCCGGCCCTCCCGCCAGCAGGGCGTTGGTCACGAGCGTCACGACGGGGGCGTCGGCGCTCGCCAGGGCCGCCAGGGCCCGGTCGCGGTGCGCGGGGATCCGCGGACCCAGGTCGAGGGCCTCCAGCCAGTGCAGCGCGATCCGCTGGCAGCTGGTCTTGTCGCCGCGCTCCACCACGCGCAGCAGCCCCAGCAGCAGGGCGTCGTCGTCGATCGGTTCGGCCTGACGCACCTCGGCGATCCCGGCCCGCACCCGCTCCTGCAGTTCCGCCTTCGAGAGCTGCGTGCGCAGTACATTCGGCTGGGCCAACGCCAGCAGGAACCGCTGCTGCCAGCGGTCCCCGACGCGTGGCAGCGGGTCGGAACGCAGCCACGCCTCCCAGTAGCGGGGGGCCTGCGGCAGCGGCAGCCCGTGGTCCCGGATGAGCGGGTCGAGCAGCGCGACGAAACCGGACGGGGCGCGCTTCGCGACGGCGGCCGCGACGAAGTCGGCGACGAACTGCTCCCCGCGCGCCTCGATCGCGGCCAGCACCGTCGGGATCAAGGCCTCGTCCGACCACTGCACCATGCCTGAGGTGATGGCCGCTGCCGTCTGCTTCGCCGTCGCGCCCAGCTCCGCCACGAGCACGATCGCCAACAGCCACAGCGGTCCGCCGCGCCATCCCGGATACTTCGTCGACGTGAGGGCGGTGATGAGCAGCCGCTCCATCTCGGCACGTTCCTGCTCCGGCAACCCGGCGAGGTTCCTGCGCACGGCCTCGAAAGCGGCGCTCTCATCCGATCCCCACGGCCGCAGTCGACCCAGCCGATAGGCCTTGTCGGTTGGTTCCGGCAGGCCGAGGGCGGCGAGCACGGGGTCCAGCAGCGGAGCCGCATAGGATCCATGATCCGGATCAGCGGTCACTTCCGCCAGCAGTTCCTGCACCCACTCGCGGCCCCGGTCGACGAGACGTGCGACGAGCAGGTCGCGCAGCTCGTCATCGGCGACGATCTCGTTCATCGACCAGCTGTTGACCTGGATGGCGAGCCAGCTTGCCCGGTTGCCGAGCCAGGCCTGGAGAATCATGCGTTTCAGCTCACCGAGCGGGCCACCGATGGTGATGTGGTCGACGGCCTTCGCCTCGGCCAGTTCGGCCGGGGACATGGCGCCCAGGGCGCGGGCGAGTTCCACCGGTTCCAGCCGCTGCGCGAGTTCCTGCAACTGACGGGCCGCAGCGTTGAGCTGGCGCATGTCGGGGTTCCTTCCTCCAGGACTCTCCGGGCCCTGAGTATGTTAGAGGGTGCGCGGATAGGGGGATCGTGACGAGGATCGTCACGGTGGCCTCCTGGCAAGGCGGACGACGAAGAGCGCACTGGATTGTGCGTTCGAGGAGGACAACACAGCCGGGGGGTCACCGGGGCGACCGCAGTAGATTCGCCTATCCGCGCACCCTCTTAGAGGGCCCTCTGCGCGCTGGTTCACTGGTGTTCCGGCAGGGAGGGACGGCCTCCGTGTCTTCCGTGCTGGACGGAGATCTCCCGAGCGAGCTGCGCCGCGCGGGCCTCAGTGAGCCGCACGCCGTCGACCTGGAAGGTGGATTCATCAAGGTCGATCTCCTCGATGTCGGACTCCGTCACCGTGACGCGACCACGGGAGCCGAGATTGACGGTGTAGGTACGTTCGCCCATGGATTCAGCCTAGAGGGTGCGGAAGCAGTGGATCACCACGGCCGGGGTCATCGCAGCGAGTCCTGGATCCGACGGGCGACCTGGAGCGCCTTGCTGTTGCCCTTCCGGGATGCCAGGGCGACGACGTTCGGCAGCCGGGCGGCGACCCCGGCGGCCTGGACGTGGGGCAGCAGGCGCAGCACGATCTCGAGGAGGGCGGCGGTGGTGGCGGGGAGCTTCTCGGCTCCGGCTGCCTCCTCGGCGAGGACCGCGAGCAGCGGCCAGACCAGGGCCAGGCCGCCGCCGTCGGCGATGACCGCCAGCACCTCAGCCACCTTGAGCGGGGCCCGGACGAAATGCTTGGCGGTGTGGCCGAGCTGGTCCGGCAGTCCCCATAGCACACTGTGCCAGGCGCCCACCAGATCCTGTGCCGTGAGACGTCCCTCGTCCCAGGCGCGCAACCACAGCTCGGCGATGCCGTCGCGGTCCTGCGGTGCCGCCCCACCGGCCCAGGCCAGCCCCAGCACGGTGAGGGCCTCGCTGAACGGATGGGCCACATCCCCCAGCATCCGATGACACCACGCGGCCTGCCCCACCCCGTATTGCTCCATCCGATGCACCGCAGCCATCACCTGGCGGGCCTGGTGCTGCGGCAACAACTGGGCGACGGCGGCAACCTCATCGCGCATGGGGACGGTGAAGGGCTCCCCGCTGCGGGGCTGGATGCCGACCACCCGGGCGGTCCAGGTACTACCGTGGTGGGGGAGCGACCACGGATCGGACAGGCCCAGCATCGGGTGAGTGACCGGTGCGTCGCCGTCGACCACCATGCGGTAGTGCCACTGGGCCGTGATGTCATCCTTCATCGCGGGTGCGAAGCTCACCCGAACCGGTTCGGGGTCGGTATCCCGCCAGTGGCCCAGCACCTCATCCAACAAGACCTCGGCGCCGTGGATCGGATGGGCGAAGGGGCTCAGATCGGCGGGCGCAGCAGCCCGGTCCAGCCGGGCCAGGGCGACGGCGACATCGGTGGCCAGGAGCGGCTGCCCGACCTCCCGGAAGCGCCCGACCCGGGCCGCGAACGCCTCCCACGAGACCCGAAGCCCCTGATGGCTGGGCGTGGACAGCAGGCACGGCAGCTCGCCCAGCCACCCCAGCACCTCCACCATCCGCCGTGCCGCCAGCAGGGACAGCCCGCTGTTCTCATCGCCCGGGGCGACGGTGGCGTCCTTGAGCTCCGACCCATCCGCCCAGGCCAGCAGCATCGCCCGAAGCGGGAATGCGTCGAACTCTTGGGTGAGGTGCCGCCGCACCAACTCCCGCACGTGATCGACGCCGTGGTCGCGGGCATGCGCGACGAGCACCGCCGGGGTCCACTCAATCAGCAGGGGGAAGAAGCCGCAGGTGTTGACGTCATCGCCCAGCAGGTCTGCGACCCGTGCCGTATCCAGCCGCAGGGCCTCGTCGCTGAACTCCGGCATCGGCTCGGGATCGGTCAGGGCGGGCTCCCGCCACAGCCCCGTCGCCAGGGCCTCCGGAGTCGTGGCCACGCCCCAGTCCTGGAGCAGCCGGGTGGCAAGCTCCGAGGTGGTGGTGTCGCCGTCGGTGGCGAGCACCGCGACCAGCTCCCGCAGCTCCTCACCCGGCTCCGCCAGGCGGGGGAGGGCCTTCAACAGGGCGCGACGAATGCCCTTCTCCTTGCGCACCAGACCGACGCAGGCCAGGGCGGTGAGCTCGTCGTCGTCGAGTTCGGGGCGGAGCAGTACCTCGACGATCGCCCCCGCCACCTTCGAAGGCGTCAACGGGAGCGCATCACACAGCACGCCTCGGTGCTGCCACAGCTCGCAGCGCATCCCGAGCAGGTCGATCCAGCCCAGCGCGTACTGCTGCGCGGCGGGGCGGTCGCCCCGGGTGAACACCTGGACCAGGGCCGGGAGCACGTCGTCGGGAACCGGTTCGGCGGCCCTGAGCGTCGCGACCGGCCCGGCCAGCTCGTCGAAGTATCCGGGCGGGATCCACCCCGTGAAGGCGTCCCTGACGGTGGCGGCCCTCACCAGTCGCGCCCAGAACCGCCGCCCGGGCAGCACCTTTCCCGGGCCGGGCAGCCAGTTCGTCCAGTAGCGCGGATCATCCGGCAGCGGTAGGTCGTGGGCGTCGAGGAGGGCATCCAGCAGGGTCCGGAACCTTGCAGCCTGCTTCTTGTCGCATGCCGCCGCCACCAGCGTCGATGCCCACTCGGGACCGCGCTGCCGCAGTTGCTCCACCACCCAGGCCATGGCGTTCTGCTCGTCGAGCTCCTCGATGAGGAAACCATCCGCCAGCGCCAGCACCAGCTGCTTGACGGGGACGTCGAAGAACGCCGCGACGACCACGGCCAGTTCCGGCCTGCCGAGGTCGTCAGCGATCCGACGAAGCTGAGGCATCGATCGTTTCGCCTCCGCCGCCCACGTGGCGCGGTCGGCGTCGCCGATGTCCTCAATGGTGGTGATGAGATCGCAGACTCCCGTGGTGCGGGTGAGGGCGTCCTTCAGGGTCACGAGGCCTCCGACATCCGGGCCGGCATGGAGGCGACGATCCGACGCGCCGCCGTCACCCCCGGCCCGGTGCTCGTGTGCTTGGCAAGGGCACGCACCTCCGGGAGATCCAGCGGCACCTGAGCGGCCACCACCTCCGCCACCAGCGGTTGGAACTCCTCCAGGAGCGTAGCGGTGGTGCCGGTGAATCCGCGAGACCCCGCCAGGTCGTCGATGATCTCCGAGAGCAGCGGCCACACCAGCGCCAGGGCCCCCTCGCGGGAGGCGACGATGAGGGTGCGGGCCACGTCGAGCCGGGACGGGTCGAGCAGGCTGCGCCACCGCGAGTGCCAGGCCGTGAGCAGATCCTCCGGTGTGACGGCGCACCGCTCCCACCCGTCGATGAGGTGGGCGGCGAGGGACTTCCGCTCCGACTCGTCGACGGTCCCCGCCAGCTGCAACCACACCAGCGACAGGACGCTGCCCCACGGCACCGCCACCTTCGCGACGTGCCCGAACGCCTGCAGGCTCTCCGCGGCGCCGCGCTCCAGCAGGGCGTGGAGCGCCCACGCGGCGGGTCGGGCGGGATGGTTCGGCAGCAGCGTCCACGCGGGCGGGATCTCGCCCAGGGTCGTGGCGATGACGGGGTCCGCGACGGGCAGGAAGGCCGCGACGGCGTCGCGATCCCGGTCGGCCGCCTGGCCGGGCCGGTACTCCCGCGACCACACGTCGTCGAGGCCCAGGAGATGGTGCACGGTGGACTCCTCCCCGGCCACCTGCATCCGCGCGGCCAGCCGGTTCACCCAGCGGTTCGCCTCCTCCCGCTCCGGCAGCAGCACCAGCCGGGTGGCCTCGCTGGGCGTGACGAGCCAGTGCGCGACCACCTCGTCGAGGGTGGTGTCGCTGCCCTGGATCCGCACCGTCGGCAGGTCGTCGGGGTCGATGCGCTCGAACCGGTTGAGCCTGCCCAGGGCCACCGCCACGTCGGCGGGGAGCGCTGCGGAGCGCGAGTCCTCGTAGACCTCGGCGCGGTCGACGAAGACCCGCCACGCCACCCGGAAGTCGTCGTGGGTGGGGGTGGACAGCAGGCAGGGGATGTGGCCGAGGGCGTCGATGACGGTGGCGGCCCGGTGGACGAGCAGGTGGGTGAGGAAACCCCCGGCCGGGGTCTCGGGCGGCGGGACGGGGTCGGTCTGGGTGGTGCGCAGCAGCAGGTTCTCCAGCACGTTGACGACGAAGCCGGTGAGTCCGAGACGTTCGGCGACGGCGGCCCGGATGTGTTTGCGCCTCCCGGCGCGGGCAGTGGCGACGAGGCTGGCGAGGACCCGCTCGTGGGTGAGGGGGTCGCCGGGGAAGTCGCGGGCGACGAGGGAACACAGCTCAACAAGGCCGTCCGCGTCGAGCAGCAGGGCGGAGCCGGACAGCAGGGGCAGGGGCTTCGGGTGTCGCGGTGTGGGTTGCCGCCACAGGCCACGGCTACGCGGCCGGGTGCGCGTCGATGCGGGCCGGGTGGCCGAGGAACAGTCTGTGTGATCGGCGGTCACGGGGTGGGTCATGGGTTCTTCTCCCCAGCAGGTCGGACGGGGGGTGTCCGCTGCGGTGGTCATCTTCGCCAACCGGGGACACCACCTGTCTGATCCTCGTCCTTGACAGGCGAAGATGCAATACCCTGGCCTGCCAACCGTCTGGATGAATGACACGCTGGGACGTTTTCCGCCCCGTTTCCTCCCCGTCGCCTCCCCCCGTCGCGTCGGGGTTTCGCCTGCCTTGGATGGGTTTCGCCTGCCATTTTCACGGCTCGCCTGTCTTGTTGGACAGGCGTTTTGGAACGAGGCAGGCATTTCCTACCGAAGGCAGGCGAATCCGTCGTAAGGCAGGCATTTCCTACCGAAGGCAGGCGAATCCGTCGTAAGGCAGGCGAATCAGGTCAGGGGTGGGGCGACGGGGTTTCCGGGCGGAACCTCGCCACCGCGTCCCGCGCTGCCTTGGTCACTGAGGTCATGGCCTCCAGCAGCGGCCAGACCAGGGCCAGGCCCCCGGCCTCCGCGACCATCACCAGCGTCCCGACGAGCGGGATCGGTTTCAGCGGCCACTCGGAGCGCCACTCGCCCTGCCAGGCCGCCAGCAGGGTCTCCGGGTGCAGGCGACCCTCATCCCACGCGTTCAGCAGCTGCACCGCGAATGGCTCCCGGTCCTCCTTCCGCTCCTCGACGATCGTCGCGAGGATGGCGAACGCCGCCTCCGGGGTGATCCGCGCCGTGGTCAGCAGCCGCGCCGCCAACCAGTCCGGATGGCGGTTCCAGGCGGGGTCCTCTCGTCCCAGGACCTGCAGCAAGTGCGCGGCCGGGCGGGTCGGGTGCTCCGGCAGCAGCGACATCACCCCCAGCTCCTCGGAACACTCGCCGTCCAGCGGATTCATGGGCTCCGTCCAGGGCCCGTCGATCCCGAGCAGCTCCGCAACGACGGGGACGTCGCCGTCGCAGCGGATCCGCCGGTACCGGAGGTTCTGCCACCGGCTGGCGTTCGGCTCCTCGGGGACGAACCACAGCCTCCCGGGCTCCGGGTCGGTGTCCCGCCACCGGGCGACGACCTCCGCCAGCGACGACGCCACCCCGTCGATCGGCTGCCCCAGCTCGCCCAGATCCGCAGGGACCGCGCCGCGATCCATCCGGGACAGGGCCACCAGGACGTCGGTGGGGGCGACGGGGATGTCGGCCTCCCGGAACGCGGTGGCCCGCTCGGCGAAGGTGTCCCAGTCGAGTCGGTTGCCCACCAGCGTCGGGAGGGACAGCAGCGTTGGCACCCGGCCGAGCAGCGGCAACGCCTCCCGCATCCGACGGCCGATGAGGCCGGTCAGCGGCCGCAGTCCCTTGGTCGACGGCTCCTCACCGGTCGCGAGCTGCAGCAGCACCCGGGCCAGTTGGGTGTTCCCGCCCAGGTTCTCCGCCGCCGACGCCAACAGCGCCTCGCGACCCCGGGTGTGCGCGGCATGGAAGAGACGGCCCAGCAGCCATTCGAGGTGGTCCCAGGCCTCGGGCTGCTCCCACGCGAGCTCGTCCATGAGGTCGACGAGGGGCGATGGTTCCAGCTGGGCGTGGCGGGGGTCCGGTTCGGGCGAGCCGACCGGTTCCCGCCACAGGCCGAGCCGTTCGGGCTCCGGTGCGGTCTGGCCCCAGCCGGTGAGGAGTGCCGCGGCCGCCGGGGTCGCCGACGCCAGCGCCGCGACGGTGTCCCGGAGATCCGCCGACGGCGCGTCGATCCGGCCCAGGGCCTTCAGCACCTTCCCGGTGAGTCCTTTCGCGGCCCGGGGCAGGACGGCGACGGCGAGCGCGTCGAGATCCGCCGCGGGCAGCTCGGGGGTGAGGAGCTCGGCCAGCGCCAGCTTCACGAAGGAGGAGTCCGCGGCGGGGAGGGCGTCGATGACGCGGCGACGATGCTTCCCGATCAGGCCGGTCAGGCCCAGCCCCGCGACCCATCGGGATGCGGCGCGTTGGGTGGCGGGGCGGTCGCCCCGCTCGAAGACCGGGAGCAGGGCCGACAGCAGCGCCTCGTCATCGGTGGGTTCACTCGCCCGCAGCTTCCAGGCGGCGCGGGCGATGCGCTGCTCGTCGATCCTCCGGTCGGGGGCGAACAGCTCGGGAACGGAGCAGGCCGCGAGGAAGCGTTGCTGCCAGCGGATCCCGGGGCGGGGCAGGGGGGAGCGGTCGTACCAGCCGCGCCAGTAGTCGGGGGCCTCGGGCAGTGGCAGGTCGAACTCGTCGATGAGGTCGTCGACGAGTCGCGCCAGGTCGGCCCGCAGGCGCGGGACGGCGCTGGCGGAGCGGATGAAGGCGGCCACCCAGTCGCCGCCCTTCGCGCGGAGTCCCTCGGTGATGATCGGGGCGTGACGCATCTCCAGCAGCTCCCGGTTGAGGGCCTTCGCGGCCTGGGCGGGGGTGATCGGCAGGTGGGCCAGCAGCACCAGGAAGCTCTGCGCCTGATCGCGTCCGACCAGACGGGTGCGCAGTGTTGAGGTGGTGGCGGCGAACTCCTTCGCGGCCGCTTCGCGCCCGGCGTCGTCGAGGGCGGCGATCCGGGCCGCGACCTCTTCGGGCAGTCGGGTGTGGGTGAACAGTGCGTCGATCACGGCGTCCTCTCAGCGGCCTGCTTTGCCCGACGGGGAAGGGGTCATGTTCGCCACGATGAGCCGGGCGGTCTTGATGGCCTTCGATGAGCCCTTGCGTTCCGCCAGGGCCGCGATGTTGGGTAGTTCCACGGGGTGGGGGACCTCGGGCAGGAACTGGAGGATCGCCTCCAGTGCGGCCGCGGTGGTCGCTGTTGCCCGCTCGGCGACCAGCGTCTCCGCGATCTCCACCAGCAGCGGCCACACCAGGGCCAGGCACGAGCCCTCGGCCAGCTCGACCAGCATCGGGATGGTCTTCCCGGGTGAGATCCCGACGACCTCCCGGTCCTCGTGTCGCCACCCGGTGACGAGGTCGTCGGAGGTGATGCGACCCGCGTGCCACGCCTCCTGCAGGGCGTAGGCGATCCCGGAGCGATCCTTCGCGGGCACGTCCGAGGCGGCGGCCAGCAGGCCGAACGCCCCGTTGGGGCCCAGCCGGTGGGCGGTCGTGGCCACCTGAGCGAGTCGGTTCACCGTGATACCTTCACCGAGGCCCCTCAGCGCGAGGGCGATGGGGCGGGTGGGGTGCTCGGGGAGCAGGCTGAAGACGCTGAGCTCATCCTGCCACAGGTCGAACTTGGAGGTGGGTGCGAAGGGCAGGGTCCAGCCGGTTCGGAGGCCGAGGAGCTCGTGGCTGGTGGGGGCGTCGCCGTCGGCACGGACCCGCTCGCCCAGGTACCAGCGGTGCTCATGGCCGGGTCGTGGCGGGGCGAAGCTCAGCTCCCCGGGGGAGGCGGGGTGGCTCGCCCAGTGGGTGAGGACATCGGCCAGGCTCACCTCCAGCCCGGCGATGGGTTGGGCGAACTCGGTCAGCTCGGGCACGGCGTCGCGGTCCAGCCGGGCGAGCGCCACGGCCACGTCGATGCGCAGTGTCGCGGCACCGGCCTCCCGGTAGCGGCGGGCGCGGTCCCGGAATGCCTCCCAGGAGACCCGGAAGTCGTGGTGGCTGGGGGTGGACAGCAGGCAGGGCACCTCGCCCAGGGCGTTGAGGGCCTCCGAGATCCGCTGCCCGACGAGGAAGGTCTGGCTTGTGAGCTTGCGGGTGCGGACCCGGCCGCCCTCCTCGCCCTTCCGGGCGAGGCTCGCGAGCAGCCGTCGCAGCGCCGGACCTCGGTTGAGGTCGGTGCCGAGCGAGGTGCGGATGGCGTGGCGGATGCGCACGGCCCCCCGATCGTGGGCGGCGGCGATGAGGGCGGCCAGGGTGCGCTCGGCCAGTTCCGGATCGTCCTCGTCCAGCTGTTCGACGCGGGACAGCAGCTCCGCCAGCGACGACGGGTCCAGCACGGCGTCGTAGTCCGTGGGGACATCCTCACGACCCGCCGGCTCCTGCCACAGGGCACGTTGATCCCTCGGGTTCTGGACATCGACTCCCCACTGCTCCAGCAGCTGACGGGCCAAGGCGGCGGTGGTGGTGTCGGGGTCGGTGGCGCGAGCTTGGACGTTCCAGGTGTCCACGCTGTGGGCTGGGACCCGACGGCGGATCAGCTCCTTGAGGACCTGCCGCTTGAGGCCTTTCTCAGGTCGGCCGAGAGCGACAAAGGTGAAGGCGGACAGCTCGTTGTCCTCCAGTTTGAAGCGGAGGCACACCTCGACGATGCGTTTGGCCACGCTCCGTTCCGCCATGACGAGGCAGCGGATGAGGGCCTGACGGTGGTCCCAGAGGCGATCAGCGAGGCCGAGATGATCCAGCCACCACAGGGCCCGTCGCTGGCAGGCGGGGGAGTCGTCGCGCTCGATGACCGACAGCAGGGCCGCCACCAGCGCGTCCTCGTCGCGGTCCTCGATCTCCCTCAGGGCCTCGGTGACGGCGCCGGGGTGTGGCTCGTCGTACCAGTCGTCGGTGAAGGCCCCGGGGGTCTGACAAGCCCTGATGAATCGTTGCTGCCAGCGGATCCCGGGCCGGGGTGAGGGGTCATGGTCCACCCAGGCCCGCCAGAAGGTGGGGGTCTCGGGCAGGGGCAGGCCGAACTCGTCGATGAGGGAGTTGAGCAGCTCGGGTGCCGCTTGGACGACGCTGGACTTCTTCAACGCGGCTTGGACGAAGGCTGTCCCCCACTCCTGGCCTCGGCCACGCACGACCCTGCGGAGGTGTTTGGCACCGCCGCCGTGACTGAGGTTGTCGAGCGCCCAGCCGGTCATGGCGGTGACGAGTTGTGACGGCGTCGGGTTGAGGTGGGCGGCCAGCAGCAGGGCCCGTCCCTCATGCCCTTTCTTCTCCCACAGGGCCTTGAGGGCCTTGCCCTCCTTCTTCATCACGGCGGCGAACCGGGTCCGCTCCTCCGGGTCCAGTCGGGAGAGCTGCGCGGCCAGGTGGTCGATGCCGCTGGCCCGGGAAACGAGCTTGTACAGCTCGATGCCCTCGTCGGTCAGCGCAGGTTTGGGACTCATAGCAGTTCTCCGATGGCTCGGGCGGTGGTGATGGCCTTCGACTTTCCTCTGCGGTCGGCCAGGGCGCAGATGTTGGGCAGTTCGACGGGGTGCGGGACCTCGGGCAGCAGGGCGAGGAGGGTCTCGAGCACCGTTGGGTTGAAAGGCGTGGTCATGGGCACATCGAGATCATCTCAGACACACAGTCAGCAGCGTCTGGCACCCAGGATCTGCCGTGGAGAGGAGAGTGAGACGGATGCTGCTGCTCGGGACAGGGGTGACGACACTGATCGGCTCAACCGACGAGCCGTCGATACCCTGCCCGGGCTTTCATCGCGTGGATGGTCTCGACTTCGCCGTCGTCCCAGAGCAGGACAACGACCTCCAGGAGACGTCCTGCTTGTCGAGCCCGATCCGTAACTCCCGTTGCGGATTCTCATCATCGAGCGGTCCACCGGCCAAGGCCGAGCGTGCAGCGGTGATGGCGTCCTCATCGCTGAGACCGTGCTTGCGCGCTGACGGCGAAACGATCACGCACGGACCCACTCACGCACAGCGGTGCGAATCGCCGTTGACCGGTCCAGTCCTTCACGCTCCGCACGTGCCATCAGCTCGCTCAGCTCTTCATCAGAGAATCGGGTCGGCACCACCCGGGACGCCTTGCCCGCACGAGGGGGACGCCCCCACCGTCGCTGCAGCTCGTCGACGTCGTAGCCCGATTCCGCCTCATCCGCCCAAGCCTGTACCTGCTCATCCGAGATCTCACGGCCCTGAATCATCCGTTTACCCATACCAGAAACTGTATTACGTAATACGTAAGGGGGCAAGCTGTTCCCGGAGGAGATCGTGTCAGCAACGACCGATGCCGAACCACCCGCCACCGACCACGACGTCGCCACCGGGTGAACCCACTGCAGGCTCACAGGGCCCGCACGCCCGCCAACGATGTGGGTCAGCTCCTCCAGGCTGTCGTGCCCGTGGCGTCCAGGAGGGCGTCGTCGTCCGTGGGCTGCCGGGACGGGTGCAGGCTGCGGCAGCGTTTCGACCCAACCAGGATTGGCACTCACAGCAGGTCTCCGATGGCTCGGGCCAGGGTGATGGCCTTTGACTTTCCCTTGCGCCCTGCGAGGGCACGGATGTTGGGCAGTTCGACGGGGTGGGGGATCTCGGGCAGGAGGGCGAGGAGGGTCTCGAGGACGGCCGAGGTGGTGGCGGGGATCTTCTCCTGCGCGGCAAGGTTCTCTGCGATCTCGATCAGGAGGGGCCAGGCCAGCGCCAGGCCGCCTGCCTCGGCGATGAGCGACAGCAGCGGGAGGACCTTGGCGGGCTTCCGCTCTAGGGTCTTCCGACCCGACCCGAGGTTCAGCTGCTCCCACATGGGAGAGCGCCACCCCATCGCGAGATCGGATGCAGTCAGACGATCCTCACGCCAGGCGTCGAGGAGGATCGGGGTCAGGCGCTTGACCTGCGACGGGTCGAGTCGTGAACAGGTGGCGAGGGTGACGACCGTCAGTAGCTCACCGAACCGCTGCGCGACAGTGGCGCAGGAGATGAGGGCGTCCAGGGCACCGTCCGTGTCCGACCAGCGCAGCAGGCGCAGCACCACCCCCGCCGGGCGCCCAGGGTGCTGTGGCAGCAACCGCATGATGATGTCGTGGGGTCGGGTGTCCACGGTGCTGCCCTCTGCAGGCGACCAGAGCGCAGGCAGGTCCGCGACGTCGTGCAGCGGGTGGGACCCCTCGTAGTGGTGGGGGTGGTTCCAGGCGGTGTCCAGGCCAAGTGCTGCATGGGGTGCGGGCACATCGCCGACGACCTGGAGCACGGCCTCGCTCCGAGCAGTCCCGGAGGTCAGGGACAGGCCAGCTGGTTCGACCCGGGCCGAGGACCAGATCTCGATGACCTGCGCCAGCCGCAGCTCACAGCCTCGGATGGGCGCGTCGATTCCGGTGCGGTCGTCGGTTCTGCGGAGCCGAGCGAGCGCAATGGCGACATCCGTGGGCTCCAGCACCACGTTGTCGTCGTTGTACTGCTCGACGCGATCCCGCAGGTCCTGTGCCGTCACCTCATAGCGGCTGTTCGAGGGGGTGGAGAGCAGGCAGGGCAGTTCCCCCAGCCGGTGCAGCACGTCGTGGAAATGCTGGGCGGCGAGGAAGATCAGCGGTCCTCGCGGTGACCGGGCAGGCCGGGGGGTGGTGCCCGGTCTGATGGTGCCGTCGCCGAGCCGTTGGAGCAGACGTCCTGAGTAGCCGAAGAGGAAGGCGAGGCTGCTGAGGGTGGCTTCCCGACACGCGGCCACGACGGGCTCGGGGCCTCGGGCGTGGGCAGTCGCGACGAGCTGGGCCAGGGCGCGTTCCGTCAGGTCAGCATGCTCCAGCCAATTCTCGGCGACCTCGGCGATCAGCTCGGTCAAGGCATCGTCGTCGAGCACCATCGGAGTGAAAGGAGTGGTCGCGGGCACGCCGAAATGATCTCAGACACACAGCCCGGGGGTCACCGGGGCGACCGCAGTAGATGCTCCTGTCCGCGCGCCCTCTTACATCCTGCCAGCGCTGCGGTGGCAGGGTGTTCTCGGCGAGCTGTTGGGGGTCGCTTCCATGGCAGGGATCGCCGTGGTCGGCACGGTGATCGATCGCTCGTTGCGGACCACCACCCTCCTGAGCCTGATTGCGATGATCGGCTCTTGTGGCGGTGATGCTGTGTCGGGGTGCATTCCCGTCCGGTCTTCGTCACAAGGACGGCGCCTCCGAGGGTTCGGTCACGTCATCTGCGTGATCGGATGGGGGTGGCCTCCAGGAAGGCCCGGGTGGCTGGGCTGGGATTGAAGTCGTTCCAGGCCAGGTATTCGATCCTCCGGGGACCATCGACAAGTGGGACTGCGACCACGCCGGGGTCGTGCGGGATGACCTGGGCGGAGAGTATTCCGACTGCGAGTTCGTTGCGGATGAGGCCGAGGATCAGGTCAGTGGTCATGGCCTCGAAGGCGACTTCACGCTGCAGCCCTGCCGCTTCGAAGGCGAGATCGCCCTGGGCGCGACCGGCAGAGCCACTCGGGAAGTCGACGAAGGTCTCGTCGGCGAGTTCTTCGAGCTTGACGCGTTTCCTGCGTGCCAGGTGGTGGTTCGCGGGCAACGCTGCCACGAGTGCCTCGTGGGAGAGTTCATGGAAGGCCACCCCTTGGGGTGGCGTGCTCTCGGCGAGCCCCAGGAAGGCGACATCGAGTTGTCCCGCACGAATGTCGCTGATGAACTGCTCGCTGCCACCGCCACGAAGACGTACCCGCACCGCAGGATGAGCGGCATGGAATGCTGCCAGTACATGGGGGACATCAACCGCGGTGACCGTGGGGATGACACCGAGGGTCAGGGTGCCTCGCACCTCACCCTCTGCGGCGGCGGCATCCACCATGGCCCGTTCGGTGGCCTGCAGTGCTTCCCGGGCAGCAGTGACGAAGGCCTCTCCCGCGGGGGTGAGTTCGACGCGACGCGATGTGCGTGCGAAGAGCTGCACGCCGAGCTCTCGTTCGAGTGCCTTGATCTGGTGGCTCAGCGCTGACTGCACCACGAAGCACCGTTCAGCGGCTTTGGTGAAGCTGCGCTCCTCCGCTACCGCGATCGCGTACCGCATCTGCTGCAACTCCACACATCCATGATGTCCATACATGCCTGCCATGACAAGCATGCGTTGGACTCATACCTGACCAGCTGACAGGTTTGATGACATGACAGCAAGCAACCAGCCCATCGGGCAGCAGGCGGGGTGGATTCTCCTGACCGCGATGGTGCCGATGGTGTGGGGAACGACCTACATCGTCACCACGCATCTCCTGCCGGAGGGGCACCCGGTCTTCGCTGCATTCATGCGCACCCTGCCGCCGGGACTCATCGCGCTGGCGCTGTCGCGCCAGCTCCCGCGCGGGGGCTGGTGGTGGAAGAGTCTCGTACTCGGCGGCTTGAACATGGCGGCGTTCTTCCCCCTGTTGTTCGTCACCGCCCAACGCCTGCCCGGCGGAGTCGCTGCGACGCTGGGTGCGGTCCAGCCCATCGTGATTGCCTTCCTCGCCGTCCTCATCCTGCACGAGCGACTCTCGGGCTGGCGCCTGTGGTGGGGCATCACCGGCATGGCTGGCGTGGGCATGGTCGTGCTCGGCCCAGACGCAGCCCTCGACCCACTCGGCGTCCTTGCCGGACTTGCAGGCGCCACCTCGATGGGAGCCGGTGTCGTCCTCACCAAGAAGTGGGGACGCCCCGAACACGTGAACGCCGTCGGCCTGGCCGGCTGGCAACTCACCGCAGCAGGCCTCCTGCTCGCGATCCCCGCCCTCGTCCTCGATGGCATCCCTGAACCCATCGACGCAGGCGCATGGGCCGGCTACGCCTGGCTCGGCCTGATCGGTGCCCTGCTCACCTACACCATCTGGTTCGCCGGCATCCGACACCTGTCCGTCACACCCACAGCACTCCTCGGACTCCTCTCCCCACTGACGGCCGCACTGCTCGGCGCACTCATCGCAGGAGAATCCCTCACCCTCCTACAGATCACCGGATTCACCATCGCCCTCGCCGCACTGGTCACCGGACAACTCCCGCCCCCTTCTCGAGCCCAGCCCTTCCGCCCAAAGGAGATTCAATGACAGAGTATGAAGAAACCGAGCCGACGATTCCTGGCTACGCCACTCCTTTGACGGCAGGATCTGGCCCCGTCGGCATAGTGTTCAGCCACGGATTCACTGGGTCTCCGTGGCCCATGAAACCGTGGGCCGCCGGCCTTGCGAGCAAGGGCTACCGCGTCTCTGTTCCCCTCCTGCCCGGTCACGGCACGAACTGGCGCAACCTCAACAAGACAACTTGGGTGGACTGGTACAACGAGCTGGAGCGAGCATTCGACGATTTGGCTCGTGAGTGCAACGTCGTGTTCGCGGCGGGGCTGTCCATGGGCGGGGCGCTCGCCTTGCGGCTGGCGCAACAACGTCAAAGTGCCGTTGCCGGCGTGATGCTCGTCAACCCAGCCCTTGCGCTCTCGGGATGGCACATGCGATTGCTTCCACTCCTCGCGAAGTTCAAATCCTCGTCACCCGCGCTCGGCGGCGACATCTGCAAGCCGAACGTCACCGACCATGCATATCGGCGCACACCGCTTCGAGCCGCGGCCTCCATGCTCGACCTCTGGGATGAGACGAACAGGGGCCTCCCCCGGGTGCGTCACCCGTTGCTCATTTTCAGGTCACGAGCGGACCATGTGATCGACGCCACCTCGCTGCGCCTGATCGTTGAACGCTCCCCCGCTCCTGAAATCACAGTCGTGGACCTGCCAAACTCGTATCACGTCGCAACACTGGATCACGACGGCGAGCGAATCATTGACAAATCCGAGGAATGGCTCAAAGGCATCACGCTGGCAGCCGGTGCGCTCGTCCGGGTGGAGGGATTCCCGGCACAAAACCATCACGCGAAGCAGGTCAGCACTCACACACGGTAGCGAGACGTTACAACAGGGCTGACCCTGTTGGTGGCTGGTATCGCCCACCACGGCCCAGACTTTTGCCGAGACTGATCCAGCCCTCGCCGCCGACGGAATCATGAGCGGGGGCGAGCGAGAACGGCGATTCGTGCCCGGGAGGGGATCACGGCTTCGCCATGTTCGCCACGATGAGCCGGGCGGTCTTGATGGCCTTCGACGAGCCCTTGCGTTCCGCCAGGGCCGTGATGTTGGGCAGCTCCACGGGGTGGGGGACCTCGGGCAGGAGGGCGAGGAGGGTCTCGAGGACGGTCGAGGTGGTGGCGGGGATCTTCTCCTGCGCGGCGAGGGTTTCTGCGATCTCGATCAGGAGGGGCCAGGCCAGCGCCAGGCCGCCTGCCTCGGCGATGAGGGCCAGCAGGGCCGCGACCTTGGCGTCGGCTCGTTCGATGCAGAGGTACGCGTTGGACGGCCAGAACTGCTCCCACAAGGGGGAGTGCCAGGCCGTGACGAGGTCGTCGCCGACGAGGCGTCCCTCGTCCCAGGCCTGCAGCAGTTCCGCGGCGAGGGATGCGCGGTCCTTGACCGGGATCACCCCGGCTGTGGCCAGTGTGGCAACTGCGAGGGGCTCGTCGAAGCGGCGCGCCACGGCCAGGCAGTCGAGCAACGTCCTCAGGGTGTCCGCTGGGCCGGAGCGGGCGATGTCGTTGAGGACCTCCCCGACGGGGCGGGCCAGGTGCGTGGGCAGCAGGTGCGCAGGAATGCAGTGCTCCCGGCTGGCCACCCCGAGCATCTCGTGCCACCACGGCTCGTCGCCGCGGACGCTGATCGGCCGCTGCCAGCCGACCGGATTGTCCACGAGGTAGGTCGGCGGCTCCACCGTCGCCTCCCGCCACAGGGCGAGGATCGACGCGAAGCCGTCGTCGAGTCCCCGGATGGGGGCGTCGATGTCGGCCAGTTCGTCGCAGCGGTCGCGGTCGCATCGTCCCAGCGCGACGGCGAGGTCGGCGGGTTCCAGGGCGA
>NZ_RQYT01000047.1 GCF_003932785.1 Arachnia propionica | reverse complement strand
ACTCCTTGGGTAGTAGAGGATTGGCTAGAACCCTTCTACCAGTGTTCGTGCCTGCCCCACATCCCCAACACGCACCTATCCGCGCACCCTCTAACAACACGCGACACTAGGGCTTACCGCGAAAGCGGGACTGAGGTCAAGACGTTCCAAGCCGGAGCAGATCGGTCACCAACGACCTGTGGTCCGGGTAGATGAACATCCAGACATGCACTTGAGAGGGTGCGCAAGGCTCGAAGTGTGTGTCGCGATCGACATGCCTTTGATGCAGGGCTGGCCCCGATGCTGCAGATGGAGGTGGGATTCCGTGACAACACGGGAGTCGAATTTGCCCCCAGGCCAGTGGACAACCCGGCAGCTTCGACGATGGCTCACCGAGCTCTCCCGCGACCTGCCGCCCGGCGAGGTGCTGGACACCTACGTCGCGGCCACCCGGGAGCGGGTGGGGGCCGGGCTCGCGCCCCAGGCCGAGCTCGGGGCGACGACCCGGCGACTCGCCGCCGCGGCCGGGCGCGACGGGGAGGCCGTCGTCCGGGACCTGCTGCGTGAGGTCCTCGGGCTTCCCGGGATCGTCGGGGCCTCGATCAACTTCTGGCGGAAACACCTCGACGACCTGCGGGTTCTCGGCCGCGACGAGCCGGTGCGGGACCTCGTCGCCGGCATCGTGTCGACCCAGTGCACCCCCGAGGAGTGGGTGGAGGTCCTTGAGGCCACCGGGGTCGCCGATGACCTGCGTTCCGGCCGTCTCGACGCCACGGCATGGGTGATCCCGCACCTGGAGCGCCTCTTCTCGCGCCCCCACGGCAGTCAGTACCGCTTCGCCGAGTTCGTCGCCGGACTCGACTTCCGCGGTCGCATCCATCTCTGGGCGGACGCCTGGCACCTGGACCTCGACGTCCTCGACGCGCTCGTGGCCGCCCACGCACCGTTCAGTTTCATGGGTGGTGTGAGCGGGGGACATGCCGTCGCCGAGTGGGCCGCCCGGGAGCCCCGCCGCCCCCTGGACCACCTGGCGGCCTCGAACTGGCATCAGGACTTCAGCCATGAGGAGATCGAGGACTGCTGGCCGGTCATCATCGCCCACGACGGCGCCAAGCGGCTGTTGCGACGCTGGGCCGAGCCGCAGCTCCGGCGACGTCCTCACCCGCGTGAGCTGTACTGGGAGCTGTCCCGGCTGCGCCCGCTCTGCACCCTCGCGGGTGGTGCGATCGTCGGTGACGAGGTCCGGCAGCTCGCCGACCACCTCGACGCTCCGGCGTTGCTCGTGAGGGCCCTTGCCCAGGGCATCCCGGGGGTCAGGGGCGTCGGGCAGGTCGGCCTCGAGGATGCGGCGCGGCTGCTGGGGCTCAGCCCCACCGCCCCCGACTTCCTCGAGGAGGGGCAGCGGATCGACGCCTCACCCGAGGCCCTCGACGTCGCTTCGGCCGTCGTCGGAGGGGAGCGGGCGGCGGATGCCGTCGAGATGGCGGCCCGCATCAACCGGCTGGTGGCCGACGGTCGCGCCCAGCTCGACGGACTGACGGGGTCGCCGGGCCTCGGGGTGGCGGTCCGCAGCGACCTCGCGATCTGGGCGTTTCCGCCCCTTCACCCGACGGCCCGGCCCAACAACAGGGAGCGGGTGCTGGCGGCGGGGGAGGCCCTGGCCAGCGGGCGGCTCCCCGAACTCGACTGGTGGGAGCCCTCGCTCACCCTTGCCTCGGTCTGCCCTGAGGTGCTGCTCGCCATCGCGGTGGGACCGGGCCGGGACGTCGCCGAGATCCAGGGCGCAGCCGCCCTCATCGAGGCCTGTCTCGACGCGAGGCTGCTGACGTCGCGGGCCCGCGCCTGGACCTTCCCCAACGAGCCGCCCGTCGTCGCGAAGGGGGATCGTGTCGCCGGTGGGCTCTGCGTCGGCACCTGGCAGGCCAACGGTGAGGAGCACGCGCTCGTGCTCGCCCCCGGCGGGGAACGCCCTGACCGCGTGGCCGGTCGCCCGGTCGCCGAGTGGCGCCGGACGCGTCTCGGCGACCCGCCCTGGGTGGTGGCCGGGTTCCGGCGACTGCTCGCCGAGGGCCCGCCGCCGTGGCGGCCTTCGCTGGTCGAGGAACTGGCCACGGCGACGGAGCTGCCGCGTGAGGTCTCGGCCCTGATCCTGGCGGGCCGGGTCGACGGTGCGGTGCCCGACGGGGTGCGCGACCTCCTCGGACTCACCGCCGCGGAGATGGAGCGGGCCGTCGACGCGGTGTCGGGGATGGATCGGCTGCTCCTGATCGGGCTGCTGTCGGCAGGGGCGATCCCCGGCAACCCGGTGGTCGACGGGCCGAACGTCGTGTCGATGATCGAGTTCTGGCAGTGGCATCACCCCTGAGGCGTAATATCTGCATCGGGTGTGATGCAGATATGAGGGTGACAGTGACGCTTCCTGAGCGAACCTACAAACGGGTCAAGGAGATTGCCCGCGACGAGGGCGGATCGGTGTCGTCGGTGATCGCTGAGCTGACCGCGCGTGGCCTGGCCGACAGTGCTCCCGGCGGCCATCCCATGAGTCCGCGCACAGGGCTTCCCGTCGTCAGTGTCGGCCGCGTCATCACCATGGCAGAGGCTGCGGAACTGGCGGCGGAGGAATGACACACCTCCTTGACGCGAGCGCACTCATCGCTCTCGTGGTCTCCGAGCATGAACACCATGACAGGGCATCGGAGTGGTTTCAACAGGTCACGGAGTCCGGGGTCGCGCTGTGCCCGATCACCGAAGGGGCTCTCGGTCGGTTCCTGCTCAGAACCGGCGAGTCCCCAGCAGGGGTCGCGCAACTTCTGACCACCCTGCACGACCATCCCGCAGTCGATTTCTGGCCGGACTCGATCTCATACCTCGACGTCCCACACCCCAGGATCCGGGGCCACCGGCAACTGACGGGTGCCTACCTGGTGGCGCTGGCCGCGTCCCGGAAGGCCGTGCTCGCGACGCTGGACAGGCCCATGGCGGCGACATGGCCCGAGCACGTTCTCCTCATCCCGGGCGGCTGACGGGATCGACGCGCATCTGCAGGGTGGATCACTCTTGGTGGACTTCCTGTCGGGAAGTGTGAACATCGCCTCTGCTTTGGAAGCCTGAAGCTTTGGTATTGGTCCTGCGAACACTGTCGCGGAGGATCCGGTACGGTCCCGGGGGGGGTGAGAAGGGTGCCCGTTTGGAGGCATATTTTGCATGCAGAAAGCTCACTGATGCATGCATATGCCCTAGTTGTCCTGGAGTTCGGGGGAAAGGCGAATGAGCCCAGATCGCGTGGGTGGCGATGGTTGCGGCTGTCTTTCGTTCTTGGCGGCGTTATTCACGGAGCTGAGGTGGTTGTTCATTTCGGTGTCGGCGTCGCCCTCTCCTTGCCGCTGGTCGAGCCGGGTCCGGAGCCTGCGGAGGACCCGTGTCGAGACCCCGTGGGATTCCCGCTCAACTCGAGTCCCAGCACCGTGTGTCAGCGGTCTCGACACGGACGGCGCGCTGGCGCGCGCAGTCCGGCTCGACCAGCGGAAAAGAAGGTCGTGAATAACACCTTTGGTTGTTCACGACGGCTCGCGCGCCATCCTTCCCACCGCTGCTCACACGGGGTCCGGAACGTGCGGAGGACCCGTGCCGACACCTGTGGGATGGTTGTCTGAGTCGAGTCCCAGCTCTGTGTGCCGGAGGTCTCGACACTGACGGCTCGCTGTTGCTCGCGGTCCGGCTCGACCAGCGGGAAAAGGACGTGAATGAGGCCGTCAGCCCTGAGGGAGCTCCAGGACCAGCTTGCCAACGTTGTCGCCTGAGTCCAGGATCTCGTGGGCCCGCCGCACCTCGTCGAAGGGGACCCGGGTCTCCGGGGCCGGGCGGATCGAGCCGTCGGCGATCCTCGGCCACACCGTCTCCTCGACGCGGGCGCAGATCTCCGACTTCTCCCTCACCGGGCGGAACCGCAGCGACGTGGCGGTGATGGTGCCGTTCTTCTGGAGCAGCAGTCCCAGGTTGAGGGTGCCCTTCGTGCCGCCCTGCAGCCCGATGACCACCATCCGGCCGCGACGGGCCATCGCCTTGACGTTCATCTCCAGGTACTTCGCACCCATGATGTCGAGGATGACGTCCGCGCCGCGACCTCCCGTCGCCTCCTTGACCCCCTCGACCCAGTCGCCGTGGTAGTCGACGGCCGCGTCCGCGCCGTGATCGAGGCAGTGCTTGAGCTTCGTCTCGCTGCCCGCCGTCGCGACGACCCGCGCCCCGATGGACTTCGCGTACTGGATGGCGAAGGTGCCCACCCCGCCCGCGCCGCCGTGGACGAGGAGGGTCTCCCCGGCCTTCAAGCCCGCGACGTCCATGTTCGACACGACGGTGGCCGCCACCTCCAGCAGCCCGGCGGCCGTGACGAGGTCCACCCCTTGGGGCGGCGCGCACAGCTGCCCCTCCGGCACCACGAAGTACTCGGCGTAGCCGCCCCCGGCCAGCAGCGCGACCACCTCGTCGCCCTTCCGCCAGCGCGTCACCCCGTCGCCGATGGCCTCGACGACGCCGGAGGCCTCCAGCCCGATGATGTCCGTGACCCCCTTCGGCGGCGGGTAGAACCCACGCCGCTGCAGGATGTCGGCACGATTGACCCCGGCGGCGACGGTGCGGACCAGCACCTCGCCGGGTTGGGGGGTCGGCGTTGCGACCTCCTTGATCTCGAGGGCTTCGATGTCCCCGGGCTCTTCAACGATGACAGCTCGCATGGGGAGCAGTCTACGGTGCCCCCCTTCAGGGTTCCGGCCAGGTCAGGGTGCGACGCGAGACGAAACGACGCTCCCGCCCATCGACGGGATCCGTGAACGCCAGCTCCTTGGCGAGGAGGCGCAGCGGGGTGGTGAAGTCGTCGATGTCGACATCCCGGATCTCCGGGTAGAGCGGGTCGCCGAGCAGCGGCACCCCCAGCGAGTTGAAGTGGGCCCGGATCTGGTGGGTGCGTCCCGTGAGCGGTCGCACCAGGTAGCGGGCCCAGTCGCCGCGGACCTCCGCCACCTCGATGTGGGTCCAGGCGTTGGGGGCCTCGTCGAGGGTCTCCGCCTGCAGCACCCCCACCCGTTTGACCAGGTGCGAACTCACCGTCCGGGGGAACTCCACCCCGTCACGGTACGGGGCGATCGCCTCGTACACCTTGGTCACCTCGCGGCGGGCGAACACGTCCTGGTAGGCGCGTCGCCACTGCCGGGTCGTCGTCATGAGCAGCACCCCCGCCGTCCCGCGGTCCAGCCGGTGCGCCGCCGACAGCTCCGGCAGCCCCGTCGCCTCACGGCCTTTGACGACGGCGCTCTGCAGCACGTGGCGGCCGCGCGGGATCGTCGACAGGAAGTGCGGTTTGTCGAACACCACGACGCGGTCGTCGCGGTGGAGCACCTCCAGGCGTCCCGGAACCTCCGCCTCGGGGCGCAGCTCTCGGTGGAAGAAGACGAACATGTTCGGCCGGTATGGCTCGTCGCCCGTGAGGGGACGGCCGTGCTCGTCGACGAACTCGCCGCGCGCCAGCATCGGGTCGACGGAGTCGCGCCCGGGTCCGAGCCGCTCCAGCAGGAACTCCCGCATCGTCGCCCACGGGGCGTCGGCGCCACGATCCCGGGTCCGCACCCACGCGGCCTGGAGACCGTGGCGGGGAGGCAGGGGCGAGCGGGGCGGCATTCCGGGGATTCTATGGGGTGCGTCGGGAGGCGACGAGTCGGGCACCCAGCAGGATCCCGACGCCGACGACGGTGGCCAGCCCCGCGACGATCGCGAGGGTCCGCAGCCGTGACGGCAGTGGATCGGTGCGGGCGGGGCGCGGCGGCAGCGGCTCCGCCGAGGGGTGATCGGCGGCCGGGAACCGGGGGTTCGGCGGCCCCGCCGCGCGCCCGTCGTTGATGAACTCGACGGCCGCGCGCGGGGCGACCAGGCCCCAGCCGAGCGCGTCACTGCGTTCCGCCCGGTGGGGCCGCAGCGCCGTGGTGAGGATCCGGTACTCCCAGTCGGCGGGGGTCTCCTCCGGGTGCGCGGCGGCGACGAGGGCCGCCACCCCCGCCACATAGCCGGTCGCGAAGGACGAGGCTGGCTGGCCGCCCGCGAGCACGCAGTCGCCGTCGGAGAGGAACGTGGTCAACACGTCGGAGCCGGGAGCCGCGACCTCCACGTGCGGGCCTGCGATGACCGAGGTCGACGCCATGCCCGCCTGGTCCGTCGCCGTGACCGACAGCACCTCCGGATAGGCGGCCGGGTAGCGGGCGGCGGCGGGGTCCTTGTCCCGTTCCGCATTGCCTGCCGGGGCGACGACGAGGGCGCCGAGCTGCGTCGCATGGGTGACGGCCTCCCTCAGCTCGGGGGAGTCCACCGTCGAGGCCAGGGCCACGACGATCACCCGTGCCCCTTGGCCGGCGGCCCAGCGGATCCCCTGCGCCACCTGTCCCGGCTCGGGTTCGGCCCCGCCGGTGGCGCGATCGCCCGTGTAGACGCGCACCGGCAGGATCGTTGCATCCGGCGCGACCCCCACCAGCCCGGAGCCGTCGACGGGCCGCGCCGCGATCTGCCCGGCGATGGCGGTGCCGTGCCCCTGGATGTCGACGCGGCCGTCGGACTCGCCCGTCACGTCGAGTCCCGGCAGGACGGCCTCACCGAGGTGGATGTTCGCCGCCGCCACCCCCGAGTCGACGACGGCGACCGTCACGGCCCCGCGGGACAGCCGCCAGGTGTCGGTGATGCCGAGGGATCCGAGAATGGCCGGGGCCTCGGGGACGAGGGCCTGGGTACCGACCTTGCACTCCTGCTGTCCCTCCGTGGGGGTCTGGGCGGTCGCGACGGGCACGCCCAGCCAGAGCACCGTCGCGGTGAGCGTGGCGAGAAGACGTCTCATCGTCGCCCCACGCTCGCCCAGGCCGCCTCCGGGTCGAGGGTGGTCCCGGCGGGGATGAGGGCCGTCCAGGCCGCGGGGACGTCGATGACGGGGGCACTGTCGTAGCCGAGGCGGGTCAGCGACTCGGCGGGGGCGTTGCCGAGGCCGTGGATGAGCCCGAGGTCGGAGACGAGCATCACCTGCCCCAGGTCGCCGTCGGAGGTGGCGCGCACGAGCGCCCCGGAACCGCCGAGGACCGACGCGGCGTCCTGGTCGGCGGCCAGGCGCGACTCCGGGTCGCCGCTGCCGGGCAGGGCCTGGGCGAGGGCGTTGCGTTCCATCGACTCCAGCACCGGGATGGGGGCGCCGGAGGCGTCGCGTCCGAGGGCGGCGCAGGGGACGGAGTCGTGGGGCACGACCTCGGTGAGCTGGCTCGGCCAGTCGGCGGGGGCCACCCCGGCCGGGTCGACCTCCAGGCCCGCCATGTCGGTCACGGAGGCCCGCAGCGGGGTGGCCGACGGGTAGAGCTTGGCGGCGACGGGGGTGAGGGGGGCTGCCCGACCCGCCCCGGTGATGACGTAGCGGCGCCCGGCCCCGTCGTCACTCACCTCGACGACGCTGCCGATGACGGCGGAGCTGAGAGCTGCGGGCATGCCGGGCGCGGGTTGCCCGGCCCCCTCGACCGTGAGGGGGGCGACGATGGACCCCTGCGGGAACAGGTGCAGCCACGTGGCGGGTACCTCGTGGACGGTGGAGGTCTCCAGGCCCAGGGCGAGCAGCACGGTGGTGTGCTGGTCGGCGGGGACGGCATGGCGCACCCCGTCGGCGATGAGGTGCAACTGGTCCTGGTTGCGCACCACGACGACACCGCGCCGCACGTGCCCCGTCGGCAGTTCCGCCACCCACGTGTGGGTCGCGGCGCCCAGCGGGCAGGAGAACCACAGGTCGGAGCGCAGGTCGCGGGCTGCGGGGACGTCGTCGGGTACCCCGGTCAGCCCGATGGGTGCGCCCCGGTCGATGCCCTCGATGGTGGCGGCGGACAGCTCGCTGGTGTGGTACTGGCCCGCCGGCGCCAGCAGCCGGGCCGAGGTGATGTTCGCGACGGGGCGCAGCACCCCGTCGACCGTGTAGTAGCGCGCCCCGGTGCCCTTGACGATGATGAGGGTGGAGTCCTGCCAGTTCGCGGGCAGTCGCGGGGCGAGTCGGCCCAGGATGGCTGCGATGACCACCATCACCCCCACGAGCGCCGCCCCGACGACGAGCGGGGCGAACGCGGAGCGGGTCTCCACCTCCTTGCCTTCGGGGGTGCCGGAGGCGAAGGCCGTGACGAGGCGACGCCGGTTGTACTTCTGCGCCTCCAGGATCTCCTTGTTGGAGGGCATCAGAGGATCCCCCAGACCAGCGCCGCGAGCGGCAGGATGCCGAGCAGCGTCACCAGACCGAAGGCGTCGACGGCGCGGCTGAGGGCGGGCCGGTGCTCGGGGGCGAGGACGTTGACGGCGAGGATGAGGCCCGCGGTGAGGAGGAGGCCGCCGAGCAGCCACGGCAGGGCGGCCGGGATGACAGCGAGCGTGGCCACCGCCGCGAGGAGGGTGAGGACCATGCCGGTGAGGACCCCGAGCAGGACCTCGACGGCGGAGCGCAGCGACCGGGTGGCCAGCATGAGGGCGATCCCGGCGGTGGCCAGCAGGGCGATGGCCTGGGGGCTGCCGGTGAGCAGCGGGGCCGCGACGAGGAGGCCGACGGAGCTCCCGGCCTTGAGGGCCAGCACGAGCACGCGGGCGACGGCCACCGCGCGGTTGACCCTGGCGCCGTCGATGCGCTCCATCTCGTCGCGGGTGCCGAGGGTGATGGGGAGTCGGGCGATCGCCACCCAGGGGGCGCTGAGGGAGATGACCACGAGGACCGCGACGACCAGCGCCCCGGCCGACTGGGCGGGGATGCCGAGCGTATGGGTCATACCGCCGATGAGGGCGAGTGAGACCCCTGCGAGGAGGGGGCCCGCGAGGGAGGCCTTCAGCTCGCCTGGGAGGCTCAGCAGGGCCGTCGAGCCGATGAGGAGACCGGCCCCTGCGGTGACCAGGGGCAGGCTGAACCAGGGGCCGGGAGTGAGGGCGAAGGCCGTGCAGGCGACCAGGACGGGGACGGTGTGGCCGAGGGCCAGCGCGCCGACGCGGTTCGGCAGCCGCGCGACGACGGCGGTCGCGAGGGTGGTGAGGACGGCCCCGGCGAGGCCGACGCTGGTGGTGAGGGTCGCGTCGCGGCTGCCGGTGGCCAGCAGCACGGCCGCGACGAGGACGAGCAGGGCGGAGCAGTGGGCGGCCAGCTGAACCGAGTCGTTCCCTGACCACGGGGTGGAGCGTTCCGCGACGGCGGTGCCGACGGCCTCGATGAGGTCGTCGTAGCGCTGCTCGTCGACGCCCTCGCCGATGGGGGTGAGGGTGAGGACGGTGCCGGCGGCGATGCCCTGTGAGCCGAGGGTGCCGGCCTGGGTGAGGGTGCGGCCGCTGGCGGTCCGCAGGGAGAAGCCGCGGGTGGCGGAGGCGGCGTCGAGGGAACGGAGCCTCGCGACCATGGCGGGGATCAGCTCGACCACGGCGACGTCCGGGGGCACCGTGAGGTCCACCGTCTCCCCGTTGGCGCTGAGGGAGACGGGCAGCAGTCGGGGCAGATCGGTGGATCTGGTGGACGTCATTCGGCTCCTCCTCAGTGCCTGAGCCCTCCAAGTGTGGCGGCCCGGAACCCCTCGACTCCCCGCTCTGGCCAAGTGGATGACACATCCACAAGAAAACGCCTGAAGTATCATCCCTTGTCAGCGCGATTTGCCTTGGAGGTGCCCCAAGAACGCCAGATTTCTTGGTGCAGAGGGCTCCCGGCGGACCCCAATCGTAACTAGGTTTCTGCCGTGTCACCGCGCCACATGAACCACAGTGGGCGGAGCTTCGACGGAGAGGACAGTCATGGCAGATCAGATGAGGGTTGTCGATCAAGCATTGATCACCGGTGCGCAGAAGGCCGAGGAGGTCGCCGCGTCGGTGCGCACGAAGATCGACACCGTCGTGTCCCACAAGGGGGACTCCACAGCGGGATGGGGTGGCCCGGCCGCTTTGGCGATGCAGTCCACCGTCGATCAGTGGGCCGAGGCGGCCCGCCCGATCGCGACGGCGCTCGAGGAACTCGCGGCCAAGCTCCGTGGTGTGGACGCCGAGAACGTCCGCACCGAGGAGGAGCAGACGGCGGTCTACAACTCGATCAAGGGACGGATGGGCTGAGGCCCCACAGCAGGACAGGAGAATGAACATGAGCACAGGCGAGATCAAGGTCAACTACGCGTCCATGGAGAGCCTCAAGGCGGGGCTGCGGCAGCAGTCCACCGAGATCCAGACGCAGCTCGACGACCTCGAGGCCGCGGCACGGCAGCTGGCCGGGAACTGGGACGGCGACGCCAAGGAGGCCTTCAACGACGCCAAGCGGCGCTGGGATGCCTCGATGGCGCACATGCACCAGATCCTCAACGACACGGAACTGAAGATCGGCAACTCCGCCGTGCAGTACGCGGAGACCGACCGCGCCAACGCCCAGCGGATGCTCTGAGACCGCAGTCGTCGGGGCCGCTCCCGTGCCTGACCCGGGCCGGGGCGGCCCCGAAGCATGTCAGCGGTCAGGGGTGCCGGGCGGGCTGACCGGTCGCCGCGACGACGAGACTCGTGCCGTGGAGAAGGATGGCCGCCCCCGGCCCGGCCACGACCCGTTCCCCGCGCTGCAGGCGGGAGAGCGAGCCGTCGGGGCGCATGAGCTCGGTTCCGGTCGTCGAGACGTCCTCCAGCCAGATCCCGCCCGGGACCGGGCCCACGATGAGATGGGTGCGTGACAGCTGCCCCGTCGGATCGGGCAGTGTCAGGCAGGTACCATCCTCCGAACTCACCTGAGGTGATCTCCCGACGAAGACGGGTCCATCCACCGCCACCCGATCCCCCCAGGGCAGCAGCAGCCAGGAACGCGGCGGTTCCGGCAGCGGACCCCAGCCCTCCGGCAGTTCCGGTGACGCACCGGGGGTGGGCGGCGGGGGAGGAGTCGGGGAGGGGTACGACGGCATCGCCCACGCGATGGCCGGGGACTGCCAGCCCTCCGGCACGCGCTGGGCCTCGCCGCGCCGGATCCGGTGGGCGGCCGCGTGCGACGGGGCGTCCGGTCGCAGGTCGATGACCTCGGTGCGGCTCAGCCGGTCCACCCAGTCGCGACCGTCGCGTCCCAGGAGGATGGTCACCAGCGGCCCCAGCACCGTGACGTGGAGGATCCCCATGAGGCAGGCGCGCAGCAGGGCCGGGCCGAGCCCCGGTGCCCGCGTCGTCCCCTCGGCCACCCGGGCGATCCGCAACAGCGCCGCGCCCGGGGTCCGGCCGTGGCGTGACACGACGAGGACCAGCACCGCCAGCGCCTGCGCCACGACGAGCCCCGTCAGCACGGCCGACCGGCTCCACCACCACGTGGCCGTGCCGACGGCGGCGACGACCAGCAGGTCGACGAGGTAGGCGATCACGGCCCGGGCCGGGTGCGCGGGCGGGAAACCGGGACGTGAGGAGGTCATGACAGCACCTGCCACAGCATGTCGAACACGTGGCCCGCCATGACGGCCGCGGGCAGGAGCAGGTGAAGGCTCAGCCGTCCCGTCACGTCGCCGAGGTGCCCGAGCAGCGCGGATTCCCGGGCGCGGGACAACGTCACCGCCGTCACGGTGCAGAGGAACGCCACCGCCAGCAGCAGACCCGCGGCCCCGAGCGGACCCAGGGTCGCGCCCGCCGCCGGCGAGGTCAGCGTCGCGATGAGGACCGCCACGGCCGACAGCCGTGGCAGGATCCGCGACCACGGGTCGCGGCGGCCCCGGGGCAGGAGGAACAACGACAACCCCGCGCACGTCAGCAGCACCAGGGCGGCCCACCCCGTCGAGGCTTCCGGGGCGAGCAGGCGGGAAGTCGGGAAGGCGGCGGCACCGGCCGTGACGCAGAGCACGAGTAGCAGCATGGTGCTGCGGTCGTCGGCCTCGATGAGGGAGCGGCGGATCCTTGGCCCCGTGATCCGCGACGGCGGCAGAACCTCCGGCGCCCGCACCGTCGCCGAGGTGGTGACGGCCGGCAGGTGCAGCAGCTGCCGCTCCGGCATCCGGAACGACAGGTTCGGCACGATCGCCACCCCGAGGGTGGCGACGGCAAGCAGCAACGCCCCCAGCGTCGCCATCCCCGGGTCGGCCAGGGCGACGACGGTCAGGGTGAGCGCCGCGACCAGCCACAGGGTGGAGACGAACGGGGCGACGTGGCCGCGGTCCAGGGTGCGCACCCCCAGGCAGCACACGAGACCGGCCCAGGCGATGAGGGCAGCCACCATGGCGGGGGTCGGCGCGTCGAGCAGCGGCGTCACGACGCTGCTGCAGCCACCGAGCAGCGCCGTCGCGGCGAACAGCCCCCAGGGTGAGCGGCGCAGGGGGCGGGGCACGAGGGCGGCGACGAGGAGGACGCCGAGGGCGACGGCCGTGGTGACCCGTGCCGCGGCGGGGATCGGCCACCAGCCCAGTGCCGGGGCGAGCAACACCGTCACCTCGGCGACCGAGGCCAGACCCAGCAGGAGCGTCCACGCGATGGTCGGGCCCACCCAGGAACGTTCCTCCCGGGTTCCCGGTTCAGCCGTGGTCGCGGCGTCGTGGTTGCTCGCGCCGACGTGCAGCAGAGCCCCGGATCCCAGGTCCTGCCCCACCCGGTCCCCCGGCGCGACCCGACGACCGTCGACCAGGGTCACCTGGAACCGCCCGGTGGTCGGGGCCAGCCCGAGGCGGTTGAGGACCGCCCCCACCGTCGTCCCGTCCGGAACCGAGACATCCACCGTGCGGGGACCACAACGGACGGTCAACAGCGTCGATGCCATCCGGTCCTCCCTGCTCTGAAGTGACGGTGACCGCCCGGGACGGTTCGTGCCCTGAGGATAGTATGTGAGCGCCCCGCAGGCAGGCGGGCCCGCGCATCGGAGGGTGGAGTGGACAGTGGTGCGACCCACGCGTGACGACGGGACACATGCGCCCGAACTGCCGAGCGGCACCATCGAGGTCCAGCCGCCACCGGATCAGGTGGAGCCTGCAGGCATGGGCAACATCCTCGCCATGGCGCTGCCGATGATGGGTTCCATGGGTGTCATGGTGTTCATGGCGTTGTCGCAGGGCCAGAACACCCGGATGATGGTCATGGCCGGTGCCATGGTGTTCGCGATGCTCGCGATGGTCGGGTTCAACATGTACCGCCAGATCAGCACCCACCGTCAGAAGGTCGACACCGCCCGCCGCGAGTACCTCGCCTTCCTCGCCGAGACCCGCGGCACCGTCCGTACCGTCGCGAAACGGCAACGCGCCTACGTCGGCTGGCACCTGCCGGACCCTGAGGCCCTCATTCTCGTCGCGGTGGAGGGGACACGGCTGTGGGAACGCGACGCGGCCAACGACATGGCCACCCACGTGAGGATCGGCACGTCGACGCAGCCGCTCGCGATGGAGCTGGTGGAGCCGGAGCTGGCGCCGCTCGCGAAACCGGACGTGGTCTGCCTGTCCGCGATGCGCCGGTTCGTCGACACCCACGCCGCAGTGGAGGGCTTGCCCTTCGGGATCATGCTCGGCGACTTCAGCCACATCGAGGTGGGTGGGGAGGCCGAGGTGACGCGGGCCGAGATCCGCGCCATGATCGCCCACGTCGTCACCCTCACCCACCCGGACGCGTTGCGCGTCGCCGTGCTGTGCCGACCGGGGGAGGAGGAGCACTGGGACTGGCTGAAGTGGCTGCCCCACGCCCGCTCCCACGAGGTCGGGGATGCGTTGGGCGGGGCCCGGATGGTCACCTCGGACATCATCGCGCTGGGGCAGATGCTCGGCGACGAGTTCCTCGGCCGTGGCGGCTTCCGCAGCCGCGACGAGAGCACCCCGTGGCCGCACCTGCTGCTGGTCCTCGACGGGGTGAGCATTCCCGAGGTGCACCCGCTCGGCGCCTCGGGTGGCCTGTCCGGGGTCACCGTCGTGAGATCCATGACGTCGTGGGCGCCGTTGACCTCCCGCACCACCCTGCGGATGCTGCTGCGACCCGGCGGCGAGGGCGACGACCGCGGGGTGCTCGAACTGCTGCTCGTCGATCAGCAGCCGATCCTCGGTGTGCCGGACCGGGTGGAGGTGGCCCAGGCGGAGGCGGTGGCACGTCGCATGGCGGCGTGGACGGGTGAGTCGCGCCCGGAGGTGGACGCCCCCGTCGGGCTGTCGGACCCGAAACGCTCACAGGACCTGATGGAGTTGCTCGGCTGCGGCGACATCCGGGACTTCGACCCGGAGCGACGGTGGCGGCGGCGGGAGGGCCGTGACCTGCTGCGGGTGCCGTTCGGGGTGACTCCGGAGGGGGTGCCGGTGGTGTTGGACATCAAGGAGGCTGCGCAGCTCGGGATGGGCCCGCACGGTCTCCTCATCGGTGCCACCGGGTCCGGCAAGTCGGAGGTGCTGCGCACCCTCGTGCTGGCGATGGCCCTCACCCACGGGCCGGATCAACTCAACTTCATCCTCGTGGATTTCAAGGGCGGTGCCACCTTCGCCGGGATGGCTGACCTGCCCCACGTCTCCGCGATGATCTCGAACCTGGAGTCGGAGCTGTCCCTGGTGGACCGGATGCAGGACGCGCTCCGCGGCGAGATGGTGCGTCGCCAGGAGCTGCTCAGACGGGCGGGCAACTACGCCAACGTCACCGACTACGAGGCGGACCGGCTGGCCGGGAGGCACGAGGGGCCGCCACTGCCGGTGCTGTTCCTCATCCTCGACGAGTTCTCGGAGCTGCTGAGCGCCAAGCCCGAGTTCGTCGAACTGTTCGTGGCGATCGGGCGGCTGGGACGGTCGATGTCCATCCATCTGCTGCTGTCGTCGCAGCGACTGGAGGCGGGGCGGCTCCGGGGCCTCGACTCGCACCTGTCGTACCGGATCGGGTTACGGACCTTCTCCGGGGCGGAGTCGCGTGAGGTGCTGGGGGTGACGGACGCCTACGACCTGCCCCCCTACCCGGGGGTCGGCTACCTCAAGACGGGAACGGAGCAGATGGTCCGGTTCCGGGCCTCCTACGTGGCGGCCCCGCCACCGGCGCGAACCAGCCAGGACGGCGAGACCCCGGACCGGGCGGGGCCGGTGCAGATCCTGCCGTTCACGACGGGGCGGGTCGAGGCCCCGACCGAGGAGGAGACACCGGAGGGGGTGCCGCTGGCCCGGGATGACAAGTGGCAGGGGATGACGCAGCTGGGCATCGCGGTGGCACGGATGAAGGGGCACGGGACTCCTGCCCACCAGGTGTGGCTGCCGCCGTTGGAGGTGCCGGACACCCTCGACGTGCTCATGCCGGACCTCGTCGTCGATCCCGTCCTCGGGCTGCACTCCCCGTCGTGGCGGGCGAAGGGGCCGCTTCGCTTCCCGCTCGGCACCATCGACCTGCCGCTGGAACAGCGTCGTGACGTGCTGGAGTTCGACCTCGCGGGGGCCAACGGGCATTTCGGTGTGGTCGGCGGTCCGTTGACGGGCAAGTCGACGGTGCTGCGGTCGGTGGTGATGGGATTGAGCCTCACCCACACGCCCCAGGAGGTGCACTTCTACATCATCGACCTGGGTGGCGGCACGTTCACGCCCTTCGACGGGGCCGCACACGTCGCCGGGGTGGCGACGAGGGACCGGCCGGATGTCATGAACCGGATGCTTGCGGAGGTCGAGGGGCTCATCGAGGAGAGGGAACGGTTCTTCCGTGCCCACCGGATCGACTCGATGGAGACGTATCGGCGGGCCCGCGCCGAGGGGAGGCTCGACGACGGGCGCGGCGACATCTTCCTCGTCGTCGATGGCTGGATGACGTTGCGGTCGGATTTCGAGGGGATGGATGCCCGCATCATCCAGATGATGGGCAGGGCGTTGTCGTTCGGGGTGCACCTGCTGGTGTCGGCCAGTCGTTGGATGGACATGCGGCAGCAGATCTCCGACGCGTTGGGGTCGCGGCTGGAGCTGCGGCTGGGGGATGTCTTCGATTCCCGGTTCGACCGGAAGGTCGCGGGGGCGGTGCCGCAGTCACGGCCGGGGCGCGGCCAGGAGGCGGGCCACCATCACGTGTTGGCGGCGCTGCCGAGGATCGACGGTCTCGCCGAGCCTGCGAGTCTTGCCGACGGGGTGGCGGACGCGTTGCGTGCCATCGAGGATGCTGCGCCCGTGAAGGGTCCGAAACTCAGGCTGCTGCCGTCGAGGATCTCCCTCGACGGGGTGCGCAGGCTCAGCGCGAGGCCGGAACATCTCGCGCTGGGGGTGGAGGAGACCCGGCTGGGTGCGTGGACCGTCGATCCGGGTGCGGAGGCGCACCTGCTCGCCTTCGGCGATGCGAGTTCGGGAAAGACCTCCTTCCTGCGTGGCGTGATCCAGGAGGTGATTCGGACCCGTCAGCCGAAGCAGGCGCAGTTCTTCGTCGTCGACTACCGCCGTTCGCTGCTGGGGGAGGTGCCGGAGGACTACCTGGCGGCCTATCTGACGAACATGGACCAGGCCCAGGAACACCTGGAGGGGTTGGAGCAGTACCTGAGGGATCGCCTGCCCGGTGGCGAGGTGACCCCGCGGCAGCTCAGGGAACGATCGTGGTGGAGTGGGGCTGAGGCCTGGGTCATCGTCGACGATTACGACCTCGTCTCCAGCCAGCCGAAGAATCCAGTGGCGGCCCTGCAGCCCTTGTTTGCGCAGGCCTTGGATCTCGGGTTCCACCTGGTGCTGGTGCGGCGCATGGGTGGGGCGTCGCGGGCGGTGTTCGAACCGGTGATCCAGGCGTTGCGGGACCTCGACGTGACGGGGCTGTTGTTGTCGGGCAACCCTGACGAGGGGACGGTTCTTGGCCGGGCGAAGCCGACGAAGCTGCCCCCGGGTCGCGCCCAGGTGTTCCATCGGGACCTGGGCAGGTTCATGGTCCAGTTGCCGTTCTGCCCTCCCCCGGAGTGAGGGTCCGCGAGTCGTGCTCCTCCGGCTCGGGGTTCGGTGAACGACGCAGTGGGATGCGGAACCGAAAAACGTTTCCCGTGTCGTCCTCTTGGCCAGCAGAGGGCGTCGAGAGGGTCGGAGCCTCTAGTTTGGGTCACGCCCAAGGAAGGGAGTGGGTCCATGAACCTTGAGTTCGACCGCGATGCGGTGGGCATCAACGCGAAGAAGGACTGGCACGACGCCGACACGCTGGGGTCGATCTCGGGGGCCATCGGTACGGTGACGTGCGCCGGCACCGCCACCCCGGTGGGGGAGTATCTGGCCGACGGGGCCACGAGTCTTCAGACGGTGGTGGAGCAGGCCCTCGTCGCGCTCGGGATGGTCGTTGCGGAGTGCTCGGATGCCGCAGCCATCCTGGGGTCGGGCCAGGAATCGGCGATCAGCGACATGGATGCGACGGAGCAGGCGGGGTCGTCGGCCTTCGACAGGATCAGCGCCTCCCTGGGAGGTGATCCGCGATGGGACCAGCCGATCTGATGCCGCTGCCGGACGCGTTGAATCACATCCGGGCCGGCGGGTTGGGGTCGACCTTCGCGACGCTTTCCCGGCGGCTGCTGGACACACAGGTGGCGGGCTTCCAAGGACGCGAGGTGCCGAACTGGATCGGCGAGGCCGCCGACGCATACACCGACTCGATTCGCACCCTCGGCGACCGGGTTCGGCAGGTGGCCTCATCGGTGGGTGGCTGCTCGAGCGAGTTGGCTTCCTGGGCTGAGGCCGTGGGGGATGCGACGCTGAACTCCGTGCCGGCACTGCATGAGCGTTACAGCCAGGCCGACCTGCAGTACCAGCGGCAGGTGCAGTCCCTGTCGGCTCAACTGGCCCAGTCGAGGGACACGGTCAGCCAGGAGGATGTTGATCAGGTCATCGCCCGGTACGCGAGTGAACGGGATGCGGAACAGGAGGAGGTGCTCCGCGAGTACGAGCGCATCATGACCGCTCTGGACGACGAGGCGGCGAGAGTGGCAAAGGCCATCCAGGCGGCGGTGGATCAGGCCATCGGGATCGAGGGATGGAGCGAAGGGGGCGGTGGAAATCGCACCGACCTGGCAACCGAGCTGTTCAACGACATCCCGGTGGTGGACGGCCAGGCGGAGTTCGAACGGGCCCAGCGGGACGCTCAGGACGCAGCCAGCTATTTCGGCGACCTCGAACTCACCGAGGAGGACGTGACGGAGTTCACCAACAGGTTCGGCGACCGGCTGGACAACCCCTATTTCGCGGCCGCCCTGAGTGAACTGGTGACCCCGGAGCAGATGACGCAGTTCATCATGGAAGCGGATCATCTGAGGCTCCTCCAAGGGCCCGGGAGCCCTCTCCAGGAGACCTTCGACACCCTGGTTTCCGCCATGGGCCACGTGCTGGTCATCTCCACGGGTGGAATCGATGCCGGTGGTGACAGGAGCAGCTGGGAGGGTTTCCACGCGGCGCGGAAGGGCTTGCTCACCAAGGATGGCCTGTCCTTGGAGGAGCTCGGTATGCAGCGGGCCGCGCAATGGAAGGAGGTCGGAAGGTCGGAACTGCAGTACGAGGAGAACGTGGGCAACGGGAGGAGCGTTGGCGGACGGTACTTCTCTCCGCAGTTGGGCTATGAGTACATGGGCCTGATGATGGGGGCGGCGGCGGAGAGGTACCCCGGGCTTGCTGTTGGTGCCGTCTTCTGCAGGCCTCAAGCGGATGGGGTCTCGCTCGCCCAGGACATCGTCGCCAGCGAGGATGCGTGCAGACGGGTGGGCATGACGTTGGAGGGGGACTACGGGACTGAGATGCCGGATCGACGACTGGGTGGGGCCGAACGACCCCTTGCCGTGGTGGAAGCGATGCTGACGCTCATGGACGAACCCGTCGTCCCGACCTACGGTCCGGTCGGTGCCGAGTGGACATGGCGGGGTTACCGCGAGGCCGATCTGGAGCGATACGACGCGGTGCAGTCCTTCCTTCTGGGAGAAGTTCCTCCAGGGGTGACCGCGAATACGGCGAACTCGGAGCCCATGACCATGGTCCGTTATCTTTCCGGTGCCCGGTGGGAGGCGGGTTTCCTTCCCGATGATGAAGGTGAGTCCTTGGGGCGACTCATAGCAGAACTCTCAGATCCAAGTGCCAGGCAAGTCCGTGTGGAGGGAGAGGTGGAGCCGGAAGAATGGCGGGACAGTCGCTCGGGGCGTGCGGCTGTCGTGGCGGCAGAGTTCTTCGAAGGGTATCAAGATGGGTTGGAGAAATCGGGCGTCGACCCCAACACCGGCAAGAGTGGTTTCGGTGAAGCGAATAGTGCTCTTCGGAACTGGGCAGGATCGATCCTGGCCCCGTACATCTCCGACATGGGTGAGTCCATCTCCAAGGGCGGGCGTTCGGGCGAGGACCTGCATGGGGTTGGGGTCGAGTTCCACGGCCTGAGACAGCGTCCGAAGTTGGTGATCTCGGAGGAGTTCCTGAGGCGGCTCAGGCAGGACAACGGGGTCTTCAAGGACCTGGCACTGGATGATCGGGAGGACGTCAACGGCACGGCGGATGATCTGACCGATGACATCAGCCCCTATGGCCGTCCTCCGGCCTCGGAGGTGCTGATGGCTGCAGCCATGCGCGGCTACGGTCAGAACCTCGACTGGGCGTTCGGGGGCGACGTTGAGCCAGGTCAGGAGCCGCCCGGCTGGGAACCGTCCCCTGACTCCCCGCGGCTGTGGAACATCAAGAAGGTCGTTGGTGATTCGGCCTCGGTGATGCTCCTGCTTGACGCCTCGGACTCCTTGGCCGCCATTGACGTGGGGGAGGTGAACGATGCCTCGGTTCGCCGGATCAGATCGTTGGCTCAGTACGTTCTGGACAAGGTTGACCTGGGGGGTCTCATCGATGTCAACGATTCCGTGAATCCGTGGATTCACAGAGGAGTGGATGCCGTGCAGGATGAAATCCTGGACCGGATCTTCGTGGATGACGCCGCTGCGCGCGCTGCCGTGCGAGGCGCTGAGTCCCATGACTCGCTCGAGAGGCTCATGAAGGAGGTGGCGGTGGTGAAGTTCTACCAGAGTGGGGCGGCGGGATCCTCTCCCGGGGAGCTGTGTGAGGAGTACCCGGAATTCAGGGAACATGTACAGGCGAGCTACCCCGGACTGCTGAACTCTCCGGCGCCCGAGAATTGGTGGGAGGCGTCCGAGGAATGGCGTGATGCTTTCAGGGGGTGGTCGGAGCAGGACGGGGCTGCTGTGTCCGCGAGCCTTGACGTCCTGAGTGACGAGGTTGACCTTGCGTTGAACAAGGAGCGTGAAGAGTACTACGAGGAGTACCGCAGGGGGAAGGTGAAGTGAGGTTCCTCGAGAGGGCGTGGCAGCAGGGGTTGGCGTCCTGTTCGGTCGTCAAGCAGGGCGGATGGTTCCGGACCGCAGGAGGACTCTGGATGGCCGTCGCCCTGGTCTTCTTCTTGGCAGGCTGTCATTCCGAGCAGGAGCCTCCTCCGAGGGATCCCTACCACTGGGCGACCGCGCCGGTGGTCAAGGACTTGGTTTCAGGTGATCGTGCCGTGCTGTCCCCTCCTCTCGGGTATGAGTTCTCGTACATCTCCATTCCCCATTTGAAGAACAACAGGCATTGGGTTTCGACCAGTGGTGGGCAGCGAATTCCTGGGTTGGGGGTTCAGGGTTCCTGGCCTGCCGGGGTGAGCTGGGAGAGGGATCTGGGGGAACTGTGTCACACGCGCGAGAGATATCTCGCCGAGCGTCGTCAAGTTCCGCGAGTACAGCGACTCGAGCCCGGCTTGGTCGATGGTGAGACTGCCTGCAGGTTCAGAGGATTCTATCCAAGCTATACTCCCACTCCTCAGGAGATATGGGTGTTGTGTCGAAAGGACAATTGTTGGATCTTCATCCTTGAAGGTGCCATGGGCTCTCGAAGCATTCCCGGCGAGTTGATTGCTGCGATGGAGACGGTGCGGTTTGTTCCGCCGGTGGAGGAGATCCCGGATTTCAGGCTGGGGGAGGCGAGCGCCGGTGCGCCCGAGTGTCCCACGTGTTCGAGGAGGTGACAGCATGCGTCGACTGGCTGTGACCGTGTGTGCCGGGATGGTCCTGGTGTCAGGTTGCGCCCGGGTGGACGGACCTGAGCCGTCGCCCTCGGCCAGCGAGGTCTTCGACGATGTCGTCGCGTTGGAGCCCCCGCGGGGGTATGAGTTCCTTGGCGTGAGTGAGAGTGAGCCGGTGAGGGACTGGGAGGTCAGGCGCGGGCAGCTTGACGTGCACAAGCTCGATCATGACCCCGGCGAGGGGGCGATGATGATCATCCAGTCGGGGGTGGAGAGTCGGGATCCGGCACACCCGGGTCCGGAGGGGATGGCTGAGTTCTGCGCTGGGTTGGTGCAGTCGGTGGCTGCTGAGGAGGGGGTGTCCCGGGTGGAGCAGCTGCCGGAGCGGCTCATCGACGATGCCCAGGCCTGCGGGGTGGCGTGGCAGCAGGGTGAGGGGGACACGGCCCAGGTGGTGATGCGGTGGGACCTGTGCCGCCGCGACGGCTGCTGGCGGTTCACCATCAAGGGTGCACAGGGACGCGACCATGTGCGGGGCGACTTCCGCAAGTCGTTGCGGACGGTCCGGTTCGTTCCCCGACCGGTGGTGGGTGAGGATGCCGTGGTGAACACCCCGGAGGCGTCGCCGACGGCCACCAGCAGCTGACAGGAATCGGTTCAGAGAGAAGAGGAAGGGAAGGTCAATGACGTCACTGCACGTACCGCGGGGGGACCTGGCGCGGCTGGCGGCTGCCCTGCACCGGGTGGTTGACAGGCTGGACGAGCTGGAATCCATCGAGGTGCCGAACCCGGAGCGGTTGCTGCCGGGGGCCAGCTCCGGCGTGAAGCTGGCGAATCGGTGCACGTCCACCTTCGACATCCAACGCGATCTGGTGCGGCGTCGTCTCCGGTGGTTGGCCGATGACATCGCGGAGGCTGATGCCCGATTCCAGGAGGCCGATGTCCGGGCGGAGGATGAACTCCGTCGCGCCGGTGAGCGCCGCACCATCCCGATGCCCGGACTACCCCTGACCTGAGAGGTGAACATGACGTTGACATGGGAGGACATCCTCCAGTGGGAACCCCTGCCGATGCACGAGCTGAAGGAGGAACTCCGACGTTTCCGCAAGGCCATCAGCAACGAGGTCGATGAGGTCACCGAGGCCCTGACCAACATCAGGTCGACGGGGGAGACGGCGGAGGTCGTGAAGGAACGGCTCGGCGGGTGGCAGCAGTCGTTGTCGATCCTCGCGTCCGACCTGAGGACCGCGGAGCAGGCGGCGTCGGCGGCCGTGGAGGGAGTGCGGCGGGTACAGCGTCTCGTCGCGGAGGCGGTCGATCTGGCGGAGGCGCACAGCTACCTGATGATCAGCTCACACGGAGCGATCTCGGCGGCAGTGGGGGCTCCGGCCTCGGATGCGGGGGCTGTCGAGGAGAAGATGATGGCCCTGCATGAGCTGGTCCGACGGGCGCTGACCGAGGCGGCTCATGTGGATGAGGAACTCCAAGCGGCGCTGTCGGGCCGACCGAGTCCCTTCGGGCGGCAGCCGGTCGTTCCGCCGAGGGACCCGTGGCCGGGGCGGGGCATGCCGGTCATGCCACCCGAAGTGACGCCGATGCGGCCGCCGAACCACACCCCCCTCACCGGAGGGGTGCTCCCGAACACCGATTGACGGGAGGGAGCGGCGACGGCGGACCCTCCCCCGAGCCGAGCACCAACTCGCGGACTGCTTGCCTGCATCGTCTCAAACGAGCCCTCGCGGAGGTGGTTCGGTGGTTGTGTTCACCAGCGGTCGTCTTCTGGTGGGGGTGCTGGGGTGAGGGTGGTGGTGTCGCCTGCGGCGAAGTGGGAGGGGTCGACTTCGGGTGGGTCGTCGTTGATGCGGGTGACCT
>NZ_RQYT01000046.1 GCF_003932785.1 Arachnia propionica | reverse complement strand
AGTCTCCGGCGGGGTTTGAGTATCTGGTGCATGCCACTGGCGGCACGATGTGTCTCCGAACTCCGGAACCAGAACCCAGGGTGGAGGAGCCGCCCCCGCCATGGCTTGATCCGCCCGAACCCCCGGAGGCCAGGCCGGTGGAATCCGAGGCCTGGGAATGGGTCCAATACGCCCTGTGCTGAACACCCCTGCTCCCTCACCCATCTCCCGTTGGTCAAGCTGAGGGCGCAACGCGCCCGATTGTCGAGACCCGGTGAAGATCCCCTTCCCCCGCTGGTCGAGCCGGGACCTGGAACGTAGTGGAGGGGCCCGTGTCGAGACCCGGTGAGGGTCTGCAGGGACCGTTGCGGAGGTCTCGACACGGACGGCTCGCAAAGCTCGCGGTCCGGCTCGACCAGCGGGAGGTGGCGATCCGAGACCACAGCACCTCCGACAGCCGAGACCCGGACAGGATTCGCGGCAACCCTCGCGGAGGTCTCGACACGAGTCCTGCGGCCTCGGCTCGACCAGCGGAAGGTAGTGAGCTGAGAGCGCAACGCGCCCGATAGCCGAGACCCGGTGAAAATCCCCCTCCCCCGCTGGTCGAGCCGGGACCCGGAACGTAGTGGAGGGGCCCGTGTCGAGACCCGGTGAGGGTTCGCAGGGACTGTTGCGGTGGTCTCGACACGCTCGCTTCGCTTCGCGGCTCGACCAGCGGGCAAAAGGCGAGCCGGGACCCTCGCGGTGGTCTCGACACGGACGGCTCTGCCAACGGGGAAAGGTCGTACCGGAGCCGGGGAGAGGGTGTGTTCCCTCAGCCTCGCGACCATTCGGTGGCGCGGAAGAACTGGGTCGGTGTCGCGAGCCCCCACGGGGTGACGACCCCGACCCCCGGTGAGAGACGACCCGGCGTGATCCGCTGTGTCGACAGGGGGTCGTGGCTGCCCAGTCGCCAGAGTGTCAACGTGGACTCCGCCCAGGTGTAGAGGATGTCCTCACACACCGCTGCCCCTTCAGGTGACGGCTTCCCGGGGGAACGATTCGCATCGTGGAGTGGCTCCGGGGCACCCGGCACCCAGACCCGGAAGGGGGTGCCGGAGCTGAGGTGGACGATGGCCGGATACGGGGAGGAGATCGTGGGCAACTCCGGCAGCTGCACCGTCGGATCCTGCATCGTGACCCTCTTCCCGGAGTCCACATGGAATGCGACGTGAGCAGCCCCCCACAGGTGCTCCGGCATGGTCAGGTGAACCCAGCCGCCGAGCACCGTCGGTTCCCGCTGAGCGACCTGGAACCGTCGACCGTCAGCCAGTAGGACCAGTTCCTTGCCGAGATGGGAGGCGGAGGTGACGGCGAGTCCTTCACCCACCGCCGACACCGAGGTGAGCTGCGTCCTGACGTACAGGGCCCGGGCATCGAACTCCACGGACAGGTCAGCCGTGCTCAGCCTCAACCCGACCCAACCGCCCGCCGCGGGGTCGTCGTCGCGGCCGGGAGCAGCCGCCAGGAGCAGGGAACCGCCGTCCGTGGACAGCGACATGGTCGCGTGCCGGAGCCGCTCGACCTTGAGGGCATCGCTGACAGTGGTGCTCGCGACGAGAGAGCCGTCGCTCAGCCGAATCTTGAACAACATCGCCGGGCAGTACTTGTGGCCGTAGACCGATTCGGGGCGTCCGGTGAACTGGCCGGGTTCGAGGGGGAACAGGCCGACGACGAGGTAGGCGTGGGTGTCATCCAGGACGGCGGGACCCCTCACGATGCTTGTCAAGGCCTTGTCCTCGTGATTCACCTGTGGTCCCTGCCCCCGCAACGCCACCTGCTTCGTGGTCCAGGTGCCGTCGTCCTCGAGCAACAGCGCCCAGGTGGTGGGTCCCGTCACGTTCACCACCACGGCCGTCCAGCCCTCGGTGAAGGTGCCGTCCGCGTCCGGGACCGGAGCCATCGCCGTCAGGTACCGGTCCCGGACCGCCGTGATCTCGACCGTCGCCCTCCCCTCGGGCCACGCAGGGGAGTCCGCGAAGGCCGTCGGATGCCCCTCAGGTGTGGGGGCGTCGACGGGGGAGCGGAGACCCGAGGTGCATCCGGTGGCGCTGACGACGGCCAGGCCGGTGAGGCTGAGAAAATGACGGCGGTACATGGCTCTCCTCACGATCGCACCCATTCAGTGGCGGGCATGAACACCTCATCCGTCGCAACGCCCCATGCGCTGACAGCGAGGGCCAGGCCGTGCGCCCCCCACGGGGTGGCGTCGATCAACTCCCCCGTGGTCATGGACTGCAGGACCAGTGTGTCGTCGTGTGGCTGCGAGGCGTCGTGGTAGATGACGTCCCGGAACCGGGCCACCATCGACGGAATCGGCAGGCGGTTCCCGCTCCAGCTGAGGGCCGGGGCAGCGACTCCCGGGATCCATGCCGACGCCTGGGGCTCCCTGCTGTCCGGGGCGTAGGCGAAGAGGAGAGGATCCCGGGTCCAGATGGCGGGGCGGCCCAGATCGTGGAGGAGACCGCGGTTCAGGTCCGAAAGCGCAGTGTCCTCATCGGTGCCCAGATTCCTGAGCACGAAGCTGTTCTCGGCCAGGTTGAGGTAGCAGCTGTCCCCCACGACGTGGGGCAGCTGGGATCGGGGCATGGGTACCACCCGCCCATTCGCCAGGACGACGAGACTGTCCCCCGCCGTCTCGTCCAGGACGTGCAGGGCGTCACCCTCGACGCTCACCTTGCTGGCCGTGTCAGGGATGGCGGTACTGGCGTCGAACTGGACGGCCAGGTCAGCCGACGCGACCCGCACACCGAAACAGTGTGGGGGCTGATGACGTCCCTGAGGGTCCGCCCCCGCCACGAGGAGCGTTGCACCGTCCGCACTGAGACTGAGGGACAACCACCACCGGGTGGTGTCGGGGAACCCCTCGTGGAGGCTCAGGGATGCGGTGACGGCACCGTCGCCGAGAGCGATCTTCAGCAGGTGCAGGTCGGCGTGGTCCTTCTCGGGGTTCTCGTGCGTGTGGTGGGGGTGGGCCACGACGACGTAGGCGTGGTCGTCGTCCATGACCGCCCGGACCAGGATGAGTTCGGGACCGAACTCATCGATCTGCGCCTTGTCAGTCAAGGAACCGGGGTCCACCTCGTGGGTCGTGAAGGTTCCCCCTGCGCCGAGTACGGCCAAGGTGGTGGGACCGGTGAGGTCCACCACGACGGGCAGGGAGCGGGGTTGCTGGTCGTCGTCCGCCGACAGGAACACCGCTCCGCACAGGTGGTGTCGGTGGAGCGCATGGATGCTGGCCCGCTGGCCGGAGGTCGGCCACACCGGTGTCCCTGCGAAGGCCCGAGGAACGGCATCCGGGGTGGGCGGGGCGGACGGTGGTGGTGCCACCGTCGGCAGGGGTGGCTCCGGTGGGATCACCGGCCGGGGCCCTGGCCCCGGGCTGCACGCGGGCAGCGTCAGGGCGGCGGAGGCGAGCAGGAAACTACGGCGTCGCACGATCTTCTCCGTGGCTGGGGAGGACGGGGGTCCCGGTGACGGGTGTCATGGTAGCCATTCAGTGGCCCTCACGAATCGGGGCGAGTCGGTGTTGGCCATGTTGCTGACGATGCCCCACCGCGTGACGGCTCCCACGCCGGAGCCAAGGAGGCCATGGGGCAGCGTTCGTTCGGCGAGCACCTCGCCCGAATCGAGCTGTTGCAGCTTCAGGTGGGTGTGCCTGCCGTCGTCGCGCCAGGTGTAGAGGATGTCGTTGAACACCGCGACCCCCGCGGGGAAGGACTGTTCCCGCGCGATGAGGTCGACGCTCGGTTCCGTGGCCCCGGGGCGCCACACCTGGAGGTGCTGTCCCTCCGAGAAGTCGATGATGATCCGGTTCCCGGAGAAGAATCGGGGCTGCGGAGGAAGCTCCCGGGCCCCGGCCATCTCGACGCGCCGTCGGAGGCCGGCGTGGTTGGCGATGAGGGTCTGCGCATGCGCGCCCCGGGACTCGAACCGGTAGGTCCAACCGTCCAGGACCATGCCGTTGTCGTGCTGGGTGGTCTGCCGGTGCCCATCGGCCAAGGCGATCAGTTCGGTGCTCTCCGGGAAGTCGAAAGTGACCAGAACCCCTTGCCCGGCGCAGGACACTGAGTGGGGCTCACGGCCGGACAACAGGGTCCGGGCATCGAACTCGACGCCGAGGTCGGTGGTGCTGAGCCGCAACCCGATCCAGCTGTCGTCCTGTCCGACTGGGTCGGCGCACGCCAGCAGGAGGGAGTTGCCGTCCTCGGTGAAGGACAGGGCCGCCCGTTCGAGGGCGCGGAGACGGGTCCGATCGCTGATCGTGGTGGTAGCGACGACGGAGCCGTCGCTCAGCCGGACCTTCAGCAGGACCACCGGGGCGGCCGAGTTGTGGGTCCCGGTCGATCCGTCGAACAAAACCCCGACGACGATGTAGGCGTGGGTGTCGTCGATGGCGGCGGGGCCGGGGACGAGCGTCGTGGGGGCGTTCCCGGAGCCGGGCTCATCCTTCACGGTCACCCTGCGGGTGGTCCAGGTGCCGTCGTCGTCGATGAGCAGTGCCCTCGTGGTGACACCGGTCACGTTCACGATGATGGGCACCCAGCCGAGGCGGAACAGCCGCTCCGCCTCCGACACGTGAGCCCAGCCGACGAGGTGTCGGTCCCTGACGGCGGTGATCTCGGTCCGTGCCCGGTTTGCGGGCCACGCCGGGGAGTGAGTGAAACCAACCGGGGCAGGCTCAGCGGAGGCGGCATCGTGGTGTGGGGTGCAGCCGGTGGCTCCCAGGACGGTGCCGCCTGCGATGGTGGCGGTGAGGGTGAACAGGTCGCGGCGTCGCATGGTGCTTCCCATCATCAGAACCAGTCGTCGGCGGGGATGAAGCGTTCGGCCGTGGCGATGCCCCAGGAGTTCACGGCCAGACCTCCTTCGCGCCACCGGATGGGAGTCGTGCCGAGGATGTCCCCTGACCTGAGCGAACGAAGGACCAGTTCGTCCTCAGTCCGGCTATCCGTGATGTACAGGACGTCCCCGAACACGGCGTGGCCGGGGACGTCAGCGCGCTCGTCCACGGACCAGCGGAGCAGGGGGGAGGCCTCACCGACCCGCCACGCGGACATCGGGAGGTGCACGTCCTCCGAATCCTTCCCGGCCAGGACGAACTGGCGGGACCACACCCTCGGGTAGGCCAAGGAGTGTGCAGGGAACCCCAGGCCCCGGTCAGGGAACCCGAACAGGGCCGTGTCCTCGCCGGTGGTGAGGTCCCGCAGCACCACCGGGCCCGAATCGGACTCCTGACGGTAGTGCCAGTGACCGACGACGAACGTGTGGGTGCCGCCGGGAGCGGGAAGGCTCTGCCCGTCGGTCAGCAGCACCAGACTGTCCGGGGGTGTCCTGCGGCGGGTCTCGAGGGCGTCGCCCACGGCGATGAAGGGCGCGTCGGGCAGGTCGTGGACATCGAACTGCACGGACAGGTCACTCTTGTCGAGCCGCAGCCCGATCACGTCGCCCGGCGCACTCGACGACACGAGGAGGCTGGCGCCGTCGTCGGAGAGGTTGAGGTGAATGGTGGGGAGCCAGACCATGTGTTGGGACTCACCGACCGTCGTCGAGGCGGTGATGGTGCCGTCGTCGAGCGCGATCTTGAGCAGGTGGATGACAGCGTGCTCCTTGGGAGCGTGGAGGGCGGTGAGGGGGCGAGCGACGATGACGTAGGCGTGGTCGTCGTCGAGGACGGCGGGGCCCGTGGCGAGAACCGTGCCGATCTCAGGACCCTCGTGTGAGGGATGCCGGTACTTCTGGAGGAGCTCGAGTTCGATCTCTCGGGTGGTGAAGGTGCCGACCCCGTCGGCTTGTATGACGCGGGTGGTGTGGGCTCGGAGGTCCACCACGACGGGGTAGGAGAGCGCATCCTGGTCGCCTCGCAACACGGCGCCGCACAGGTGATGCCCGTGGAGGGCGGTGATCCGGGTCTCCACCTTGATGCCGGGCCACGAGGCCGACATCCTGAAGGACCTCGGGACGGCCTCCGGACCGGGCGGGGCCAGCGGGGGTGGCGGTGTCTGCGTCGGGAGGGTGGGGGCCGGTGCGATGGATGGCCGGGGTGCCGGGCCGGACGCTGGGCTGCACGCGGGCAGCGTCAGGGCGGCGGAGGCGAGGAGAAAACTGCGACGTCGCATGGCTTCCTTCACGATCCGAATTCTAGGAGGCGACGGGTTCAGCTGGGCGCGGCCGTCGGCGACGGGGTGGGTTCCTCCGGTGTGTCGAGCCAGTGGGTGGCCAGGAAGAAGTTGGACCTCGTCGCCAGGCCCCAGCGACTCACCGCCTGCACCTCGTACGCGTCGGGGTACGGCTCCTCGGTGTTGGCGACCGGTTCGGCCGAACCGACCTGGCGGATCTCCAACCGCCCCGGCAGAGGATCCTGGAAGCGGATGTAGACGTGGTCCTGGAGGGACGCCGCCGCCCAGGGGGCCAGGTCCACATGGTCCTGCCACCGGTACCGCGGTTCCGCCTCCCCCGGCTCCCACACGGACAACAACTTTCGGCGTCCCAGGCCGATGAGCAGCCGCTGATCGGAGGAGACCACCGGCCAGCGGGGAACATCGAAGTCGGTGCCGGGCAGTTCGCCGCTCTCGCCCGAGGCCAGGTCGATGACGTACCGCGAGTGCTGCTCCCCGCTTTCGCCATGGGTGACCTGCCTCAGGTACGCCCAGTCGCCGACGACAAGGGCCGCCGTGATCTCGAATCGGGTGTTCTCATGGTTGACGATGGTGTGGCGGTGCCCCGTCACCAGCGAGAGAACCTCGAGGCGGCTGGGTTCCGACGACGAGACGACGATGCCCTGGCCTGCGGCCGTCACCTCCTCCACCTCTTGGAGATGGACAAGGTGACGCGGTTCGAACTCGACGGTGAGGTCCGACGCGTTGATCCGCATCCCGATCCATTTCGGTCGGCCGTGGACGAGGCCCCTGCGGCCCGAACCGGCCAGGAGCAGGGAGGCGCGGTCCGGGGAGAGGGACAGGTGCAGGTTCTCCGCCAGGTCCTTCTCCGGGTAGTGGTCGTGCACCGTCAAGGATCCGACGACCGCGCCGTCGGTGAGACGGATCTTCAGCAACACCACCGGCCAGTCCTTGTCCGATTCCGGAATGTGGGCCGAGGGGGTTGACGTGGCCTCCGGCGCCGGAGCGTCGACGCCGACGCAGATGTAGGCGTGCTCGCCGTCGATGACCGCGGGGCCCGGCAGGAGGGCGGTCAACTCCGTTCGGGGCTCGCGTGCCCGATGTTCACCGCCGACCGTCACCTGCTTCGTGATCCAGGCGCCGTTCGCGTCGACGAGGACGGCCCGGGTGGTGTCCGTCGCGACATCGACGATCACCGGAACCTGGCCTCCGGCGAACAGATCGCGGGCCTCGTCCACGGGGGCCGTGGCGGTGAGGTGTCGACCGCTCAGGGCGGTGATGCGGCTGGAGGCCTTCTCCTGACCCCTGGGCCATGACGAGCGGGCCGTGAATCGGGTGGGGATCTGTGCGGACGTCGGGATCTCCCGTGGGCTGGGGATCTCCCGTGGGGTGGGGCTCTCCACGGGGTCCGATGCCGTGGTGCCGCATCCGGCGACCGCGAGGGCCGAGGCCGTGGCGAGGAACGTGCGGCGACGCAGCGGGCGGTTGTGGATCATCGCATCTCGATTCTGTTGGGTCATGCGAACCAGTCGGTGGCGGGGAGAACGACACCACCCGTCGACACGCCCCAGGCGGTGACGCCGATGTCGCCGCCGCGAACGATGCGTGGCAGCGTCGCGAGCACCTCACCGGTGTCGAGGGCGCGGAGGGTCAGGGCGGCGCGATCATGCTCCGGATGCCCGGAGTACAGGACGTCGCCGTACACGACCGCCCCGGAGGGAACGGGCTGCTCCTCCTCCGTCCACTGAAGCCTCGGCGCCGTCGTCCCCGGGGTCCAGGCCGTCAGGCTCTTTACCTTGGAGTCGGAGGAGATGTCGACGTGGGTGGTCCGTTCGGTCCACAGGGGCGGTTGGGGGAATGGCTTGCTGGTTGAGGTGAGGAACTCTCCGGGGAGCGTGGATATTCCGGTGACCTCGTGCTCCTCGCCGGTGGTCAGGTTGCGTGTGTTCATCCCCTGCCGGGTTGAGCTGAGGAGCCATTCCTCGAGGACCACGGTGGCCTCCCCGACGTCGTCCAGCCGGGTGCCGTCGTGCAGCATGATGAGGGACCAGTGGTCGGTGACGATGTTCACGGCGCCCCCCGCCGCGTGCGCCGTCCTGATCGGGAGTCCCAGCTGGGAGAGGTCGAACTGGATGCTGAGGTCGGAGACCGCGAGCCGCATCCCGATGATCCTCGGGCGGCTCCCGGTGTAGTCCGTCGCCGCGACGAGAAGGCTGGAGCGGTCCGGTGAGAAGGACAGGAACATCTCCGTGTGGTGGTGGATCGGGAAGTTCTCCGCCAGTTCGGTGGTCGCCTCGACCTGACCGTCCGCGAGGCGAACCTTGACCAGATGAACGCTGCTCCCCTCCTCGCGGGGATCCGCATCGGAACTCGGACGGGCGGCCACCACCAAGTGGGCCGCGGTGTCGTCGAGGACCGCAGGGCCGCACTGCAGCACAGGTCCCGGTTCCGGGTGATCGTCGTCCTTGTTGAGCAGGGAGACGAGATCCGTCTGCTGGGTGGTGAAGCCCCCATCGGGATTCAGCGACAGCAACCACGTGGTGGGTCCGGTCAGGTCGACGACGGCGGGGAGGAACGGCGTCGCCTCCGGGGAGTGCCGGCGGGAGGTGCTGTGGGCGACCGCGCCGCACAGGTGGTGCCGGTGCATCGCGGTGATCCGCGTGGCGATGTCGACGCTCGGCCACAACGGGGTGGGGGAGAACGCGCGAGGCACTGCATCCGGTCCGGGCGGCGACGGGATCGTCACCGCCAGGCTGGGGGAACTGGACGGTACGGGTGCGATGGAGGGGTGGGGCGCAGCCGCGGGGCTGCACCCTTGCAGGGACAGTGCGGCGGAGGCGAGGAGAAAACTGCGACGTCGCATGGCTTCCTTCCTGTCAGTGGCTGGGGTCAGTCGAGCCAGCGGGTGGCGGGGATGAACCCCCGGCCTGTCACGATGCCCCATCGGGTCACCGCCGTCACCTTGTCGAAGAGGCCTTTCTGGTACTCGATCGTGGCCACCGGTGTCGTCGAGTCGAACGGGAGCACCTTCAGTACCGATTTGCCGTCCTGCCTCCCCTGGGCGAAGAAGTGCTCGCCAAGGATGGCGACGGATTCCACGGTGAGGGCCTCGGAGCTCGGCCATGTGGCCTGCGGCTCGGCGGCGCCGAGGGGCCACACCGCCAACCGGTACGGCAGGTCGGCATCGAGGAGGAAGGAACGATCCGTGAAGACGCTCGGCCAGACCGGAAAATCTGGATCCGCGTCGGGAATGTCGGTTCGCTCCCCGGTGGCCATGTTGACGATGTAGCGGTGGAGGTCCTGTTGTCCGTTCTTGCCGTGATTCTCCAGGAGATACACCCAGTCGCCGACGACGAGGGCCTCCTCGCCGCTCGGGTGGCCCACGGCGGGGCTTTCATGGCGGTAGCGCTGCTCCGTGAGTAGGGAGATCACCTCTGGATGCTCGCCCCACGTATACGCGAACAGCAGGCCCTGGCCGGCGGGGATCACCGACCTTGCCAGGTCCGTCCCGTGGAGGACGTGCGCGTCGTATTCGATCTCCAGATCCGAGCAGCGCAGCCGCAACCCCACCCAGCCCGCGCCCTTGTCCCGGGCCTCGGATCCGTATCTCCCACCCGCAAGCAGCAGCGAACTCCGGTCCGCGGTGAAGGACAGGTGGACCCGCCCCGCGAAGGGGCCTTGCGCGAAACGATCGCTGGCCGTCCGGGAGGCGACCACCGCCCCGTCGCTGAGCCGGAGCTTGAGCACCACGAGGTGGCCGAGCGCGTCGAGGCTCTGTCCCTTCATCACGGGCTCCTGCTGAGGGAAGTCCCAGAGGATGACCCCCACGCACAGATAGGCGTACTCGTCGTCGATGACCGCCGGGCCCTCCACGAGAGTGGTGAGCGCGGTCGCGGCGGGTTTCTTCCTCTCCAGACCGGATGTCGGTTTCACGACCCGGGTCACCCAGGCGCCGGAGTCGTCGGTGAGGACGGCGCGGGTGATCCCACCCGTCAGGTCCACGAGTACCGGGACCCAGCCGCTGACGAAGGTGCCCGCCGCATCCGCAACGGTGGTCATGCCGACGAGGTGACGCTCCCGCATCGCGGTGACGGCGAAGTAGGTGTTGTTGCCCGGCCACACGGCGTGGTCGGCGAACTCAACCGGGATCTCCCCCGGGGTGGGGGGTTGCAGAGCGTCGTGGAAGCTGGAGCTGCAGCCGGTGACGGCGGACCCGGCGAGGGCCGTCGCGGCGATCAGGAGGTCGCGGCGACGCAGCGAACGCTGCCGGAACAGTGTGGTCATGGTCGCGCTCCTCATCGTGGGATCCACTCGTTCGCGGGCAGGAACACTCCACCGGCCACGAGCCCCCAGGCCGAGACACCCCAGTTGCCGTACGAGGGGACGGAGGCAGCGGTGGCGATGACCTCGCCGGTGTCGAGGGAGCGGAGTGTCACGGCACCGTCGTCGTGCTGGTGATGCCCGGAGAACAGGACGTTGCCGAAGACGGTGGCGAGGGAGGGCAGCGGTCTCTCATCGGCCGTCCACGGGACCACCGCGGTCGGATTTCCGGGCGTCCACACGACGCAACGTGGCGACAGGAGGAGGCTGTGCATCGAGACGAAGGACGAGCGTTCCGTCCAAGGGGTGAAGTCGCCGAAGGGCAGGATGTCATCGGGCACGAGCCCCGAGACCTGCTGCTCCTCGCCGGTGGTGAGGTTCCGCTGGAACACCAGGTCCGTGTCCTTCTGGTTGTACAGACACCACTCGCCGACGACGAACCGACCAGCCATCGAGGTGACGTCGACCTCGGCGCCGTTGGCCAGGAGAATCATGGGGTGTGTGGTGCCCTCGGAGAGGAACCGGATCGCGGCGCCATACTGCCACATTCTCCGTGAGCCCGGGGGCCTCACGTCGCGGGCGTCGAACTCGACGGAGAGATCCTTGGCGCTCAACCGGAAGCCGAAGAAGTCGGTCTCCCTGTTGGTCAGTTGGTCCGACCGGGATGCCACGAGCAGGCTCGACCGGTCGGGTGAGAAGGAGAGGGTGATCCGGGCTTCTCTGTACGGATAGTAGAGGTCCTCCATGAGGATGGCGGAGGCCTCGACCTGGCCGTCGGAGTGGCGCACCTTGACCAGGTGGGCGGCCACGTAGTCCTTGGGCTTCTCCTTGGGGGTGTAGACCGTTAGATAGGCCGCCTCGTCGTCGATCACCGCCGGGCCGCAGAACAGGAGCTTCCCGAACTCCGGCTGGTCCTTCGACAGGCCGGCCTCGATGGCGGCGAGGTCGGCCTCCGCGGTGCTGAACTCCCCTTGGTCATCCAGCATCAGGATCCGGGTGCGGTGGGTGTTGAGGTCCACCACCGCGGGGAACTCCAGCGGATCGTTCATGTCGGCCCTCCGCAGCAGCGTGGCGCACAGATGGTCCCGGTGCAGGGCCGTGATGGATCGGCTGACCCGCCTTTTCGGCCACTCGCTGGCCTGCGCGAAGGACTTCGGGACGGCATCGGGCGACGGTGGCTGCGGCGCCGAGAAGGAGGGGCTCACCGACGGTGGTGGCGTACCCAGCGACGGCCGGGCACCGGAGGAACCAGAGCAGGCCTGCAGGGAGAGGGCGGCACCGGCGAGCAGGAGGTCACGACGTCTCATGGAGCTTTCCTGGGAGGCACCCGATGACCGTCATCGGGGCGTCAAGGCTGATCTTATGGGGCCGGGGGGTCAGTGATGGATGCTGAGGTCCGAGGGGATGGCGAAGGTGGCCTGGGCGCGACGCACCCCCTGCAGCCGGTGCTTCGGCAGCACCTCGGCGAGGAAGGTGTAGTCACGCAGGATGTGACTGGCCTTCAGGTCCCCCTCCTCGGCCCGTTTCGAGATGCACTGGTACCAGTCGCTGATGTCTCCCCAGCCGGGGGCGGCCAGGGAGCCGCCGAACTGCTGGACCGCCAGTGAGGAACACAGCGACGCGAAACGCAGCCGCTGTTCGAGGGGCCACCCGGCGAGGGTGCCCATGACGATGGCGGAGGCGAACACGTCCCCGGCGCCCGTCGCATCGATGGCCTGGACCGCCACGGCCGGACAGTAGGCCTCCTCCCCGGTGGACTGGTCGATGGCATAGGAGCCGCTGGCGCCGTCGGTGACGATGGCGAGCGGGACGAGGTCGGCGAGTTTCCGCACCGCCCGCGCGGGCGAGTCGGTGCGGGTGTAGCCCATCGCCTCCACCGCGTTCGGGGTGAAGCCGTGGCAGTGCTCGAGGGGGCGCAGCGTCGCCTGGTCCCAATGTCCCGTCTCGTCGTATCCGATGTCGGCGAACAGGATGGTGCCGCGTCGGGTCAGCGTCGGCCACCAGAACGTCTCGCCACCCAGGTCGAGGACGGCGGCCCGTGCCTCAGGGGCGCTGAGGATCCACCGGTGAAGGGGCTCCGGCGTGTCGTGCATGTGGGTGACCATGGCTCGGTCACCGTCGACGGTCATGGCGACGGTGATGGCGGAGTGGAACGACTCGAAACGCGGCGACGAGCTGAGGTCGATGCCCTCGCACTGGCTGAGCATGTCCCACATCCAATCGGCGTAGGCGTCGTCGCCGAACCCGGCGACCAGCCCGGTCCGCAGCCCCAGCCGGGCCAGTGCCGTCGACAGGTTCGCGATCCCGCCCGGGCACGAGCCCATGCCGAGCGCCATGCGTTCCTCACCGGGTATCGGCATCCGGTCCAGGCCCGAGAAGATGAGGTCGAAGAAGACGGTCCCGGTGCTCAACACGTCGAGCGGCGGATCGTTGTCGGTGCGGATGCCGGCCAGGGGATCGAATGTGTTCTGGCTCATGGTGCCCCTTCCGAATCGCGCCTGAGAACGGGTGTCATCGGCAGTGTATCGAGGCGTGGATGACGGGAGGCGGTGGGGTTGGGACAGTGTTGCGTTCACACGATCTCTTGGCGGCGGTGTTTCGGTACACAGGCGGCGGTGATGTGCCCGGTAGCTGAACTACGCCTCCTCCGAGTTGCCCTCATCGTCGATGCTCATCGGGAGATGGTCTGCGGGATCGGGGTCTGCCCGGGTGTAGATGACATCGCTGTCGAGATTCGACTGTGACGTCCGATCGGCAGCGGATGGATCCTGCTTCTGGTAGATCCCTGCGTTCAGCCCCGTCACGTAGTACTGGGAGGCAAGTTTCCCGGGGAGATTGCTCGGCGTCAGGTAGAGCAGGTACTCCTCACCTTTGGTCAAAATTTCCGTTGGTGCGCCCTGAGCTACTGATCCGGTCTGACGGACCATGATCGTTCGTGCAGGAGTCCCCTTGATGGTCCGAAGAACATTGAACTGGGTGATCGTGAAATCCAGATCGGGGTCCAGGTCTCGCGCCACGGTCTGGGATTCGGCAACCCCTATCACGATGAGTGCGCTGTCCTTGATCAACTCGTCCTGTGAGGAGTAGGTCTTGGTCCGAGTCGCTGAGACGTGACGTTCCTCAGGTGCCTCGGGAGTGCAGCCTGTGCTGAGCAGGAGGGCTGTGATCATGATGGCTGGAATGGTTCGTGAAATGCCTCGCACTGTCATCCCCTTTCAGTACAGGTTTCTGTACCCGGCGATCTCGTCACTGGTGAGGGATCGGACCCCATTTCTGTAGGCCTCAGAGGCGCTCGTGTACATGACGCGTTTCTTGGAGTTCACATGGCCAAGCCCGAAGACGTGGGAAAGTTCGTGAAGCCACACGACCTTGATCTGTCCCGAGGGTGCTCCTGCGAGATAGGTTTCGTTGACCCGCGAGTTGGCACCAGTGACCTTCCCCGAGCGGCAACTCCAAGAAGAAATTCCCTCCCAGCCAGACGAGCCGTAGCTACCGTCCCAAGCCCACCACAAGGCACCCTCGTAAGTGGTGTTGAGGGTGACTGGTGTCCGGGCATTGATGTTGGACCGTGCGCTGTAAAGGGCGCTGTTGTAGGTGCCATGGACGTTTCGGGTGGAAATGGTGGGTGATTTCGTTCCCCAACGGCAGCCGGTGGTCGTGTACCCGTGAGAGGTGGGCGAGCCTGCCCAGAGGATCGAGGCAGTGGTCAATATCAAGATCAAGAGGTATGTCGTTTTTTTAGCACTCGATGTCTCCTTTGATTCCGGGTGCCGGTGACGTTGATCATAGCGGAGAGGCTTGGGCAGTGTCAAGTGGAAGGAACTCCAGAGTGCTCCGCCCACCAGCATCACGATGGCCTGCAGCGCGATCCACCCGACGACGAGGCGCAGGGTGAGACGACGGTGCGGCGCGGAGTCGTCGGTGAGCAGGACGGCGAGCAACGCAACGAGCGACAGCAGCAAGGAGATCGGCAACGCTGGGATGAGGGCGACGACGCTGCCCGCGAGTGGACCCCATCCCCACCATGGGGAGCGAAGGCGCCGAGATCTGGCGGGTACTACGAGTTGTGCCACGGTCTCCCTCCTTTGTGGAGTCACCATCGGAGGAGTGGTTTCGTGGTTTCCCTTCCCCATCCTATGGCCGGTGCTCCGTCTCCGCTGGTCGAGCTGAACCCGGGCCGGGGGCGGGTGTCAGCGGACGAAGACCGGGACCTCGGCCGTGGAGCGGGCCTCGTCGAGGGTGTAGCCGTCCTCGGCGAAGTCGAGCAGGGCCGACGCGGAGCGGAGGCGGTTGCGGATCAGCCAGGCCGCCATCGTGCCCCGGGCCCGCTTGGCGTGGAAGCTGACGACGCGCGGCACCCCGTCCTTGTTGCGGTCCTCGAAGCGCGGCGAGACGACCTTGGTCCCCAGCCGCTCCACGTCGACCGCGCCGAAGTACTCCTGAGAGGCCAGGTTCACCAGCACCGTCGCGCCCGGTGAGGCGGCCAGGTCCTCGGCGAGGAGGTCGGTGATCCGGGTGCCCCACCACTCGTGGAGGTTCTTCCCGCGCTCCGTCCCCAGCCGGGTTCCCATCTCCAGGCGGTGCGGCTGGATGAGGTCCAGCGGCCGCAGCAGCCCGTACAGCCCCGACAGGATCCGCAGCGACTTCTGGGCCTCGGTGAAGTCGCGCTGCGTGAACGTCGCCGCCTGCAACCCCTGGTAGACGTCGCCCGCGAAGGTCAGCACGGCCGGACGGGAGTTGTCGGGGGTGTGCTCGACGTCGAACTCCCGGTAGCGGGTGACGTTCAGGGTGGCGAGATCGTCGGAGATCCGCATCAGATCGGCGATCTCCTCCGGCGACTTCGTGCGCAGCACCTCGATCAGCCCGGCCGACTCGGCGACCAGGCGGGGCTGAGTGTGGGTGCGGGTGGGCAGCTCCGAGGTGAGGTCGAGGGACTTGGCGGGGGAGATCACGGTGAGCATGGATCATTGATAGGCAGCCGATGAGTCGGAGTCAAGGAGGCCCGCTGTTTCTGGTCCCGGACGAATCGTCGAACTGGTCCGGGTGCGGAGGCCCTCCAGTGGTTACCCTGAAGCCGTGACGGGGTGCCCAACGGAGGGTGCGCCGTGTGGGAGAGGACCGAGATGAGAACACGATCATGGGTGACGGGCATGGCTGCGGCGGCGCTGCTGCTGACCTCCTGCGGTGGAGGAGGTCAGGCGGCTCCCGGCCAGAGCGCCGTACCCTCGTCCAGCAGTGCAGCACCGACGGGCGGGTCGACCGCGCCGTCGTCGGCATCGCCGTCGGGGTGTCCGGAACTGTCCGCTGATCCCGGCTGGTACGGCGAGAACCGGGAGCGGCTCAACGCGATGATCCGGGAGCTCGGCACCTGCGGTGGCGGCCCCGGTGACGTCACCACGGGTGCCCCGCTGGCCCTGTTCGACTGGGACAACACCGTCGTCAAGAACGACATCGGCGACGCGACCACCTACTGGATGCTGGCCAACGGCAAGGTGCTGCAACCCGCCGACTGGGCCACGGTCAGTCCGTGGCTGACGCCGGCCGCCGTGCAGGCACTCACGACCGCCTGCGGGGGACTGGCGGAGCCCGGGCAACCCCTGCCCACGAACACCGACGCGGGCCGGACCTGCGCCGATGAGATCCTGGAGATCTATTCCGACGGTGAGACCAAGGGTGAGGCGGATGCCTTCGCCGGGTACAACGCCCGACGTGTTGAACCCCAGTACGCCTTCGCCGTCCAACTGCTCGCCGGGTACACCGACGCCGAGATCATGGAGTTCGCCAAGCAGGCGAGGGACCAGAACCTCAAGGCCGCCCAGGGCGCCGAGCAGATCGTGGGCGGCGACGATGTGACGGGATGGGTCCGCTACTACGACCAGATCACCAACCTCATCGAGGTCATGCGGAGCAACGGTTTCGACGTCCGCATCGTCTCCGCCTCCGCGGAACCCGTCGTGCGGGTCTGGGCGGAACCGCTCGGCCTGGAGGCCGACAAGGTGATGGGGGTCACCGTGCAGTACGACGGGGACAAGCGCACCAGCACCCTCACACCGTGTGGCGGTGATGAGGCCGCCATGACCTACATCGAAGGGAAGCGGTGCCGCGTCAACGAGCAGATCTTCGGCATCACCGGCCCCGACGCCTTCCAGGTCGCCCCTGACGACAGGAGGCCGGCTTTCGGCGCGGGCGACTCCGACACCGACGTCTCCTTCATGACCGACGCGACGGGACTGCGGCTGGCGATCAACCGGAACAAGACGGAACTGATGTGCCACGCCTACGACAACGAGGACGGCAAGTGGCTCATCAACCCGATGTTCATCGATCCCGAGGATCGCGAGGACGACCCCTACCGCTGCTCCACCGCCGGTGAGATCCTCCCCGACGGTGGCAGGGGTCCGCTGAAGGACACCGCCGGCAACCTGATCGAGGACCAGCAGGACACGATCCACGGCTGAACTTGACGACCTTGCGTCATCTGAGAAGTCGTTTCCAAGAGAGTGCGCGGACAGGAGCATCCACTGCGGTCGCCCCAGTGACCCCCGGGCTGTGTTGTCATCCTCGAACGCACGGTCCAGTGCGCTCACCGTCGTCCGTCTTGCCAGGAGGCCACCGTGTCGGTCCTCGTGACGATCCCCTATCCGCGCACCCTCCAGGCCGGGTGTCGTTGCTGGCAGGGTTGGGTGGAGCGGGGAGAACTCGTCGGTCCCAGTCAAGTGGATCGCGGAAAGAACGGATCGAAGTACCACTTGTTGACCGACTCCCACGGCATCCCGTTGGAAGTGATCCTCTCAGCTGGCAACACCCATGACTCCAAACAGTTCGAGCCGCTGCTGGACCAGGCTCTGGCGATCAAGACACCCGGGCCGGGCAGGCGACGTCGGCGCCCCGAGAAACTACTTGCTGACAAGGGATATGACTACGCACGGTGTCGTCGTCACCTCCGCCGGCTCGGGATCAAGCCTCGTATCGCGCGCCGGGGTGTGGACAGTTCCCAACGTCTGGACCGTCACCGATGGGTCATCGAACGCAGCATCGCCTGGCTGGTGACCTTCCGGCGTCTTGACCGTCGTTGGGACCGCACCGCCACGACCACCAACGCCCTCCTCACCCTCGCCGCGGCCTACACCACCATGCGATTCCTCATACAAACACGCCAACAGTTATGAAACCACCTCTAAATGAGGAAGTGCTCACGGGAGCATGGCGGTTGAAGAGGTCCGTCAAAAGAGGTCACCGTGAGACCGCAGTAGATGCGTCCGCCGTGCCTCCGTAAGTCAGCTGCTAGTGTCCGATTCCATGGTCCCTTGAGCTCGTACAGTGATGCACCATGGACCAAGCTCCTGCATGGCTCAGCGAATGCAATCCACCGCGACATTCCTGGCCAGACGGCGTTCATAGGCAAGCGACGCAAGGCTGTCTGCCCAGCCAGTCTGTAGGCGTTATTCACGGGGCCTGGGCGGCTGTTTGTTTCCGTGGCAGAGTCGCCTTCTTCACCGTTGGTCGAGCCGGGTCCGGAGCCTGCGGAGGGCCCGTGTCGAGACCTCCGCGGGATTCCCGATCAGCTCGAGTTCCTGCACCGTTTGCCAGGGGTCTCGACACGGACGGCGCGCTGGCGCGCACGGTCCGGCTCGACCAGCGGAGAAGAAGGTCGTGAATAACGCCTTGTTTACTGTTTCGGGTGTGGAGAAAGGGGAGGTGAGGCGTCGCGCAGTAGCTGGATGGGACAGGAACCTCAGCGTTCTCAGGGGACTGTGAGGAGTTCAGGATCCCGGCGATGCCTTTCATGCCGGGTGGTCCGCTGGAGTCGGCTGCTTGGATGACGCAAGTTTCGGTGCGGAAGCCCTGCGAACCGCTTCTCCATGAACTAGGCTCAAGGGTATGTCAGTCATCATCCAAGCGGCGAGGATGAGTAAGACGTTTGTCCTCGGCAAGCAGGTATCCCGTGTACTGGACGAAGTCGACCTGAGTATCACCCAGGGTGACTTCGCCGTGGTGATGGGTCCATCCGGAGCGGGCAAGTCGACGTTACTTCACGCGCTCTCCGGCATGGACCATGTCTCGGGGGGATCGATTTTCTTCAGCGGAGTGGACATTACCGACCTCAATGAGAGGAGTATGGCCCGATTTCGCAGAGATCATTGCGGATTTGTTTTTCAGCAGATTCATCTGCTTGATTCCCTTTCGGTGATGGACAACCTCATGGCGATCGGTTTGTTGGGGTCGAGGAAGCGAAAATCGGTGGTCGAGCGAGCTGAGATGTTGCTTGCAAAAGTGGGGATCGATACAGGCAGCTTCTCGAAGACTCCCAGCATGTTGTCCGGCGGGGAGGCGCAACGCGTTGCCATCGCACGCGCGCTCATGAATTCGCCGACCGTCTGCTTCGCTGACGAGCCGACCGGTCAGTTGAACTCGGAGAATGCAAGGCGTGTTCTGGATCTTTTCAGCGAGATCAATCTTGAGGGGCAGACCATCGTCATGGTCACCCATGACTTCCGGTCTGCTCTACGTGGAAACCGAGTCATATACCTGAAGGATGGTGGTGTGGCAGGCGAGTTGAATCTGGAGACCTATTCGGCTGAAGCTGAATCTCGAATCCAACAATTGCGCGACTTTTTGAAATCGCACGGATGGTGATGAGGATGCTTGCTGGGCTGATCTTGGCGCGTCGCAATCTTCGCAAACGCTTCGGGCAACTCTCCGTTCTTTTCCTGCTGTTGACCCTGACCTCGGGTCTGATCTATTCGGCGCTTCTGGTCATCTTCACGTATGGCTCCCATTTCGATCGCCTTGCCACGGAGACCAAGGCGCAATCGGCTTACCGGGTGGTGTGGCCGGAACAGGCTGATGTGGCTGAGAACTCCATCGCGCAGGATGCGCGGGTGCAGGGCCATGAGCTGGTTGCCGTGAAAGGTGGAAGAGGGAGTATCAGGTTCGGGTCGCATGACTTTGACGGGCTCATCTTGCTTCAAGATCGTGATGAGGAGGCTCAGTTTGGCCATCCCAGGAAAGTCCGTGAGGCCCCGACAAGTTATGAGAGCCCGGTCTGGGTTCCGCTGAGTTTTGAGACCCAGGGCGGGTACGAGCTTGGTGATGAGATCAAGGTTGATTTCAGTGAAAGGGAGTACGTATTTCAGATCCAGGGATTCGTCGAGGTTGTTCACGGCGGATCTGGGTCATTTTTTCTCTGGATCGGTGGGGAGCAGTTTCGTCAACTGGAAGGGTTGACGGAACTGCGAATCGTGCAGGCGGTTGGTGCCGACAGCATCGAGGTGGACCGTGCTCTGGAGGAGGCCTTGGATGGGGCTGGTCTTGCTTGGAACAACCTTCAAGACGTCAAGGAGAATCTGCTGATCGGAGCCCGTCTCGTTGCCGCCCTGATGGTCGGTCTGGCGGTGCTTCTTGTCGGCATCAGTTTTGTTTTGGCTCGATTTGTCATGAAGAGTCTCATTCTTGAGGATTCTGCCGCGATCGGTGTGCTCCGAGCGTCCGGCTACACCTCGGGGATGGTGATGAGGCAGTTGTCTTTCAGCTATGTGCTGCTGGCCTTCGTCGCGGCGGTCGCGGGGATGTTGGGATCCATAGCTCTTTTCGGTCGTTTGGAAAGTCTCCTTTCCAGCCAGAGTGGCCTGAACTGGAAGGGGGCTATTGTTCCATGGCTGGTGGGCGTGGTATTGCTTTCGACGGTTGTCATCTTTGCGTTCACCGCGATGGGAGCTGCCATCGGTTTGCGGCGTGTTGGCGTCGTTGAACTTCTGCGGGGGAGGGGTCGCCTGAATGTTCGTCGGTGGCGAGGTGGATCCCGCTTGAGCAGGAGCCTCTTGCCCCTGTCGATGGCCATGGGTTTCAGAATGGCCAGACAGCATGTGGCGCAGAATATCGTTGTCGGTGTCACTGCAGTGACCCTCTCCTTCTCGGCGGCTTTCATCCTGTGCCTGGCGACTGGCGTCTCGGACCGTGAGAACGTGTTGAATCGGATCAACGGCGATCTTCCGGATGTCAGGATGGCCCTGAATGAGTCAGTCGACATGGCTGATATTCAAAAGTCCGTCTTGTCGATGAGCGGTGTCTCCAATGTTCTACTGACCCACTCTGAGGTGCAGGAGACTGATTCTGGACGGATTCTGTTCCAAGTGACTGAGGATCCGGGTGACTATCGGTTCAATCCTGTTTATGAAGGGGACTTGCCAAGAGAAGCTGATGAGATAGTTGTAGGCCATGGTTTGGCGGCGAAAGAGGGGCTTCGGCCCGGTGATATCCATACTGTTTCGCTTGGAGGGGTGACCTCCAACTACCGTGTTACAGGGATTGCGACGGGAATGCGGTTCGCCGGAGTTTTCGTGATTTTGACAGGCGATGCGTACCGTCGGCTTCAACCTGAGTTCCAGTACTCTTCGCTGTCGGTGTACTTGGTTGATCCAGCCGAGAGTGGTAAGTACATCGGTGAACTGTCGAATGTTTTCAAGGAAAAGATTCGTACTCTGATCGATGTCAGGAGTGGTATCGAGGTAGAGTTGTCGACCTATCTTGACCGCCTCCCCGCCTTGGTGTTCGGCATGGTCATTCTTGCCATGTTCATGGTGGCGCTGGTGATTGTACTGATCGTGTCCGCAATGATTTCTAAACTGCGTCTTGAGCTGGGGGTGAAGAAGGCGTTGGGGTTCACTCAGGGGAACCTCATGAAGCAGGTGGAGTTTGCTTTTCTTCCAGTCGTTTTCGGATCGACCTTGCTGGGTACGGGCTTGGCAGTCGTGTTGGCCAGTCCACTGTTTGAGTTTTTGTTGGGGCTGACGGGAATCAGGGGTTTTCCGCTGAATCCTCCGGTTCCGTGGATAGCGTTTTTGGGTGCCGGGATCTGTGGTTTCGCGTGGCTCGTGACCTGGGCGGTGGGACAGCGGATGCGTGGCATAGTTCCACGAGAATTGCTCACGGAATAGGAGTGAGGGCGGAGAGAAGAATTCACGGCGGCCACTCGACTGTGGTGTCTGCCGCGAAGGCGTGAACCGCTGGCATCCTCAGCGTGCGCGTCGCAAGGGGCCACCTTGATGACCCCCGCGACTATCCGCCCTCCGGCGAACCCTCTAATCCGTCGGATGCTGGCCCTGGAGATTGGCCGCTGCCGCGAGGAGGGTCCGTGCGCTGACCGCGAGACCCTCCTCCTGGCCGAGCGAGGCGTCCTCGTGCTCGATGGTGATGTTGAGGTCCGGGTTGACGGCCTGCAATGCCTTGAGGAACCGCGTCCAGTACTCGACGTCGTGCCCGTTTCCGACGGCGACGAACCGCCACGCCGGGTCCTCGGGCCAGGCGTTGCACCAGAAACCGATCCCCGTTGGCACCTTGCCGGGATCCTCGGCCGGGACCCGGGTGAACGAGGTGTCCAACACGCCCCGGTAGCTCGCACCGGGGAAGATCTTCGTGTCCTTGGCATGGACGTGGCCGATGTGGCGTCCCAGCCGTGCGATGACGTCGATGGGCTCCATCTGCTGCCAGAACAGGTGCGAGGGGTCCAGGTTGACGTGGATGTTCGTCGTTCCCGCCTCCGCGATGAACCGCTCGAAGGTCGGGGTGTTGAACACGACGTTGTGCGGGTGCAGCTCCCAGCACACCTTCACGCCTCGATCCGCGGCGAACCGGTCCACCTCCTGCCAGAACGGCACGAGCACCGACCACTGGTAGTCGAGGATGTCCATGTCGACGCCGTTCCACGGGTTGACCACCCACGACGGATACTTCGCGTCCGGGTCGGAGCCGGGGCAGCCGGACATCGTCACGATCTCCGCGACCCCGAGCTTCGCGGCCAGGTCGATCGCCTTGTGGACGTCCTCGGCGTGCTTCGGGCCGACGCCTGGCAGCGGCGACAGCGGATTGCCCGACGCGTTGAGCCCCGCCAGCGTCATGCCCCGGGAGGAGAACTTCTCCAGGTAGGCGACGCGGGCCTTCTCGTTGGTGAGCAGCAGGTCGACGTGGGCGTGCGGGCTGGGGATGAACCCGCCGACGTTGACCTCGGCCCCGGTGAGGCCGTTGGCGGCGAGGATGTCGAGGACCTCGTCGAGGTCACGGTCCTGGAGGCAGGCGGTGTAGGCGCCGTAGGTGAAGGCCATGATGGTTTCTCTCTCATTCGATGGTGATGGCGGCGCCGCCAGCGGCGGCGGAGCGGGCGATGGCGTCGGCGATCCGCATCTCGCGGTGGCCGTCGGCGAACGACGCGCAGGGCGGCAGCGCGCCGTCGGTGACCCCCGCCACCTGCTGCAGGAACGCGTGGGCCTGGTAGGTGAACTGCTCGATCTGGGTGAACCCGACCCCTTGGAAGGCCATCGACGATCCGTCGGCGAAGTACGGGAAGGTCGGCCCGACGAGCACCTGGCGTGGCCCGCCGAGGCCGGCGGGGGAGGTCGAGTCGGTGAGGGTGATCTCCCCGGCCCGGGCCATGTCGAAGTCGGCGCGGCCGCGGGTGCCGATGACCTCGAAGCGCAGCGAGTTGGGGGTGCCGTGGGCGACGCGGGAGACGGAGAACGTCCCGACGACCCCGGAGGCGAAGCGGGCGGTGAATGTGGCGACGTCGTCGTTGGTGACGGCGACGAGCTCCTGCGTCTCCTCCGCGTCGGCGGTGACACCGCGGCCACCCATGACGACCCCACTGGGGCGGGGGCGGTGGTCGATGACGGTGGCGAGGATGGCGCCGCTGACCGAGGCGATGGGGCCGCACACCAGCTCGGCGACGTCGATGAGGTGGGAGCCGACGTCCCCGAGCGCCCCGGAGCCCATGGGCCCGGTGTAGCGCCAGGCGATGGGGGTGCGGGGGTCGGCGCCGTAGTCACAGAAGTAGGAACCGTTGAAGTGGCTGACCGTGCCGAGGGAGCCGTCCTTCGCCAGCTCGGCGATGCGCGCGATGCCCGGGTTGCGGCGGTAGCAGTAGCCGAGCCCGGTCACGACGTCGTGGCCGGCCTCCAGTTCGGCCATGGCGGCTGCGTCCTCGAGGGTGTCGGCGAGTGGCTTCTCGCACAGGACGTGCTTGCCGGAGCGGACCAGGGCCTCGGCCATCTCCCGGTGGAGGGAGTTCGCGACGACGATGGAGACGATGTCGATGCTGTCATCGGCGACGATGTCGCGCCAGTCGGCGGTGGCGTGCTCATAGCCGTACGCCTTCGCCGCGGACTCGGCGAAGGGCAGGTGCTGGTCGGCGATCGTGGCCAGGCGGAGGCGGGGCAGGTCGGAGTCGTAGATGGTGTTGACCTGGCGCCAGGCGTTGGCATGGGTGCGCCCGGCCATGCCGGCTCCGATGACGGCAACCGAGAGGGTCTGGGTCATGGTGTCCTTCTCTCGACGGTGAGGGTGGCACCATCGTGCACCCTCCTGCTCGGCATGTGCAAGGGATGTGTGCACAAACGATGAGATGCGTTCCAAGCATGTCAGGAGCCGTTCGGTCGTGCCTGAGGATTCCGTGGAAGGGGTGGCATGTCAGCAATCCGGTGGTATTGTTAGGACAAAGCCTCGGGCTGAACAACCTTCGAGAGGACATCCATGCCCACCATCTCCCACTGGATCGACGGCGCTCCCTATGAGGGGAAGCCGGACCACACCATTCCCGTAGAGAACCCGGCCACCGGCAAGGTCACCGCAGAGCTGCTGTCGGCCAGCAAGGCCGACCTCGACCACGCCGTCGCCTCTTCCGCCAAGGCGCAGAAGGAATGGGCCAAGTACTCGCTGGCCAAGCGCACCGCCATCATGTTCAAGATGCGTGAGCTGGTGCTCGCCAACCAGGACGAGCTGGCCCGCGCCATCGTCGACGAGCACGGCAAGGACTACTCCGACGCCATCGGTGAGATCCAGCGCGGCCGCGAGACCCTGGACTTCGCCTGCGGCATCGCCGCCGCGCTGAAGGGCGAGTACTCCTTCGACATCTCCAGCGGTGTGGACATCCACACCATCCGCCAGCCGGTCGGTGTCGTGGCGGGCATCTGCCCCTTCAACTTCCCCGTCATGGTGCCGATGTGGATGCACCCCATCGCCATCGCCACCGGCAACTCGTTCCTGCTCAAGCCCGCGTCGCCGACGCCCACCGCGTCACTCATCATCGCCCGCCTCTACAAGGAGGCCGGCCTGCCCGACGGCGTGTTCAACGTCCTGGCGGGTGACCGTCAGCTGGTCTCCGACATCCTCACCCATCCGGGCATCAACGCGATCTCCTTCGTCGGGTCCACCCCCGTCGCGCACGTCGTCCAGGACACGGGTGTCGCGCACGGCAAGCGCGTGCACGCGCTGGGCGGCGCCAACAACCATGCCATCGTCATGCCCGACGCCGACCTCGAGTTCGCCGCGCAGCACATCTCCGCCGCCGCCTTCGGCGCCGCGGGTGAGCGCTGCATGGCGCTGCCGGTGGTCGTCGCCGTCGGCGGGATCGGTGACAAGCTCGCGGAGCTCGTCGCCGCGAATGGCGCGAAGATCAAGGTCGGCTACGGCCTCGACGAGGGCGTCCAGATGGGGCCCGTCATCACCGCGAAGGCCCGGGACCGCATCGTCGGCCTCATCGACGACGGCGAGGCCCGCGGCGCGAAGGTGGTCCTCGATGGCCGTGGCCTCAAGGTCGACGGGTACGAGGACGGCTTCTGGGTCGGCCCGACGGTGCTGACGAAGGTGCCGCTCGATGCGCCGGTGTACAAGGAGGAGGTCTTCGGGCCGGTGCTGTGCATCGTCGAGGCCGAGAACTACGCCGAGGCCATCGAGATCGTCAACGCCTCCGAGTTCGGCAACGGCGCAGCCATCTTCACCAACGACGGTGGCTACGCGCGCCGTTTCCAGCTCGACGTGGAGGCCGGCATGGTCGGTGTCAACGTGCCGATCCCGACCCCGGTGGCCTACTACTCCTTCGGTGGCTGGAAGGAGTCGCTGCTCGGCGACACCCACATCCACGGCCCGGAGGGCGTCCACTTCTACACCCGCGCCAAGGCCATCACCAGCCGTTGGCCCTCGGAGTCCGGCGCCTACGCCGCGACGATGAGCTTCCAGCGCGAGGAGTGACAACTCGGGCCCCGGTGAGAACCGGGGCCCGCCGTCGTTTGGAAGGTTCGCGATGGTGACTGCAGGTGTTTTCCGGAGACTGACTGCTTGGAAGTTAGAGGGTGCGCGGATAGGGGGATCGTGACGAGGATCGTCACGGTGGCCCCTTGGCGAGGCGGACGACGAAGAGCGCACTGGATCGTGCGTTCGAGGAGGACAACACAGCCGGGGGCAACGGGGCGACCGCAGTAGATTCACCTATCCGCGCACCCTCTTAGGGCGTTATTCACGAGGGCTATTTGTGCGTCTAAAGAAATCCCTTGATGGGGCATCGAATGCTTCACGAGAGAATGGGAGGGTTATTCAGGGGCTTGAAATCGGCATCATGGGACACGCCGTAAATTAAGCAGAAAGGGGCGGCTCGTTCCGATAGGATAAATCTTGGAAACAAATCCGAGAGGAGCGAGCTGCCACATGTACAATAGCACAGGCGTCACCATCGACCAATTCCATGCCCTGTTTGAACCGTCCTGGGTTTGGTTCCGATCCAGTTGAAGGAGAATTGGAACATGCCCAAGAAGTACAGCCCGGAGTTGCGTGAGCGCGCGGTC
>NZ_RQYT01000045.1 GCF_003932785.1 Arachnia propionica | reverse complement strand
TCCTCCTCGAACGCACGCTCCAGTGCGCTCTTCGTCGTCCGCCTTGCCAAGAGGCCACCGTGACGATCCTCGTCACGATCCCCCTATCCGCGCACCCTCTTATCTCGACGATCCTCGCACGAGGCAGCTCCACGAGCTGGCGCCCGAGCAGGTGCTGACCGGCCCGCGACCCAGGATGTTGGACGAGTGGCAGCTGCTGCCCGAGGTGTGGGATCAGGTGCGTCGAACAGTTGACCGGGAGGCGACGCCCGGCCAGTTCATCCTCACCGGTTCGGCAACCCCGGCTGACGACCACACCCGCCACACCGGGGCGGGACGTTTCCTGCGGCAACAGATGCGGACCCTTTCCTGGTGGGAGCACGAGCCGCACCTGGGGACGGTGTCGTTGGAGGCCCTCTTCGACGGAGCCGTCGTCGAGGCCGACCGGGAGGCACTCACCTTCGAGGAGGTGCTTGCTCGACTGCTGCGCCCCGGTTTTCCTGCCTGGCGTGATGCCGAACCCGGCGACGCCTCCTTGCTGATGAGGGGCTACTTGGATGAGGTCGTCCGCACGGATCTCTCCCGCCTGGGTGGGGTCCGCAACTCGCCGGCCGTCATCGGCAGGCTGCTGGCGGCGATTGCCGCCAGCAGCGCCTCGCCGGTGTCGAATCAGGCCCTGGCGCGGGATCTCGCGCCCGTGGCCCCGGATCTGTCGCCTGTGACCGTCGCGCGCTACGTGGATCTGCTCAGCAGACTCTTCGTCGTCGAACGGCAGGAGCCCTGGGCCCCCCGGCTGCGGTCGCGGGCCAGACTGCGTACCGCCGCCAAGCTCCATCTGGCCGACCCCGCGCTGGCCGCCGTCGCTCTGCAGGCTCCCCTGGTGTCACTGCGAGAGGACCCTGCCACGGCTGGAGCCCTGTTCGAGAGTGCGGTCCATCATGATCTGGCCGTGCTGTCCGGTCCCTTCGGCGGGAGGATTCAGCATTACCGCGACTCCAATGGTCATGAGTTGGACGCCGTGGTGCTGCACCCGGACGGGCGCTGGGGAGCGGTCGAGGTGAAGTTGGCGGGGGCCCGGATCGGCGAGGCCGCGCGTTCGTTGGCCACGACCGTGGAGCAGATCGTCGGCGAACCGGCGTTCCGGCTGATCGTCACGGGAACGGGCCCCACCCTGACGCTCCCCGACGGCGCGGTCACGTGCGGCCTGCATCGTCTTCGGCCGTGAGCAGGCCGCGGCGAGGACGGACGGGCACCGGTCACGCAGCCTTCCGGGAGCACCGCTGAAGGCAAGAGATCGTCCTGACCACTTCTGCGCCACGACGGTTGACCCTGACACGGTGGCAGGGTCCACAGTGGGGTCATGGCCGAGACCAGACTGCTTCGCATCGGGGAGTTCTCCACCCTGACCCGGTTGTCCGTGCGCATGCTCCGGCACTACGACGCCCACGGCGTCCTCAGCCCCGCATGCATCGACGGGTTCACCGGGTACCGGTTCTACTCGCCGGATCAGGTGGCCGAGGCGCTGCTGATCCGTCAGCTGCGCGACGTGGGCTTCTCCGTCTCCGCCATCGCCGCACTGCTCCCACTGCGCCGGGAACCGGAACTGCTCCGGCGGGCGCTGGTGGTGCAACGCGAGCACCTCATGACCGAGGCCCGGGCCGCTGAGCTGCGCCTCGCTCGGATCGACCAACTCATCTCCATCACACAAGGGAGGGCCATCATGGCCGAACTCACCACCACCATCCATCCTGCGCACCGCGTCGTCGCCCTGCGCACCGTCATCCCCACCTATCAGGACGAGGGGCAGGCCTGGGATCAGCTCATGGCCGAGGTGACCGCCCAGCGGGTGCCCCTCGTCGATGGGCCGTGTGGGGCCACCTTCCACGACCGCGAGTACAAGGAGGCCGACGTGGACGTCGAGGTCTGGGTCGCAGTCCAGCCCGTTGCGACGGCCAAGGCCCCGCTGGTCGCCCGCGACGTGCCGGAGCAGCGGGTCGCGGTTGCCCTGGTGAAGGGCCCCTACGAGCTCATCGGCACCGCGGTGGACGAGCTGGGCGCCCACCTGGATGCCGAGGGGCTCACGATCGCCGGACCGATGTACAACCGCTACCTGGTCGGCCCGGCGCAATCGGAGGACCCGGCGCAGTACGTGACCGAGGTGTGCATCCCGGTCTCGTGAGCCCTGCCGGTGGCCGCCCCCGTCGTTCCGAAACGGGTGGCGGCCACCCTCCTCCGGGAGTCGTCGCACTACCTACGGTCGCGTAAACTAAGGCCCCATGATCGACCATCTCGCCGTCCAGCTCCGCCACACCATCGTGGAGCACCGCGGCCGACCCGCCACCCGCATCAAGACCGACAAGGGTTGGTTGGTCCGTAGCTTCGAGCAGTTCGGCCGTCGCATCGACGAGGTGGCCCAGGGGCTCCTTGACCGCGGCATCGAGCCCGGCGACCGCATCGGTCTGTTCGCCAACAACTGCCCCGAGTGGTCCGAGGTCGACTTCGGCGCCACGACGGTCAGAGCCGTGCCCGTGCCGTTCTACTCCACCTCCACCCCGGAGCAGATCCGCCACATCGCCGTTGACTCCGGCCTGCGCGTCATGTTCGTCGGCGGCCGCAGCGAGTGCGAGCGGGTCCTCGAGGTCGCTGACGACCTCCCGGAGCTCGAGCTCATCGTCGTCATGACCCCTTGGGAGGGCATGCCCGAGGAGGTCGTCCCCCTCGACGACTTCCGGGCCACCCCCGACCCCGAGGCCATCGGGAGACGCCTCGCCACCGCCCAGGCCGATGACCTCGCGTCGATCATCTACACCTCCGGCACCACCGGTGACCCCAAGGGCGTCATGCTCCGTCACGGCGCGTTCATCGCCCAGAAGCGGGCCATCGACGAGATGTTCGACTTCGACGGCGACGACCATTCGCTGTGCTTCCTGCCCCTCTCGCACGCCCTGGAGCGGGCCTGGACCTCGATCATCCTCCTCAAGGGCTGCATGAACACCTATGTGCCCGACGCCCGCACCGTCGCGGAGGCGATGGTCGAGGCGAAGCCGACGCTGCTCGTCAGCGTGCCGAAGCTCTACGAGAAGGTCTTTGCGACGGCGCACGCGAAGGTGGCCTCGTCGAAGGCCAAGCGTGCGATCTTCACCTGGGCGCTCCGGGTCGGGGCGAAGAATCAGCACGCCTACCGTAAGGGTCGCCGCCCCGCCCTGTGGTGGCGGGCGCAGCTGGGGATCGCTGACCGGCTCGTGCTGTCCAGCATCCGCGCCGCGATCGGTGGCCCCAAGGCCGTCCTGGCCTGTGGCGGGGCCCCGATCCGCAAGGAGGTCGAGGAGTTCTTCTCAGCCATCGGCCAGCCCGTCTACACCGGCTACGGCCTGACCGAGGCCTCGCCGCTCGTGACCTTCAACTCTCCCGGTGGCGGCTTCAAGATCGGGACCGCCGGGCGGGTCCTCGACGGCGGGCAGCTGCACATCGGCGAGCACGGCGAGGTCCTGTTCCGCGGCCCGAACGTCATGGCCGGCTACTGGAACGACGAGGAGGCCACCCGGCAGGCCATCGACGAGGACGGCTGGCTCCACACCGGCGATGCGGGCTATGTCGACGTCGACGGGTTCCTCGTCATCACCGACCGCATCAAGGACATCATCGTCACCCTGGGTGGCAAGAACGTCGCCCCGCAGCCGATCGAGGGGATGATCCTCGCCGACCCGCTGTTCGAGCACGCCGTCCTCCTCGGCGACAACCGTCCCTGCGTGACCCTGCTGGTCAAGCCGTCGCTGCCGCAGGTCGAGGAGCTCGGCAAGCTCATGCAGTGGCCGGGTGAGGTGGCCGACTGGGTGAAGTCCGGTGAGCTGGCGGAGGAGCTGCGCCGCCGCGTCGCCGACCTCACCGCCAAGCTGCCCTCCCAGGAACGACCCCGCGCCACCGAGGTCATGGACGAGGACCTCACCATGGACAACGGCATGCTCACCCCGACCCTCAAGGTGCGACGCCGTCAGGTCGAGGAACGATTCAAGGAGCTCATCGACGGCATGTACGAGGCCCTGGAGCGTCGCCGCCGCTGATGTGCGTCACGCGGGCTGCCTGAGGGCGTCCCGCAGCGGGCGACGGCGCATGTGGAGGGGCAGCCAGGTCGCGGCGACCGCGAGCAGCAGCGTCGCGGCTGCCACCGGGACCAGCTCCACGGTCGGCAGCACGATGGGCCACCCGCCCCCGGAGGCGAGGGGCACGAGCGACGCGGTGAGTGCCGTCATGGCGAGGCCGTGGATGATCCCCGTGACGGCGAGGATGACGCCCTCCAGGATCGTGCTCGCCACGACGACGCCCCGGCGGGCGCCGATGACCTCCAGCAGGGCCGCCTCCCGGCGTCGATCCCGCCCGAGCATGGCGATCGCCGCCACCGCGCCGACGCCCGCGATGGTCAGCACCGGCACCGCGACGGTCAGGAAACCGGCCCCGCCATCCGGCAGGCCGGCGGCTCTCCGGGCCCCGGCGATGGCGTACGACGTGCCCGTCATCCCGACGGCGATGGCGAACGGGGCGATGGTCGTGAGGCTCAACGCGGCTCGGTGGCGGACGGCGGCGCAGGCGGCGAACCAGGCGTTTCCTCCGGGCCACAGCCGCGTCCACCACAGCAGGGGGCGCAGCGTCCACTGCGGGATGAGCAGGGTCGCCACGGTGACCAGCTGTCCCGCCGCGCCGCCGTCGCCGTCGCGGAACCGGCTCACCGCCCCGAACCCCAGCAGGGCCGCCAGGAGCCACTGCCACCAACGCGTCGTCACCTCCGGTGCGGCCGCGTCGCGAAGCGCGCGCATCTCGGGAACGGTGGCGGCACGTCGGGCCGCGCCGAGGGCCCCGAGGAGAGCGAAGGCCAGGGTGAGGAGCACCGTCGTCGGCCAGGCGAACCACGGCACGACGACCGGGAGGTCGACGGGGAAGAGGGGGACGTCACGCCAGGACAGCAGGTGGGTGCCGACCGCGGGCACGGCCAGGGCCGCCCCGATCGCGCCGCCCGCGATCGCGACGAGACCGACCTGGGTCAGCACCACCGTGCGGATGCGCGGTCCGGGGATCCCGAGGATCCGCCACAGCGCGTGGGAGCGTCGCTGGGCAGCCACCGTCAGCCCGGCCGTCGTCGCGAGGACGGCAGCGGTGGCGAGGCCCCCGTAGGTGACGAGGTTCGCACCGATGATCCCCGCGACGAGGGGCAGGCCGGGGTCGGGCTGCAGCAGGGCCCACCGGTGGGCGCTCCACCAGGTGACGATGATGGCGCCGATGAACAGTGCCCCGGTGCCGCAGACGAGCAGGGACCACAGCCACAGGTGGGCGTGGTGACGGATGTCCCGCCAGATGAGGAGCGCCACGACGTCACCCCTGCCTCGTCGCGTGGACCAGGTCAGCGATCTCGCGGGGATCGCGGCTGCGGGTGTGCGCCACCAGCCTTCCCTCGCTCATCACCAGGGCCGAGTCGGCCAAGGCGGCCGCCTCCACGTCGTGGGTGACCATCACCACCGTCGCCGAGTGCTCCGGGAGGGCCCGCAGCCAGGCGAGGACCTCCCTGCCCGAGGCGAGGTCCAGGGATGCGGTGGGCTCGTCGGCGAGGACGATGCGGGAACGGGTGGCCATCACCCGGGCGATCGCCACCCGTTGCTGCTCCCCGCCGGAGAGCTGTCGCGGGGCACGATCCGCCTTGTCGGCCAGGCCGACGGCGGCCAGGGCGGCGGTCGTCCGCTCCGCCGACAAGGGGGTCCCGGCGAGGCGGGACGGCAGTGCGACGTTCTGGGCGGCGGTGAGCGAGGGGACGAGGTTGTGGTCCTGGAAGACGAACCCGACGTTCCCGGCCCGGAACCTGGCCCGTGCCGCGGGTTTCATCCCGGTCAGGGACCTGCCGAGCATCGAGACCTCGCCGCTCGTCGGCTGCTCCAGCCCGGCGAGGCAGTGCAGCAGCGTCGACTTGCCCGAGCCGGACGCCCCGACGACGGCGGTGAAACTCCGCTCGGGGAACTCGACGCTCACGTGGTCGAGGGCGGTCACCTGCGCGTCCCGGCGCCCAGGGAGCTGGTGGACGTGGGTGAGGTCGTGGGCCGAGAGAGGGGGCGAGGAGGCGCTGTGGTGCATGTTCTCAAGCCTTCCGGCCCGGAACCCTCTGGACCATCCCGATGGCTGCAGTTCTCATGGTGGGGGTGGCCCGACCACCGACCAGCCGACTGGATAGGGTTCCAGCTCATGGACGACTCCCTCAGCCGAGCCCTCACCGAGATCATCTGCCGACGCCGTGACGTCCGCGCCGAGTTCAGCGGGGAACCCCTCGGCGACGAGGAGATCCGGTCCCTGCTCGAGGCCGCCCACGCCGCCCCGAGCGTCGGGAACAGCCAGCCGTGGGACTTCGTCGTCGTGCGGGACCGGGACCTGCTGGACCGGTTCGCGACGCACGTCGCCCAGTGTCGACTCGACTACGCGGACACCCTCGACCCCGACCGCCGTCGGACCTTCGAACCCATCAAGATCGAGGGGATCCGGGAGTCCGGGTTGGGGGTGGTCGCCACCTACGACCCGACCCGTTCCGGCCCGAACGTCCTCGGCCGTCACACCATCGCCGACGCGGGCGTGTTCTCCGTGGTGTGCGCGATCCAGAACCTCTGGCTCATGGCCGCGGCTCGCGGGATCGGCGTCGGCTGGGTGTCGTTCTACCGGGAGCCCTTCCTGAAGGAGCTGCTGGGCATCCCGGAGCACATCCGCCCCGTCGGGTGGCTGTGCGTGGGCCACGTCACCCGCCTGCAGGAGGTGCCCGACCTCATCCGGCTGGGCTGGAACGACCGCATCGCCCTCGACGACCTCATCCACGACGACCGCTGGTGACGGCTGGCAGGCGTGGCCCGAAGGTGCCGCGGGGGGTGGGACACCCGATCACGGCGGAAGCAGTCGCCGCCGCCCTGGAGGAGGAGTGAGCATCTGGCTCCTGGACGCGGACGTCCTCATCGCCTCGGTCTTCCCCGACCATGAACACCACCGAGAGGTGGTTCGATGGTGGCGGGAGTTCGGGGAGGGGAGCTTCGCCACCAACGGCCTCGTCGAAGGGGCGCTCGTCCGTTTCGCCCTGCGCTCCGGTCTCACGGTCGCTGCCGCGCAGCGCAGTCTCCAGTCGGTGCATGCGCGCCCCGGATGGCAGTTCTTCGCCGACGCCCCCTCCTACGTCGATGTTGATCTGTCCTCCGTGGTCGGACACAAACAGGTGACGGATCACTACCTGGCAGCAGTGGCCCGAATGCGGAGGGCGACGGTGTTGACGTTGGACCGGGCCTTCGCCGATTCCTGCCCGGACGTGCTCCACCTCACGGACTGGGATGCGAACCGATCCTGAGGTCGGCGGGGGAGCGTGTGGGATCATGGACCCCATGGGTCTGATGGATTTCCTGAACAAACGCTCCGGCGGGCTGAGCATCGATGACACCCTGATGGCCCTCAGCAAGGGGGCCGTCCTCATCGACGTGCGCACCCCCGGGGAGTACGAGGCCGGGCATGCCGCCGGCGCCCGGCCCATCGACCCGAAGATCCTCCACGAGGACCCACTGGAGGCCATCCACGGCGACGACCCCCTCGCCGAACGCGACGCCGCCGTCGTCGTCATGTGCGACAACGGCTTCCGTTCCTCCATCGTCGCCGCGCAGCTTCGCGCGCAGGGGATCCTCGCCGAGTCCGTCGCGGGAGGCCTCATCGCCTGGGGTCGCGACGGCAACCCCGTTGTCCCCGGCCCCTATCGACGCCGATGAGGGCCGCATGGTGGGCGTCCGTGGGGCTGGCCGGTCTGGGGGCCGCCTTCCTCGCGCGCTACGGCTACGGGCAGATCGTCACTGAACGCCAGGAGGCGCGATACCGCACCTACTGGCGTCGGTTCCCCGACGTGATCCCGGCGACGGCGGTCCACTACGTCGCGCTCGGGGACTCCACCGCCCAGGGCATCGGGGCCAACCGCGTCCAGAACGGCTACGTGCCGCTCATCGCGGACCGGCTCGCCGCCGCCACGGGCCGCCCCGTCGTCGTGACCAATCTGTCGTCCTCCGGGGCCGGTGTCCGCGACGTGGTGCGCGAGCAGCTGCCGTTGCTGGAGGAGCTGCCCCGCCCGGCGGATCTCGTCACGCTCGGGATCGGCAGCAACGACGTGCTGGGTTCCAGCGGCAACCCGATCTCCTTCGAGAAGCACTTCTCCGATGTCCTGGCCGCCCTGCCGGCAGGGAGTTTCGTCGCGGACGTTCCCTGGTTCGTCACCCAGCCCCTCGCCGGCCGCTCCGCCGAGCTGGCGTCGGTGGCCAGGGCGGTCATCAGGCGTCACGGACATCACCTCGTCAAGCTTCACGCCGTGATGCGTTGCGATGGGCCGTACCGGCTGTTCCGACGCCTCGCCTGGGACCTCGTCCACCCCAACGACGCGGGTCACAAGGACTGGGCGGAGATCTTCTGGAATGCCATCGCCGGATCCGGCTGGCTGGCCCGGCCACAGTTTCGTGAGGTCGGGGGCCTCGGGTAGAGTTTGCCCCTGACCGTCCATCCGGTCGGTCATGCCCTCCTGCCGTGGGACCCGCCCGCGGCCGTCAGTCCGAAGGAGGTTGGGCACTACCCATGCGCAAGTACGAGATCATGGTCCTCGTCGATTCCGATGTCGATGAGCGCCAGGTTCCTGGCCTGATCGACAAGCACCTCGAGGTCATCACCAAGGGTGGCGGTTCGATCGACAACGTCGACCACTGGGGTCGCCGTCGTCTCGCCTACGACATCAACAAGAAGTCCGAGGCGAGCTACACGGTGCTGCAGGTCACCTGCACCCCCGACGTCGTCCAGGAGATGGATCGTCTCATGACCATCGACGAGAAGATCGTCCGCACGAAGGTCCTGCGGCGCGACGCCTGAGGCCTTTTCAACAACTGGGTCCACTTCGGGAGCACGGTGACAAAATGTCGGTGGCCGTGGCCATAGTGTTTCTGAACTGAACTCAACCAAGTCCGATCCCGGAGGAGAACATGGCAGGCGAAACCACGATCACGCTGGTCGGGAATCTCACGGCAGACCCCGATCTTCGTTTCACCCCGAGCGGTGCTGCTGTCGCCAGCTTCACCGTGGCCTCGACCCCGCGCACCTTCGACCGCCAGACCGGCGAGTGGCGCGACGGCGACGCCATGTTCCTCAACTGCTCCGTGTGGCGCCAGTACGCCGAGCACGTGGCCGAGTCCCTCACCAAGGGGATGCGGGTCATCGTGCAGGGCCGGCTGAAGTCTCGTTCCTTCGAGACCCAGCAGGGCGAGAAGCGCACGGTGTTCGAGGTTGATGTCGACGAGGTCGGTCCGTCCCTGCGCTACGCCACCGCCAAGGTGACCCGCACCCAGGGTCAGGGTGGCGGCGGCCAGTGGCAGGGAAACCAGAACCAGGGTGGGAACTACGGACAGTCTGGGGCCCCGGCACAGGGCCAGCCCCAGGGTGGCCAGGGGAACGACCCTTGGGGCAGCCAGGGCGGTTACGGCGGTGGGAACCGGGGCGGCAACGACCCGTGGAACCAGCCGGTCGCCGAGGAACCCCCGTTCTGATCCACCCGCACAACCGGCCCGACGGGTCGGCTGGCACATTCCGTCTCACGACGGGCTTCCAAATGGGCTGAGACACCAGCCCGCACCATGAGGAGAGCACCACAATGGCCGGTCCACAGCGCAAGCCTGTGAACAAGAAGAAGATCATGCCGGTGAAGACCACTCGCGTGGCCAACATCGACTACAAGGACATCGCGACGCTGAAGAAGTTCATCTCCGAGCGTGGCAAGATCCGTGCCCGTCGCGTGACCGGGCTGTCCGTCCAGGACCAGCGCAAGATCGCGCTGGCCGTCAAGAACGCGCGTGAGGTGGCCCTGCTGCCCTACGCCTCGACCGCTCGCTGATCGGAGGAACAGCAGATGAAGCTCATCCTGACCAGCACCGTCGACAAGCTCGGCATCGCCGGCGACGTCGTCGAGGTCCGCAACGGCTACGGCCGCAACTACCTCGTCCCGCAGGGCAAGGCCATCGTCTGGTCCCGCGGCGCCGAGAAGCAGATCGAGGGCATCAAGCGCGCCCGCGACGCCCGGGAGATCCGTGGCGTGGAGCACGCGCAGGAGATCCGCTCCCAGATCGAGGGCCTCACCGTCAAGGTGGCCGCCCGCGTCTCCGAGTCCGGTTCCCTGTTCGGTGCCGTCACCGCCAACGACCTGGCCCTGGCTGTGAAGAAGGCCGGGGGCCCCGCCGTTGACAAGCGGGCCGTCTCCTTCGCCAAGCCGGTGAAGGCCGTCGGCAACCACACCGCCGCCATCAAGCTGCACCCCGCCGTCACCGCGCGGGTCGGCTTCGAGGTCGTCCCCGCCTGAGGACAGAACCACGCAGGAGGCCCCGGATCGTCACGATCCGGGGCCTTTGGCGTAACCTCTCGACCTGAGGAGGATGCATGTCGCACCGATTGACCGTGCTCGCCACCACTGATGTCCATGGCAACGCACTGAACTGGGACTACTACGCCGACCGTCCCTTCGAGGGCAACGAGGTGGGGCTGGCCCAGTTGGCGACGGTCGTGGAACGTCGACGCACCGAACTCGGCCCGAACAACGTCGTGCTCGTCGACAACGGCGACACCCTCCAGGGCACCCCGCTCGACACCTACTTCGCCCAGCAGGAGCCGATCGCCGAGACGAAGGAGACCCATCCGATGGCGGCGGCCTTCAACGTGATGGGGTACGACGCCATCAACCTCGGCAACCACGAGTTCAACTACGGCTTCGCGCATCTCGGGTGGTGGAATGCCCGGCTCCAGGCCCCGCTGCTGGGCACGAATGTCTCCCACCCGGACGGTTCGAGCGCCGGGTTCCGGCGTTTCCTCTCGCTCGACAGGAGCCTTGGAGGGATCCCGATCCGGATCGGCATCCTGGGCCTCACCACCCCCGGTTCGATGGTGTGGGACCGCCACCACCTGGAACGTGAGGGCGTCGTCATCGAGGACATGGTCGAGGTTGCCCGACGCTGGGTGCCGAGGCTTCGCCACGAGTACGGCTGCGATGTCGTCGTCGTGCTCTGTCACGCCGGGATCGGGCAGTCCTCCTATGCCACCGGTACGGGCATCCCGCCGGAGAACCCCGCCGCCGACATCGCCGCGGAGGTCCCGGGCATCGACCTCATGGTCATCGGGCACACCCATCAGGACGTTCCGGAGCAGTTCGTCACCTGCCGTGCCACCGGCAGGCCGGTCCTGCTCACCCAGCCGCGCGCCCACGCCGCTGGTCTCACCGAGACCACCCTGGAGCTGGAGCACACCGACGACGGATGGCGGCTGCTGTCCGCGACGGCACTCGCCCATCCCGCCGCTGGCGAGCAGGCGCACCCGAGGGTCGTCGCCGCGGTCCAGGACGGCCACGACCGGACCAGGCGCCACGTCAACCAGCAGATCGCGGTGTCGCCGCGTCGGATGGGAACCGAGGACGCGCGCTGGCGACCCACCGAGGCCATCGCCCTGATCCAGCACGTCCAGGCGACCACCGTCGCCGAGGCGCTGCGCGGGACCGCCTGGGCCGATCTGCCGGTGGTCTCCCTCACCGCGCCGACCTCCCGCACCGCCGCGATCCCGGAGGGCCCTGTCAGCATCCGCGACATCGCGGGCCTGTACGTCTTCGACAACACCCTCGCTGCCGTCGAGCTCACCGGTGCCCAGCTACGCTCCCACCTGGAACATGCGGCCCGCTACTTCGCGGATCTCCCTGCGGGGGCCTCCTTCGACCCGGCGACGATGACCAGCGCGACGCGGGACGGCACCACGATCTGGGACTACCAGTACGACATCGCACACGGCGTCGACTACGACATCGACCTGCGTCACCCCGTCGGGCAGCGCATCACGGGACTCAGCCACCCCGACGGCCGCGCGATCGCCGATGAGGACCGGTTCGCCGTCGCCCTCAACCACTACCGGCTCAGCGGCGCCGGGGGGTACACGGAGGTGGCGCAGGCCCCTGTGCTCTACAACAACATGCGCGACATCCGTCAGCTCGTGGTGGACCACGCGGTCAGCCATGGCGTCGACGTGGAGTTCCGCGAGAACTGGCGGGTCGTGGGGTGAGAGCCTGGCTCGACGCCATCCGGTCGCTGTTCGCTCTCAGCGGCCGGGTGCTGTGGGGCCATTGGCCGCAGCTGCTGGGCATCTTCCTGTTGGGCGCGGCGGGTCGGCACGGATTCCTGTGGCTGGCGGTGTGGGCGTCGAACCACTCGGCGAAGGCGGGTCTGTTCATCCTGCCGTTGGCGCCGCTGTCCACCCTGCTGTCCCTGGTGCTCATGCTGCGGGTGGTGATGGAGTCCCTGCCGGCCTTCCGGGATCGGGTGGTGCCGGGGAGCAGGTGGTCCCGGCTGCGCAGCGACCTCACGATCGCCTCCCAGGTGATGCTCCCCTTCCTGGCGCTCTACTACGCGCAGGAACTGTTGGCGGAGGATTCCCGCGCCTACGTCCACGACATCAACCTCGACGAGTTCATCAACAAGGTGAGGATGTCGGCGGAGCGGGTCGACTACGCCTCCGGGTGGGAGCTCCCGGCCCTCATCGCCGCGGCGCTGCTGCTGCGATGGGCGATTGCCATGTCGGGTCTGGGGGAGCGCATCGTCGCGGTCGCCGCCCTGGCCGCCTATGTCGAGGCGCTGTGGATGGTGTCGCTGCTCCACGCCCTGAAGCGCCACTTCCTGTCTCTCGCGCAGTGGTTCGGGGAGCGGGTCGTCGTGCAGGAGGTCCTTCGGATCTGGTCCGGGGTCGTCGAGTGGGCGGGACCCGCGGGGAAGGTCCTGGCCGCATCAGGGGAGTGGCTGGTCTGGTTCCTCGGCTCGTCGACGATGCTGCTCGTCGTGCCGGTTGCCTGGCTGATCCTGGGAGCCAGCATCTATGAGGAACGGCAGGACACGGCGTTCCATGACCTGCCGTCGGCGGAGGAACTGCAGCGACGCATCGGAGTGCGGATGCGGCGTTGGATGCAGCTGCCGCACCTGCTGGAACGGTTCATCGTCCGGCTCCTCAACCCGGTGATCGAGCCGTTCGCCGAGTCGTGGACGGGGATCCAACGGGTGCTCAGCACGGGCGCCGTTGTCACCACCGTCTTCTGCATCGCCTTCATGGGGCTCAACATGCTGCAGGTGGCCGTTGCCCACGGCGTCCATCTCCTTGTCGGACCCCGACCGGTGCTGCTGCGCATGGCCCTCATCCCCTACATGGATGTGGCTGTCCGCGCAGTCTACTTCGTGCTGTCCATGGCGGTGCTGGCCGCCGCCGTCAACGCCGTCAGCGCCGCTCAGCGTGCGGCCCGACCACTCCTCACCGATCCACCTCGAGTGGGAACCGCAGGTACCGCGGTTCATGCCACCACAGGTGCAGTTCCTCCGGGGTCACCCCGGAGGGCAGCACGAAGGTGAGCGACGAGACCCACTGCGGTGGCCGCGGGGTCTCGGCCGGTTCGATGCCGGGACCGAAGGGATCAAACCTGGGCCCGGGGGTGTCCGAGGGGACGCACTGCAGGAGGTAGGTGCCGAGCATGCCGCCGCGGTCGCCCGTCTCGGCATCGACCTTGGCCGCGTTGGGGCCGTACTTCACCCCGTCGGAGACGAGCAGTCCCTGACACGCCGACAGGATCTGGTCGGGGTCGGCCCGGAACTCGACGTCGATCTGCCACAGCACCCCGTCCGGGGCGGCGACGATGGTGCTCCACCCCTCCTCCAGGTGGTCGGGGTTGCTGATGCCGACCACGGTGGCGGTGACCTCGAGGCGGTGTTGTTCCTCGAGGTACTCGAAGTCCTGGCTGAGGTGGGCGGTCCCGTCGACGGCGGTGACGGGGTCGGTGTTGCGCCAGCGCAGGTAGGTGTTGACCATGCGCTGCGACGAGGCGGCGATGGTCAGGGCCAGGATGAGGGGCATGGCGATCAGCCAGCCGCCGTTGCGCCGCCACCAGGAGCGTCTCATGCCTTGCCCTTCACGAAGGCGGGTGGCAGCTCGGTGGGGCGGGCCTGCGCCATGAGGGTTGCCAGGGCGGCGTCGTCGATGCCGAGGTCCACCACCACCATGTCGTCAGGGTTGTTGAGCAGGAAGGTGGTGATCGGGATGATGAGCTTGGAGCCGGGCAGCACCTTCGGGTTGACCTCCAGGGCCATGCGGCAGGCGAGGACGAATCCCGGTTGGGCGGGGCTGCAGGGGGTGGACACCGACTGGCTGTGGCCGTGGGTGCGGTCCTGGCTGTCCTCGAGGAAGAGCAGGGAGATGTCGCTGGGCTCCGAGGCGGCGACGAACTCCAGGTCGACGACGAGCCAGATCCCGGTGGTTCGGTTCTCCTCCTTGCCGTAGGGCCCCGTCACCGTGGGCGCCAGCGAGATCCGGGTCACGGTGACGGTGCCGGGACGGAACCGGGCGGGCTGGCCGATCGTGGTCTCTTGTCGGAACGGCGTCTCGACGGCTTCCTGCCGGGTGGGGACGAGAGTGGTGAGCCAGGATCCGACGAGCAGCGCCAGCACCAACACCAGCAGTGAGGACCAGATCCTGCGGGGGCGGGCGGTCACGGATCCGCCATCCTCTCCAGGGGCAGGGTCACCTGCGCCCTGACGACGGGGTCGAACCAGCTGTACCCGATCCCCCCGCTGTGCTCGCGCCAGGTGAGGTTCGGCAGCAGGACGGTGACCTCCTCGGGAAGGGGGGTGGAGGTCGGCTGGGTGAAGACGAAACCGATCTCCTGGGGCAGCTCGGGGGGCAGGGCGGCGGAGGTCCTGAGGTCGATGGTGCGGTAGGCGCTCCTCGCCGTCCTCTTGAAGAACCCGGGCAGGAACTCGGTCCCCTCCGAGCTGCGGATGTCGGTGATGAGTTCGTCGCTGAGGGTGTTCGCGTGGACCGGGAAGTCGGCCATGGTCTCGAGCTCGAGGACCAGCACGATGAGCCGTTCGCCCTCCTGGGTGAAGAACGGCTCCTCGGTACTCGTCGTCCACTCCGCCCGCTTCGGGGTGATGGCGAAGGGCAGCCCGGAGATGGTCTCACCCGGCTGGATCGTCGGGGTGTCCGCCCTGCTCCGCTCGTCCCGGCGCCACCCGCCGAAAACCCCGATGACGACCACCGCGGCGAGGAGGGCCACGAGGCTGACCCGGAGCGGGGTGACGATGCGCCACCGTGGCGCGTGCGTGTACTTCCAACCCCCGTCCATGGGGTGATTCTACAAGGTCGCCCCGGTGTCGGACCGGCGCGCTATCGTCGCGTTGTGACTGATCTGAACGCTCGCCCCGAGGAGCTCACCTTCCCTGCCCACCTGCTGCCTTCGGTCTCCCTCGATGAGGAGGACCGGGAGGAGTTGCTGTCCACCCTGTGGCAGGAGATCCTCCGTGGCGAGGACGACGTCGAGCTCTACGCCGAGCTGCTGCAGGACCACCTCGACGACGAGGAGATCCCCGACGAGCAGGCCCATGCGGTGGCCGAGTACCTCATGGATGCCCGGCGCGCCCAACAGGCGACCTTCGGCGAGGTGCCCGAGTCCCGGCTGGCGACGGCGTTCGAGGCGTTGCGTCGGGCGAAGGTCGTCGCGGAGATGGACTTCACGTGCTGCGGCACCTGCGGGGCTGCGGAGATCGGCGCGGAGCAGGCCGAGGCCGGGGATTTCGATCAGTGGCTCGGCTACGTGTTCTTCCACGAGCAGGACACCGAGTCGCTCATTGAGTCCGGCGAGGTGTGCCTCAACTACGGCCTCTTCTGGCCCGCCCACGTGAGTGAGGAGGAGTTCAACGCGATGTCGGATCGGGAGCGGGACCGCACCTACGACCGCCTCACGTTGAAGCTCATGAAGGAGGTGGTCGTCCCCATCTTCGAGGAGCATGGCATCGAGGTGGTGTGGGACGGCTCGATGAGCCGACGGATCCGCCTCACGGGCGTCGACTACTACGTCCCGTTCCCGCCACGCTGACCGAGCGCGGCCTCAGCGAGGTGCCGGGGTGAGGGGCTCCACCCGCCACACGTCGTCGAGGGCCGGGGGGAGTTCCAGCAGCTGCGGCTGGTTGAGTTCCTCCGGCATGATCCACGGGGTGCGGCCGGTGCGCGGCTGGGTGGTGCGTCGCAGCCGCTCCCCGTCGCTGACGAGCCAGTTCGTCCAGGTCCGGCCCAGCCAGCGGGCGAGCTGCAGCGCCCGCAGCTCCGGTGCGGTCGACCATTCCTGAGGAGCCTCCGCCTCGGCGGGGAAGGTGGGTGCCACCAGCTTCTGTCCCTTCCTCGTGGCCTGGTGCGCGCGGATCGCGTCGACGATGGCGGCCTGGTGCGTGCGGGTGGCGGCGATGAACTCGTCGACGATCCCGACGTCGTGAGGGTCGACGGGAAGCCCGGCGGCCTCGCTGTCCGGGGTGAGGACGACGACCCGGTCCCGGGTCAGCGCGTGGATCTTCGCGAGTGCGTCCGGCGCGGCGAGATCCACGACGACGGCGTTGGTGCTGGAGGCCTCCGCAGGGTCGGTCCGGCTGATGAGCCACAGCGCGACGGTGTCGTCGCCCGGCCGATGATCAAGCGCAACGAATCCCAGCATGTGACCTCCCAGTGATGGATCCACCGTCACTCTAGCGGGGTGCGGGGGAGTTACACGGATGTGGTTTTACCCAGTTGTGGACAACCCTGTGGACATCCTCGGGATGACTGGGGAGGAGGGGGAGATCATGTCATCCGTCCTGTCAGGCAAGGGTGGAGCGCCCGCGCCGGCCCGTAGTGGGCGATGAGTTACACCGGTGTGGTTTTACCCACCTGTGGACAACTCTGTGGAAGAACTGGGGTTTCATCCCCGCGTCATGGGGACAGCGGCGACCCTGCGTCGCGCAGCACCGGGAGTCGCATCGTGAAGCGGGCCCCGCCGCCGGGATGGTTTCCGGCCCGGACGGTGCCGGAATGCGCCTCCACGGTGTGGGCGACGATGGCCAGGCCCAGGCCGGTGCCGGGGGTGTTGCGGGCCCGGTCGGAGCGGTAGAACCGGTCGAAGATGTGCGGCAGGTCCTCCTCCGCGATGCCCGGGCCGGAGTCGGTGATGGTGAGCACGCCTTCCCCGGTGAGCTCCACCCAGATGGCACCGTCGTTGGGGGAGAACTTCACTGCGTTGTCGAGGAGGTTCGTCACGGCACGCTCCAGCGTTGATGCGTCTCCCAGCACCGCCACCGGCACCAGCTCCGTGTGGAAGGTGATGTTGGGGCCGCGACGCTCGGCGCGGGCCAGGGCCGCCTCCACGACCTCCGAGAAGTCGAGCCGTTCCGGCTCGCGCTGCAGGTGGTCGTCGCGGGTGAGCGCCACGAGGTCGCCCACGAGGGCCGAGAACTCGCCGAGCTGGGCGGAGACGTCGTCGAGGATCTCCGAGCGCGCCCCCTCGGGCAGCATCCCGGACTTGTCGTCCGCGACGAGCAACTCGACGTTGGTGCGCATCGAGGTGAGGGGGGTGCGCAGCTCGTGACCCGCGTCGGCGATGAGCTGCCGCTGCTGCTCCCGCGAGGTGGCCAGCGACTTCAGCATGAGGTTGAAGCTCTGGGTCAATTCGCCGAGGTCGTCGTTGCCGTAGATGCGGATGGGGGTGAGCTGATCGGTGCGGGTGACGTTCTTCACCGCGTTCGACAGGCGACGCACCGGGCCCAGGGTGGTCTGTGCCGCCCACAGCGCCGTCGCCGTCGTCGCGATGATCCCGACGATCCCGGACAGCAGGATGACGAGCCGCAACGACTGGAGGGTGCCGTTGAGGGCGTCCATGGGGCGGGCGTAGAGGACGGCGTAGTTGCCCATCGCGCCGGTGCCGTCGCTCGCCCGCATCGGGACCGACACCAGCCGGTACGCGGTGCCGTCGGGGGACATGAACGATCGGGCACGCTGTTCCCGCTGCATGCGGGCCAGCGCCACGTCGCCGGCCTCAGGGGCGAGCACCACCGACTGTCCGGGGAGCTGACGAGCCCCGCCCGTGGCGGAGGTGATGGCGACGAGCTCACGGGAGGCGCCGAGGAGGTCGGCGGTCAGCCCGCCGAGGTTGTCGACATCCGTCGCGATCCGGGAGGCGACGCCGTGGGCCGCGGAGGTCATGTCCTGGTCGAGCTGGTCCAGCAGCGAGACCCGGGTGGCGATGTAGGCGGTGCTCCCGACGAGCAGCACGGAGGCGGCGACTGAGATGCCGGTCAGCGAGGCCAGGCGGGACCGCAACGACTGCCCGGTGATGAGTCGGGACACGCCTCGCTGGAGCCGGATCCAGAGGGACCCGATCACGGGGCGGTTTCGCGCAGGACGTAGCCGACACCCCGCACGGTGTGGATGAGCCGCGGCAAACCACCGGCCTCCGTCTTGCGGCGCAGGTACCCGATGTAGACCTCAAGGGAGTTCGCGGTGGCGGGGAACTCGAAGCCCCACACCTCGTTGAGGAGGGTGTTGCGTTCCATCACCCGGCGCGGATTCTCCATGAAGGCCTGCAACAGCGCGAACTCGGTGCGGGTCAGGGAGATGTGCTGCCCGGCCCGGGTGACCTCCCGGTGCTGCGGGTCGAGGGTGACGTCCTGGAAGGTCAGCACACGCGACTCGGACTCGGGTGCCTGCTTCGAGCGACGGGTCAGCGCACGCAGCCGGGCCAGCAACTCGTCGAGGGCGAACGGCTTGACCATGTAGTCGTCGGCCCCGGCGTCGAGCCCGTCGACACGGTCGCCGACGGCATCGCGGGCGGTGAGGATGAGGATGGGGACGTCGTTGCCGCCCTCCCGGAGCATCCGGGTGGTCTCGAGGCCGTCGAGACGGGGCATCATGACGTCCATGATGACGGCGTCGAAGCTGTGTCCGGCCAGTTTGGCCAGGGCCTCCACGCCGTCGGCGGCCGTGACCACCTCGTCGCCGGAGTACTTCAGGGACCGGGCGAGGGAGTCGCGCACGGCCTGATCGTCGTCCACCACCAGGATCTGCATGGGTCAAGAGTGCCATCCGGTGGCGACAAACCCCACTCGAACCGCGGAACCGAAGGGGATGAGCGATGCCGCGGGTGACCGCGACGAGGTCCGGCCCGAGCCTCGCCCCGTCCGCGGCCCTGAATCGCGCCTCCTGCGGGCGGGTGCGGAGGGGCCGTCCGGGGGTCGGGTCGTCAGAGGTCTCGACTCGGTAACACTTTCCGTCGCGAAGAGGCATCCGGCGGGGTGGTCGATTACCCTTCTGACAAAGCTCTGGCTAGCGCAGATGACTTCTGGGGGTGGGTGGTGCAGTGCGTTGGTGAGAGCGCTTCCATCTGGAGCAAAAAGCAGGTACTGTCTCTCACACACTGAACGAGGAGGTGGCATGACCAGAGTCCCGACGCCGGGTACCGATCACGGCATCGCCCAGGCCAAGCGCTGGCGCTACGGCGAGACCCCGTGGCGCGACGTTCCCCCGTGCCCGCCCGCCGCACGCGTCATCGTCGACAACGACTTCGCGGGTGACCCGGACGACCTCTACCAGCTCGTCCACCACATGCTCTCGCCGAGCGTCCGCATCGTCGGCATCGTCGCCTCCCATCTGCGTGAGGGCGACCCCATGACGGACTCCCCGCACACCGCCACCGACGCCGAGGCCATCGCGCTGGACCTGCTGGCGCGGATGGGCTGCGAGTCGACCGAGCTGGTGTGGCGTGGTGCGGAGAAGGCGCTGGTGGATCTCCAGACCCCGCAGGACTCGTCCGCGGCCCGTCGCATCATCGAGGAGGCCCTCAGGGACGATCCGACGCCGCTCTACTATGCGGCGGGCGGCGGCCTCACCGACCTCGCCTCGGCCATCCTCATGGAGCCCGAGGTGGCCAAGCGACTGACCCTGGTGTGGGTCGGCGGCCCGGAGTACGTCGGCCTCGGCGACCCGCCGCCCGGGGCGATGCCGATCGAGTACAACCTCATGATCGACGTCAACTCCGGCCGGGTCTGCTTCGACGCCCAGGACCTCACCATCTGGCAGGTGCCCCGCGACACCTACCGCCACGCCATCATCTCCGAGTCAGAGCTGCGCATCCGTATCGGCGGGACCGGCCCGCTCGGCGCCTACATGTACAGCGAGATCAAGAAACTGCTCGACGACTGTGCCGCCGCAGGTCAGCCCATCACTGGGGGGTATGACATCGGTGACAATGCCCTCGTCCTCCTCACGGCCCTCCAGACCGTGTACGAGGCCGACACGGCGTCGTCGCGATGGATCGTCAAACCGACGCCCCGGATCATGGAATCCGGGGACTACCGACCGATGCACGGCACCCGACCCATGCGGGTCTACACCAGCATCGACATGCGCCTGATCGTTGAGGACATGTGCCTCAAGATCGAGGAGTTCGCGAGGTGGCAGTCCGACGTCTGAACCCCGGACGACGGCCTTGGCGCCGATGTGAATCCACCACGATTTCCCGATGACACCATCGGGAAATCACCCACCAGAAAGAACCAGCGGAAACAATCCACTGAACAAGGGAGTTCCCATGAAAATCAGGAAGAAGGCGGTCGCCCTGGCCGCCACCACCGGCGTGCTGCTGGCGATGACCGCCTGCGGCAGCGGTGCGAAGAGCACCGAACAAGGAGGTGGCGACGGCGAACAGATCACCCTCACCATCTCACTGTTCAACGACTTCGGGTACGAAGAGTTGTACGCGGAGTACATGAAGCAGAACCCGAACATCAAGATCGAGGAGCAGCGCACTGCCCAGGCGACCAACGCCCGCGACGACCTGAACACCAAGATCGCCGCCGGTTCAGGGTTGGCGGATGTCGTCGCCGTCGAGGGTGACTGGATGCCCGAGCTGGTGCAGTACGAGGATCAGTGGGTTGACCTCAGCGGTGACGACGTGAAGGACCGTTGGTTCGACTGGAAATCCCAGAAGGCCACCTCCCCGGACGGCAAACTGCTCGGCTACGGCACCGACTCAGCCCCCAACGCGATCTGCTACCGCGCGGATGTCTTCGCTGAGGCCGGGTTGCCGACCGACCGCGAAGAGGTCGCGAAGCTTCTCGAGGGCGACTGGGAGAACTACTTCAAGGTCGGAGCCGAGTTCAAGGCCAAGAAGCCCGATGTTGCGTGGTTCGACTCCAGCTCCGTGGTCTTCCAGGGCATGATCTCGCAGATGCCGAACGCGTTCGAGAACAGCGACGACACCCCCATCCCGCTGGACCAGAACGCCGAGATCAAGAAGGTCTATGACCTCATCACCGCCAACATGGACCAGTCGGCCCACCTCGTCGCCTGGGAAGAGGACTGGACCGCTGCCTTCCAGGGGCCGGCGAAGTTCGCCACCACGATGTGCCCGAGCTGGATGGCCGGTGTCATCAAGGATCAGGCTGCGGGCGTCAAGGGCTGGGACATCGCTCCGGTCTTCCCCGGTGGCCCCAGCAACTCCGGTGGTTCCTACCTGATGGTCCCCACCCAGTCGAAGCACCAGGAGGAGGCCAAGAAGCTCGCCGATTGGCTGACCGCACCCGAGCAGCAGCTCAAGGCCTACAAGGTGAAGGACACCTTCCCGAGCCAGGTGAAGGCCGTTGAGTCCCCTGAGATCGCTGACGCCAAGAGTGAGTTCTTCAATGACGCCCCGGTCGGCAAGATCTACGGTGAGATGGCTGCCAAGATCACCGTCCAGCCCTTCACCGGTAAGCGATACGCCCAGATCCGCGGCATCGTCGGCGACGCACTGGGTCGCGTCGACACCGGTGCCGCCAGTGCTGAGGACTCCTGGCAGCAGGCTCTGGATCAGTACAAGAACGAAGTCAAGTGACCATCGTCCACCAAAACCGCTGAGGGCACCCCGCCCGGGGTGCCCTCAGCAAGGGGAATGACATGACAGTGACATCCAAGGAGCAATCGGAGGCAGTGACACCGCCCCCAGCCCCGGAGCCGCGCATGACCGGCAGCGAGCGACTCAACCGCATCGACATGAAGGTGAGTCCCTACCTCTACGTGGCCCCGTTCTTCATCATCTTCGGGCTGACGGGGCTGTTCCCGATGCTCTACACCGCCTTCATCTCTGTCCATGAATGGCATCTCATCAAGGGAAATCAGGGGTTTGTCGGGTTCGAGAACTTCTCCTCCGTACTGGGGCAACCCAACTTCTGGAAGTCCCTCGGAAACACCTTCTCCATCTTCGTCCTGTCGTCGATCCCCCAGCTCATCGCCGCGGTGCTCATCGCCGCGGCGCTGGATGCCAACCTGCGCGCCAAGACCTTCTGGCGGCTGGGTGTGCTCATGCCCTATGTCGTCACCCCCGTCGCGGTCTCGCTCATCTTCGGCAAGCTGTTCGCCGACCAGAGCGGTCTGGCCAACGCCCTGATTGCCGCCCTCGGACAGAACCCCATCGGCTGGCACGTCGACCCGCTGGCGGCGCACTTCGCCATCGCCACGATGGTCAACTTCCGCTGGACCGGGTACAACACCCTCATCATCCTGGCCGCCATGCAGGCCATTCCCCGCGACCTCTACGAGGCCGCCATCATCGACGGCGCGAGTCGGGTCAGACGCTTCTTCTTCGTCACCATCCCGATGATCCGCCCCACCCTGATCTTCATGGTGCTCACCTCCACCATCGGTGGATTGCAGATCTTTGACGAGCCCAAGACCTTCGATTCCAGCGGTCGGGGCGGGTCGGACCAACAATGGATGACGCTGACCATGTACCTCCACGACATGGGCTGGGGAGCCACGCGTGACTTCGGGCGGGCCGCGGCCATCGCCTGGCTGCTGTTCCTCATCGTCATCGCCCTGGCCGCTGTCAATTATCTCATCGTCCGGTTGATCTCCTCGGATGAGAATCCCCAGCACAAGCGACGCAGGAAGTCGCGCAAGGAGGTGTCCGCATGAGTCGCCATCAGATGTCGGCCCCGGCCATCGAACAGTTCGCCGGCAAGGGAGCGGCACGGGCCGCCCGCCGTCGCGCCATCCGCAACGGCGAGGTGCCCAAGTCACGGGGTAGTTCCTTCGGGGCGGATCGTCGCCCCGGCGTCTTCACCTATCTCTTCCTCGCCATCGTGGTGGCCGCCTGCTTCGCGCCGCTCTACTACTCCCTCATCCTGGCCTCCCACACCGGTGCCGAGGTGGCCCAGAAATCGCTTCCCTCCGTGCTTCCCGGTGGAGAACTGCTGGTGAACCTGCAGCGGGTCTTCGAATCCGACATCAAGATCTGGCAGGCAACCTGGAACTCCGTCATCGTCGCGGTGATCACGGCCGTCTCGGTGATGCTCACCTCCACCCTGGCCGGCTTCGCCTTCTCCAAGCTGCGCTTCAGGGGCAGCAACGGGATGCTGGTCTTCATCATCGCCACCATGGCCGTTCCCGCCCAGCTCGGCGTGGTGCCGCTGTTCATGATCATGGCCCAGCTGGGCTGGGTCGGTGAGCTGCAGGCCGTCATCGTGCCCGGCCTGGCCTCGGCCTTCGGGGTGTTCTGGATGACCCAGTACCTGCGCGGTGCCCTGCCCTATGAGCTCGTGGAGGCCGCCCGCGTCGACGGTTGCTCCATGATCCGCACCTTCTGGCACGTGGCCCTGCCCGCCGCGCGCCCCGCGATGTCGATGCTCGGCATGTTCACCTTCGTGGGCTCCTGGACCAGCTTCTTCTGGCCCTTCATCGTCCTTGGTTCGAAGAACCCGACCTTGCCCGTCGCCCTGACCCTGCTGCAGGGCCGCTACTTCACCGATTACTCGCTGGTCATGACGGGGGTCCTCATCACGACCATTCCGCTCATGATCCTGTTCGTCTTCGCCGGGCGGCAGCTCGTCGCCGGCGTCATGCAAGGAGCTGTCAAGGGATGACCACCTACGAATTCCCCAAGGATTTCCTCTTCGGAGCCGCCACCGCGGCCTTCCAGATCGAGGGTGGCGACGTCGACGGGCGCGGCCGCTCGGTGTGGGACGCGTTCTGCGACCAGCCGGGCCGCATCCTCGACGGCAGCAACGGTCTGGTGGCCTGCGACCACTACAACCGGATGCCCGAGGACGTCGCCCTCATGAAGGAGCTCGGGCTCAACGCCTACCGTTTCTCCACCTCCTGGTCGAGGGTCTGCCCCGACGGGGTGATCGTCAACCCGAAGGGCATCGATTTCTACTCGCGGCTCGTCGATGAGCTGCTCGCGGCCGGGATCAAGCCGTGGGTCACCCTGTTCCACTGGGAGACCCCCGAGGCCCTGGAGGAGCAGGGCGGCTGGACCAACCGTGACACCGCCCACCGGTTCGCCGACTTCGCGGCCGTCATGGCGGAGGCCCTCGGTGACCGCGTTGACACCTTCACCACCCTCAACGAGGCCTGGTGCGCGTCGTTCCTGTCATACGCGGGTGGCGTGCACGCGCCGGGCCGTGTCGAGCCCCGCGCCGCCGTCGAGGCCGCTCATCACCTGCTGCTCGCGCACGGCCTGGGTGTCAAGGCGCTGCGCGCCGCGGGCGATTTCCAGGTCGGCATCACCGTCAACACCACCTACTCGCACCCGCACGACCCGGACAACCCGGCCGACGTGGACGCCGCGCGTCGCGTCGATGGCGGTTTCATGCGCTTCTTCCTCGACCCGATCTTCAAGGGGGCCTACCCCGAGGACGTGCTCGACGACATGGCTGAGGCCGGGCTGAGGGAGCTGGCGACGCCGGAGGATCTCGAGATCATCCACCAGCCGATCGACGTGCTCGGCGTCAACTTCTACAACGGGTCGGTCCACGCCGGTGCGGCGCCGGGCGCGGTCCGTGAGGTCACCGTCGATGAACACGGCTACGAGCACTCGTCGCCGATGGTGGGCAGCGAGACGGTGCAGCCCAAGCTCCGCGACCTGCCGCAGACCTCGATGGGTTGGGAGGTCCTGGCCGAGGACTTCCGCCTCATGCTGGAACGCATCCACAACGACTACACGGGCCCGGCCGGGATCCCGATCGTCGTGACGGAGAACGGTGCCGCCTACCGGGACGTCCCTGACGAGAACGGCTACGTCGATGACACCAACGACCGGCTCGCCTACATCCGAGACCACCTCGTCGCCCTGCACCAGGCGCGCGAGAACGGCGCTGACGTGCGCGGCTACCTGGTGTGGTCCTTCCTCGACAACTTCGAGTGGGCGATGGGTTACACGGAGCGGTTCGGGATCGTGAGGGTGGACTACGACACGCTCAAGCGCACCCCGAAGGCCAGCGCCCTGTGGTACGCCGACGTCGCCCGCACCCACCGATTCGAGGCGCCGTGAGTCGCGCACTGTTCCTGGGTGGCCCCGGGAACATCTCCGAATCCACCATCGAGCGGCTGCTCGGCGGCGGCTGGGAGGTGGCCGTCCTCAAACGCAGCGAGGGTGGGCTGCTCGGCCTCGACGTTCAGCTCTTCCTCGGTGACCGGGACGACGAGGCGACGCTGACCCACGCGCTGACGTCGTTCCGGCCGGATCTCGTGGTGGACTGCACCTGCTTCACCACGGAGCAGGCGGAGACGGTGACCCGGGCGCTGACCGCGCACCCGGTGGCTCGGTTGGTCTTCATCAGCACCGCGGACGTGTACGGCTACCCGCTGAGCAGGTTGCCGATGCGGGAGCAGGACCCGTGGCGGCCGCCGACGAGCGAGTACGCGGCGTCGAAGAAGGCCATCGAGGAGTTGTACCAGCGGGCCTGCGAGGAAACCGGCACCCGGTTGACGATCGTGCGGCCCGGCTACTCGATGGGCAAGTCCTTCGCGTTGACGGCGTTCAGTCTCAAGGCGACGGGCCTCGTCGCCAGGCTGCGGCAGGGGCGGCCGGTGTTCTCCCCGGGCGACGGCACGACGCTCATCGACGCAGGGGCGGCCCGCAACACCGGGCTCATGGTCGCCAGGCTGTGCGAGGTGGAGCCGAGGGAGCTGGCCTACAACTGTGCCCACAACGGTACCGTCACCTATGACGAGTACCTGCGGGTGTTCGGTGAGGCCGTTGGGGTGGAGCCTTCGATCGTCCACATCCCCACGGATGTGTTGTATGCGCTGGAGCGTCCCGAGGTGGAGCAGAGCCTGCTGCGTGACCTGACGAGCCACCACCTCTACTTCGCGGTGGATCGGTTCCGGGAGGAGTTCCCGGATTTCCGTTGGGAGCACTCGCTGGTCGACGCGGCCCGCGACCACATCGCCCATCAGGAGTCCCTCGGCGCCTTCGACGCCCCCATCCCGCCGGGCTTCGAGGACCGCGTCGTCGACGCCTGGGTCGCGGGCTTCGACGACCTTCGCTCCGGCCTGCTGTCACAGGTCTGACCCAAGGCTGCACCCGGCTCGACTCCTCTGCCCCCCTCAGTCGAGCCGGGTGCTCTCACGGGGTTTTCTGCCATTCCTTGGCTTCCGAGGGTGCCTTGAGGTCGAAGAATGGGAGAAACCCCGTTTTGGGGTGTGGGACAGACTGGGGCCCGGGAGGAGACATGTTCCGAAGAC
>NZ_RQYT01000044.1 GCF_003932785.1 Arachnia propionica | reverse complement strand
GGTGGAGCCGGGGGCGGCCTGGAGGATGGGGGAGCAGAACAGGTGGGTGATGCCCAGGTCCTTCAGGTAGGGCAGCTGGACGACGGCGTCGTTGAACGTGAAGTCGGCGGTCAGCTGCAGCCGGTACGTCGAGTTCGGGGTGTTCCTGGGTGCATCCACGTTTCCACTCTATTCGGCAGCTCCGTCAGGCACGCCGGATCCTCAGGAAAAGCCCTTCCCAATGGCGATATGGGTGGTGTCAGCGGAGCCTGCGCAGCAGCCTGATGATCTCGATGAGGGTGATGAAACTGGCGCGCATCGCCCTGGAATCGCTGAAGTTGATGACGATCTCCGCGTCGAGTTCCGGCACGTGCCACAGGTGCGCGGCGGTGATCCCGAGGTGCCCGACGGGACGTGGCCAGCCCCGCAGCCACGGTGCCAGTCCCTCGATCCGCACCTCCATCGCCCCGGCCCCGTAGTACAGGCCGCTGCGGTACCGGTGTCGCGCTCTGGTCATCCACGCCCACGACTCCGGGCTGATGAGACGGCCCGTGTGCAGCGCATTGATGAGGGTCAGATGGTCCGACGGGGTGGCGGCCAGCCCGCCACCAGCCCAGTCGATGGTCAGGGACTCCGCGTCGTCGACGCGCACCCTGCCGAGGTGCAACGGGGCGATCCGGTCGCTGCCGAAGGCAGGTGTCGTTCGTCTCGGCATGAAGCTGCGGGTCATGCCCAGCGGGTCGAGGATCCGGTCATGGATGAGGCGGGAGAACGGAGTGGCGGTGACGGCTTCGAGGATGAGCCCCAGCACGATGAAACCGTTGTCGCTGTAGAAGAACCTCTCGCCCGGGGCGTCGATGGGCCGCTGGTTGTTCCGGGCATGGTCGAGCAGATCCTCGGGGTGCCACCGTCGATCACGCTCAGACGTGGCGAGCTCAGCGATCGTCGGGCCGGTCGTGGGGCCGTTGAGGTAGTCGTTCGCTCCGGAGGTGTGGGTCAGCAGCTGCTCGACGGTGACCTCATCGCGTCGGTCGTCCCGGAAGATTCCTTGCAACCGATCCGGCTCGAGGATCGAGACGACGGGGGTGCCGAGGCGCAGCTCTCCCTGCTCGACGAGCTGCATGACCAGTGCCGTGGTCGCCAGTTTTCCGGTGCTCGCCGAATGGCATGGCAGGTCCGCCGGTCCGTAGTGGTGGTCCATGCCCAGGCCGGGTGCGCGAACGGCGACCTGTGGCCGCCACTTCCGTGACTGCCTGGTCAGATGCGCTGACAGTGCTGCGTCGACATCGGATGCATCCATCAGGTCTCCTGTCTGATCGAGTGGTACCCAATCTGGCAGGTGTCCCGGCTGGAATGCGGCATCCCCGGCAGGATTCCGGATCTTTTCGGTGAGATGTCATGCCCTGTGTCGTGACTTCTGTCACTGAGCTGGGTGCTGGTTACACGTGGCCTGCAGGAGGGAGGTCAAGGTGGTGGATTCGGTTACAGTCAGCGTCATGGACAGCAACCCGTACGTCGCCTTCCTGCCGCCTGCGCGACGGGAGGTCGCGGGGAGGGGGCCGGAGGAGGACTGGTGGTCCTGGCAGGGGCACCGGGTGCACCTCGCCCGGGCCCGTCGGGAGGGGGCGCCGAGGGTGCTCCTCATCCACGGCGCCGGTGGGCACAGCGGGGCCCTGTGGCCGCTCGCCGCGCTGCTGGCGGATCAGGGCCTCGACGTCACCGCCGTCGACCTGCCGCTCTACGGACGAACCATCAGCCCCCATCCGAAGCGGGTGCGATACGACCACTGGATCCGGCTGGTCGGTGACCTCGTCGAGGCCGAGCACGACGGCCGACCCCTGGTCCTGCTCGGTGCCAGCATCGGGGGCATGGTGGCGCTGGAGGTCGCAGCTCACCGTCCCGAGGTGTCCGCCGTTGCCGCGACCTGCCTCGTCGACCCGCGGGACGTCCGGGTTCGCGCCCGGCTCACCCGTTTCGGGCCGCTCGGGGTCCTGGGCGGGCCGTTGTCGTGGCTGGCCCGGGGCAGACTTGCGACGACGATGATCCCGATGAGCTGGGTCGCCAACCTCGGCCGGATGAGCCACGACCCCGGGCTGACGAGGCTCTGCACCGTCGATCCCCGGGGAGGAGGGGCCCGGGTCCCGCTCGGTTTCCTCGCCTCCTACCTGCGGTACCGGCACGTCGGGCCGGAGCGGGTGGACGTCCCCGTCGTGCTGCTCCATCCTGGACGGGACCGGTGGACGCCGGTCGAGTTGAGCATGCGAGTGGTGCGGCGGCTGAGAGCCCCGAGCTCGGTGGTGATGCTCCGCGGCTGCGGCCACTTCCCGGTCGAGGAGCCGGGGCTGGGGGACTTCGTCGACGCGACGGTCCGCCTCGCGGGCGGATTCGCCTGAACGATGTCCTCAGGTCAGCTCCCACAGTGCGGCGACGGGTAGCGCGACGCAGGTGCGACTGAACTGGAAACCACCGGGCGCGGTGTTGAGGACGACGCCGCGGCGGAACCGAGCCCCCAGCAGTTCCTCCAGTTTGAGCAGGTTGCGGAAGTGATCGGGACGGTGGGACGCCGACGCCTTCACCTCGACGGCGATGACGCTGCCGTCGGCGAGCTCGATCACGATGTCCACCTCGAGGCCGTTGCGGTCGCGGAAGTGGCTGAGGGTGAACTCGGTCTCGCTCCAGCCCTGCTGTTTCAGTAGTTCGGAGACCACGAAGGCCTCGAGGTGATGTCCGAAGACCTCCGATCTCAGGGAGGCGAGTTGGCTGGGTGGGGTTTCCGCCAGCCGGAGGGCCAGCGCGGGATCGCTGATGCTGATCTTGGGTCTCCCGATCTCCCGCGTGGTGAGGTTGGCGGTCCAGGGCTTCAGCTTCTCGGTGAGAAAGATGGCCTCCAGCGCGTCGAGGTATCCGGTGATCGTGCCCTGGGGGATGGAAGCCTGCTCGGCGAGGCGGGCCTTGACCAGCTCCTCGCCTTGGGCGGCGGCGAGCAGCCGGGTCAGAGTGGCCAGACGCTCCGTTGCCGACCCCCGTGAGACGAGAGGCGCATCCCTGTCGAGGATGCGCTCCAGGTAGGAGCTGAGCCAAGCCCGGGTCATACGCGTGTTGAGCCGACGCTGCATCTCCGGGAATCCGCCGGTGGACAGCGCTTGGATGTAGTCGAGGCGTGTGAGTTCCGTGGTGATGGATGCCGGCGCGGATGACTCGAGGAGAGCGGTGACGAAGTCATCGTGCTGGTGGTGGATCTCACCCTGGCTGAGGCCACGGAGCCTCAGGGTGACGGCCCGGCCCGCCAAGGAATCGGTGGCGGATCGGGTGCGGAGGAGGTTGGCGGAGCCGGTGAGCAGGAACCGGCCGGGACGACGATCCCGGTCAACCAGTTTCTTGATGGCCCTGGGGAGTTCGGGGTCCAGTTGTGCCTCGTCGATGACAAGCGTGCCGTCGCCTGCTTGGGTCAGAAAGGTGTCGGGGTCATGACGCAACGCGGCCAGGGTGGCCGTGTCGTCGAGGGTGACCTGAATGCCCGGGCCTTTTTCGACGAGGAGGTTGGCCAGGGTGCTCTTGCCCACCTGACGAGCACCCTGGATCACGACGACGGGGAAGTTCGCCAGCAGTTCCCGCCCGTGTCCGAGGATGTGTCGAGGGATGATCTCCATGCCCCGAGTCTACGATGACGGTAGTTTCGCTGGACAGAAACAGTAGTTTCGCTGGACAAAAACGGTAGTTTCGCTGAGCGGAAATGGCAGTTTCGCTGGTCGTGGTCAGCGGTACATGGCGATGGCTGCGGTGGTCTCGATGTCGCCCCGTCGCGGCCAGGAGAAGCCCACCACCAGACCGTGGTGGGTGCGGCTGTAGTCCTGGACCTTCCAGTCAACCCCGGGTGGAGCGGCGGGTGTGAAGGGGGTGCCGATGAGGGACCCGTCCGGGTCGAGCAGCCGGAGGCGGCTGCCGTCGTCCTCGACGTCGAACCACACCCCGACACCGACGGGACCGAAGATCGTGCCCCGGTGTGGGGCGGTGACGGTGCCCGCCTCCCCCGTCCAGGGGTCGAGGACGTGGTAGACCCTCCTCTCGGAGCCGTCGGGTAGCACCTTGGCCTCGCTCGCCTCCACGAGCGCGGTGTCCGGAGCGCGCCAGATTCCGCTTCCGGATTCCCCTTCCTCCTGTCCGATGGGGATGCGCTGCAGGGTGTCGACGTTCAGCCACACGGCGCTGTTCGTGGCGGCGTCATGGGTGAGGAGCCAGCCCCTGATGATGTCCTCCTCGGAGGCAAGGGACTTGATGGGGACGATCCGCTGTGTCTGACTCAGGTCCTCGTCGGAGAGGACCGTGACCGGGCTGTCGTCACACGCTGGGCAGTTCCTCTGTCGCGGACCCGCCGGCGAGCTCAGGACGATCACATGGCTGGAGCCCTGGGGTCCTTCGATGGGGGGATTCTCCTCGGGAAGCTCCCACCGTTTGGTCCCCGTGACGAGGTCGTAGGCGTGGGTCCAGATCACCAGGACGTGATCCGTCAGCACGACCGGTTCCAGGTGGCATGTGAGATGCAGTTCCTTGGGCAGGTCGTCCGAGGTGAGGGTGAATCGTGGGTTCCCGGTCACGGCGTCGATGACGGTGAGCATCGGCATGGACTCGGCGTCGGGCCGCCACTGCGTGCTGGTCGTCGTGAAACAGGTCTGGACGACCACCGACCTGCCGTCGGGGGAGACCAGGACCCGGGACTTGTTCTTGAGGTTGTTCCTCAGTGTGACGAGGTGCGCTTCCTTGCGTTCGAAGCTCCACAGCCGCCGACCGGTGGCGCCGTCGAGCCCGATGACGGTGTCCTCGTCGGCGACGATGGGGCCCCGGGCGCCGACGTGCACCTCGTAGGGGCGCCTGAGGTCCGGGGCACGGAACACCCACGCGGGCTCCCCGGTGAGCTGGGAGAAGTCGCGGGTCGGGGTCATCGGCGGCAGGGTGTCCGGGGCCGGTGCGGTGGTGATCCTGACCGGGGTCAGTGCCTCTCTGACGAGGTCGTGGGCCTGGGTGACGCCGTAGCCGACGATCAGGACCCCGCTCAGCACGGCCGCGACCACTCGCATCGCGGAGGGGCGGGGAGGGACCGGGGCCCAGCCGCGTTCCCGGAGAAGGGAGATCGTGGCCAGGACAAGGGAGGACGCCGCCAGGCACCCCACGGCGATGCTGATCCGGACGGGGGCGGCCGGTGCGGCGAGGAGAAGCGGGGAGTCGCCGACGGCCGGAGTGTTCCTGACCCAGTCGATCACCACATCGCAGCGGATGAGGGGTGCCACACCCGCGAGCAGCATGATGGCTCGTCGCGAGGAGCCGGTGAGGATGGTCCGCCACTCGAGGAACAGCAGCACGGCCGCGGGCACTGCGGCGACGACGAGCCACGCCCACAGGGTGATCATGACGGTCCGGGCGACCTCTCCCGAGGATGAGGTCAAGGACAGCGCGACCATGGTGATGGCCGAGGTCCACAGCGCCGTGTGGGCGCCCCACAGCAGGGGGCGGACCCAGCGCCAGGTGACGGTCAGTTCGGGGCCGCTGCGGATTGTCATGGCACAACTGTGCCGATGTTCGCGCTGGTCAGGGAGGGAAACGGGGAGCCGATGTTCGGCGGGTGGGTCGTTCCTTTGGTCAGTTCTCCGTCTCCCACCACTTCAGGAGCAGCGCCTTCGCCTCGTCCTCCGGGATCGGGCCGTGCTCGGTCCGGTGCTCCAGCAGGAACTTGTACGCCTTCCCCACCGTCGGGCCCGGGCCAATCCCCAGGACCTCCATGATCTGCGCCCCGTCGAGGTGCGGCCGGAGCGCCTTGAGCTCCTCCTGGGCCGCCAACTCGTCGATGCGCCACTCGAGTTCCTCGTAGGCGCGACGCAGCCGCGTCGCCTTGTTGCGGTTCCGGGTCGTGCAGTCCGCGCGGGTGAGGATGTGCAGGCGCTCCAGCTCCTCGCCTGCGTCGCGCACGTAGCGGCGCACCGCCGAGTCGGTCCAGCCGCCGTCTCCGTACCCGTGGAACCGCAGGTGCAGCTCGACGAGCCGCGTCACCGACTTGACCGTGGCGGAGGGGAACTTCAGCTCCTTCAGCCGCTTCTTCGCCATCTTCGCCCCGACGACGTCGTGATGGTGGAAGGTGACCTTCCCGCCCTCGAAACGACGGGTCGCCGGTTTGCCGATGTCGTGCAGCAGCGCCGCCAACCGGTTGACGATGTCCGGCTCGTGGCCGCGGGCCTTCTCCAGCTCGATGGCCTGGTCCAGCACCGTCAGCGAGTGCTCGTAGACGTCCTTGTGGCGCATGTGCTCGTCGCGTTCCAGCCGCATCGCGGGCAGCTCCGGCAGGATGTGGTCCGCGATGCCGGTGCGCACCAGCAGGTCCAGGCCCTCCCGGGGCGAATCGGTCAGGAGCAGCCCCGTGAGTTCCGCCTGCACCCGCTCCGCCGAGACGATCTCGATGCGACCTGCCATTGCCTTCATCGCCGCCACGACCTCCGGGGCGACGCTGAATCCGAGCCTGGAGGCGAACCGCGCGGCCCGCATCATCCGGAGCGGATCGTCGCCGAAGCTCACCTCGGGGGCGGCGGGGGTGCGCAGTACGCCGTCGGCCAGGTGGTCGAGGCCGCCCCACGGATCGACGAATCGGCCGCGGATGACGTCGACGGCCATGGCGTTGACGGTAAAGTCACGGCGGACGAGGTCCTCCTCGATGGAATCCCCCAGGGCGACGACGGGTTTGCGGGAATCCGGCTCGTACGCGTCGGCGCGGAACGTGGTGACCTCGATCTGCCACTCGGTGTCGCCGTCGCGCTTGAGGGCCCCGATGGTGCCGAAGTCCTTCCCGATGTCCCACGTCGTCGGGGTGAACTGCTTGAGGATGGCGTGGGTGTCGTCGGGGCGGGCGGAGGTGGTGAAGTCGAGGTCGCTGCCGAGGCGGCCGAGGAGGGCGTCGCGCACCGAGCCGCCGACGAGGTACAGCTGGTGACCGGCGGCCTCGAAGTGGCGGCCGAGTTCGCCGATCACGCCAGAGCTGCGCAGCAACTCGGCGACGGCGTTCCGCTGGGCTTGGGTCAGGTCAGGCACGGGCGAAGTTTACCCAGCCTCTCTGCCGGGGGAGATGTGGCGCGGGGGGGCCCGTGGCTTCCCTGTGACCCCGGGCCCCCCGCACGACCAACAATAACACTAGGAAATCGTTGGGTAAATAGGGGTGGTCGTTGGAAATGTTCAGGAACTGGCCCCGATGACCCCTCCGTGCGTTAGACTTGTCAAACTTTCGGATGACGCAAGAAGTGGGGGTCTTGTGCTGAAGCAGTTCCGGCCGCTCGTCGCGGCCGTCTCCGCCGTGGTGTTCGTCGGTGGGGCGATGAGCCTCGCCCTGATGACCACCGAGCCCGAGCTGCGCGCCATCCCGCAGCAGACCCCCTCCGTCGCGCACAGCTGGGAGCCGCGCGACCCCGACGCCCGCACCAGCCGCGGCCTCGGCGACGGGTCGATCCTGCGGTTGGGCGCCCTCCCGATGACCGAGGCCGGGGATCCGCTCCCCCTCGCCCCCGACCCGCAGGCACCCGGCGAGGACACCACCGTCCTCACCAGCCCGAGCGCCATCGCCACCGAGAGCATCGGAACCATCGACGCGGACACCGGACGGCTGTTGTCCCAGCCGGTGCGTGGCCCGATCACATCCCGATTCGGCATGCGTCTGCACCCCGTCCTCGGCTACCACAAGCTCCACTCCGGCCTGGACTTCGGCGCCCCCTGCGGTGCCCCCGTCGGCGCTGCCGCGCCGGGCAGGGTCACCCGGACCGGGTGGGCCGGGGGCAACGGGGTGCAGGTACGCATCGACCACGGCCGCATCGCCGGCCACCACGTCGTGACCACCTACAACCACCTCTCCAGCATCGCGGTCACCGTCGGCCAGGAGGTCACCACCCACCAGGGCGTGGGCCGGGTCGGCTCCACCGGCTACTCCACCGGCTGCCACCTCCACTTCGAGGTCATCGTCGACGGGCAGTTCCAGAACCCCGAGGCGTGGCTGAACGGCACCCCGGCCGTCGACGCCTCCTTCGCCGCCGCGCCCAGCAGCGTGCCGATCCCCGGATCCCCGTCGCAGCCCGCCGGTACCACCACGGCGCCGAGCGGCACCCCGACGACCGCACCCGCGCCGGGTACCCCGACGACGAGCAGCGCGCCCTCCTCGACCGCCCCCGCCCCGACCCGGACCACACCCAGCGCCCCGGTGACCACGTCCACTCCGCCGAGCAGCCCGGCCGAGAGCAGCACGGTCCCCTCGCCCAGCCCGTCGACCCCGAGCCCCTCGCGTTCGACGACGGCACCGACCGAGTCCGAGCCCTCCGCGCCGACAGGGAGCGGCAGCGAACCGGCCAGCCCCAGCAGCGCCGCGGAGGCGGAATCGTCGTCCTGACGACACGACAACGGGCAGTCGGGAGTGCCGTCCCCTGACACGCCACGACTGCCCGTCGCTCAGCCGGCGTGGCAGGTGTTGATCCCGCTCCTCCGGGTCCGAGCCCGGCGCTCTTCCGATGAGCTACACGCCGTCATGACGATGGTAACGGCACCTTCGTCACCGTGTCAGCCTTTCCGTCAAAAATGCTTGTCCAATCTTGAATCGTCATGTGGCTGCGACGATCTGCCGGGCGACCCTGACGGCCTTCGAAGAGCCCTTGCGTGCCGCCAGTGCGGCGACCGCGGGCAACCGGACCGGGCCGGGCACCTCCGGCAGGAGGGCCAGCACCGCTTCGAGAGTGGCCGACGCGCTGGCGGGAACCGGGGACTCAGCGGCGAGTTCCTCGGCCATCCGCGTCAGCAGCGGCCACACCAGGGCCAGCCCAGCGGCCTCCGCGACCATCCGGCACAGTGTCGTCAGCTTCGCCGCCGAGATGGGCCAGCCTCGCCGCCACGGGGACGCCCACGCGGTGGCGAGGTCCTCGGCCCTCAGGCGGCCGTCGTCCCAGGCGTCCAGAAGAGCCGTGGCCAAGGGTTCCCGCTCCTTCGCGGCCACGTCGTTGGCGAACACCAGCGCCGTGAACGTCGTGAGGGGGTCGAAGGGGGTCGCGGCCTCGGCGAGGGCCGCGAACTGGGCCGCGACCGGGGGCGCGTCGACCCCTTCCAGCTCGCGCAGGAGGGCCGCAGCCCCGCGGGACGCGAAGCGCGGCAGCAGCGCCCGTTCCCAGACGGCCGTGTACTCGTTGGGGCGGAATTGCGCGTTCCACGGCGAGACGATGCCGAGCAGGTCGAAACCGCCCGGCTCGTCCCCGGAGATCTCAAGGGTGGCGCGCGTCGCGGTTCCCCAGCCGCTCAGCGGCCGCGAGGGGGGAGGGAGCAATGTGACCGCCAGGGGTGTCGGCGGGTGGTCACGCCAAGCCGCCAGCACCTCGTCGAGCGTGGCCTGACAACCGTCGATGGGAAGCAGGAAGGGGGAGAGGTCGTCCGGGATCCGGTCGCGGTCGAGTCGTCCGAGCGCCACGGCCACATCTGAGGCCAGCGCCGCCTGTCCGGATCGTCGGTACGCCTCGACGCGGGCGGCCAGCGCCTGCCAGGAGAGCCCTAGCACAGTGTGCGAAGGTGCCGACAGCACGCAGGGGATCTCCCCGAGGCGCAACCCCAGGTCGCCGGTGCGGCGGTGGAGCAGTCCGTCGAGCCGATCCGTACGGGCCCGCTTGGCGGCCTCCCACATGCCGAACTGGCGGATCAGGGCGACGCGCAGGCTGACTCCGGTGGTGTCTGTCACGTACTCGGCCATGCCGTCGAGGCCGCGGGTGTGCGCCGTCGCGACGAGGGCCGCCAGGGCACGCTCCTTGTCAACCGCCGACCCGAACGGGTGACGGGCGGTGGCTGCCAGCTCCAGCCAGGTCGGGGGATCGACGACGAGATGCGCGGGGTCGAACTCGGCGAGGGCTTTCGGCGGGGTCAGGGTGGGCTCCCGCCACAGGCCGAGCTGCTCGACGGGGGCGGGGGCCTGGTCCCATCGGGCCAGCAGCGCCGTGGCGAGACCGGCGGTGGTCGCGTCGGAATCGGTGGTCAGCGGGGTGACGGTGGCGACGAGCTCCGCGGTGGGTGACGCGATGCGATCGAGCAGGCCCAGCACCTGGCGGCGGAGCCCCTTCTCCGGGCGGGCCAGCACGCTGTGCGAGAGGGCGGTGAGCCGATCGTCGTCGAGAGGCTCGGCCAGCAGCCACGCGACGAGATGCTTCGCGACGCTGCCCTCCGCGTGGGCGATGACATCGACGACCCGGCCCGGATGGGCGCGGAGGGCGTCGACGAGATCCAGTTCCGTCAGCCACTGCCAGGCCCGGCGCTGCGCGGCCTGGCGGGCGCCCTGCTCCCAGACGCCGAGGAGGGCCAGGGCGACGGCGTCCTCGGCGAGGGGTTCGGCGGTGCGAAGCCGGAGCAGGTTGGGCCGCATGTGTTCCTGGGGTTCCGGCAGCAGTGCGACGGTGTCCGGGACCCGGCAGGCGGCGAGGAGATGCTCCTGCCAGCGGATGCCGGGGCGGGGATCGCCGTGGCGCTCCAGCCAGGCCGCCAGGTATGCGGGGTTGTCCGGGACCGGCAGGTCGAGGGAGTCGAGGAGGGGGAGGAGCACCTCCACCTGCGCGGCGACTCGGGGCATGGCCAGGGCCGCGTCGACGACATCCCGGACGAATGCCCCGTCGCGGGTCAGCAGCTGCTGCAGGACGTGGTCCCGGGCCTCCAGCCTCCCCCACCAGGTCGCCCCCATGGTGTGGACGACCTGGGCGGGGGTGCCGCCGATCTCCAGCATGAGCGGGACGGCCCAGCCGTCGAGGGGCTCGCGCCACCGTTCATACGCCCGGCCGGTGAGTGCCCTTTTCAGTGCGGCCACTGCCGACCTCCGTTCCGAGGGCGTGAGGCCGGCGAGGTCGGCGACGATGTGCTGGAACAGGGCGCGACCCTTGCCGGAGCGGGGTGGTCGGAACCGACCCAGCCACGCCCCGAGGCCGCTCGGCTGCGGCAGCCCGGCGGCTGTCGCGATGCGGCTCGTGACCGACCACAACTGACTCGCCACGGCGTCGTCCCGGGCGGCGAGGTCGAGCAGGCGTTCGCACCACTCGCGGTCGCGTCGAGCGCAGGCGACGGCGACGTGGTCGAGGGCGGCATCGTCGTGGATGAGGCTCCGCAGGACCTTGCCGTCGAGCTCGGTGAGCAGCAGCTCCGGTTCGTCGTCAAGGGTTGCGGCGACCATGGCCAGGCGGCTCAGGGCTCCGACGTCGACGAGCCGCCTGCGCAGGTCACGGTGGTGGCGGCGCCACAGTTCCTCGAGTGCGGCGTGCCGCTCGGGATCGAGGGACTGGAGCGTCTCGGCGAGGGCAGCGCTCGATGCGGCTCGCGTCGCGAGGTTCACCACGTCATCCATGGTCCGGGTCCTCCTGGCACGGTGTTGTCGTCAACGGCGAGGGTATCGGCCCGGGCTGACAGGAATCAGGAGGCCCGCAGCTCGTCCCGGGCCGCCATGAGGGCGAAGCCCAGGAGATTGAGGCCGCGCCAGTTCTCCGGGTTCGTGACCTGCTCGTTCTTCGCGGACATCCCGATGCCCCAGATGCGGTCCCGGGGGCTCGCCTCGACCAGGACCCGGCTCCCAGTTCCGATGAGGAACCGCCCCAGGGCCTCGTCCTGGGAGAACTTCGCGACGTTGCCCTCGGTGACGAGCCGGACCCGGTGCTCCCGCCAGGTGGCCTCGTCGAAGCCCCGGACCTGGCGGCCGAGCTTCTTCGCCTGGTCGGGGTGGCGGGAGTCGAGGATCCGCTGGAGCATCTCGTCGTCGCCGAACAGGCGGGCCTTGCTGGCCATCATCCACTGCTCGGCGGAGCGGTAGGTGACGCCGTCGATCTCGAACCGCGACGACCACCACTGGCTGAGGCAGCTGGCGGTGATCTCGCCGCTCGGGCTCGGCTGGTGGCCCCAGAAGAAGAGGTACTTGAAGCTCTGCTTCCGGGCGCACTCGCGGCGGAGCCATTCGATGCTGTACATGGGACCTCCAATAAATAATGTTGGAGTGACAGTATATATGGTTACTGGAGTATCCGACCAGGCCAGGACAAGGGGCCATCGTCGGTATCCTCAACGAAACGTGTCATGTCTCAGCAGAAACCCAACCCAAGGGGTCACCGTTGCAACACACCGTGAAGAGCCTCTGCCGGATGGCCAGGCGGGCACCCTCCGCAACCCGGCTCGTCGCCGACCTGGCCGCCCTCGCCGACGACGAACGCACCGCCCTGCGTGACCTCTGGCGCGACGGTGGCCGCGCCGACTGCCCGCGCACGGCACTGCTCGTCGTGCTGGAGGACGACCCTGCGCTGGTGCTGGGACCCCTCCACCAGCAGGTCGTGGCGGAGCTGCTGGCCGACGACCAGGCGCGCCGGGCCCTCATCGACCACTGGGCAGGGCGGGGGCGGGCCTGGGCCGAGTCGCTCATCGCCGCGACCAGCCCCGTCGATGTCGAACTCTGCGGCCCGCTCCTGGACGACCTCGCCGACGCCGTCGGGCTGCCCAGGCGCGACGACATCCCGTCCTGGCTCGGGAGACTGCGGCCACGCGGCGTGGATGAGAACCAATGGCACCACGCCGTCGCCGAAATCCTGGCCCGGCTGCCGGAGGAGGACCGGGTCCGGGCCCGTGAGGTGCTCAAGCAGGTCACGACGACGCCGGGGCACTCGACCTGGCGCCATCTGCTGGGGGGTCTCGGGGCCATTCTCGTCTGCGAGGACGGCGGCACCGCCCGGGAGGCGGCAGAGGCCCTCACCTTCGCCCGCTGGGGGTACCCGCCGCCGCGGGGTCAGCTCCTCGCGGCTGTCACCGCCCGGGGCCCGGACTTCGCGGCCGAGTTCGTGGATCTCGCCAGCCGGGGCGAGGCCGCCCGCCTCCATCTCGGCGACCTCTGCGCCCTCATCACCCGCTTCGACCTGCCACTGCCGACGGCGGCGGGGTTCTGGGTCGCCTGGGCGAACTCGCTCACCCCAGCCGCCCCGAACCTCGCCCAGTGGGTCATCGCCGCGTCCCGGGTGCCGGGAACCTTCTCCGGGCGGCCACTGTTCAGCGGACCCGCCGTCATCGCGGCCCATCAGCGATGGGACGTGGCCCTGGCCCTGCTGGAGCCGGTGCGACGCGGCGAGCGGAGCGAGGCGCAACGCTCGGTGGTCCACTGGCTGAAGGAGCTCGACCTCACCGACGAGCTGCCCGGCCTGCACACGGAACTCCTGACGGTCCTGCCCGGGGCCGACGACGCCGTCGTGCGTCTTGCCGTCGACCACCTTCTCGGTCATCTCGACGACGACGAGCTGGCCCACCTGGCCCAGGAGGTGCTTCCCCGCCGTGCCGTCACCCCGCGCCGCAAGGTGCTGAAGGCCTTGTCGCGGCTGGATGCGGTGCCGGTCGGGGTCCTCGAGGCGGTGCGGACACTGGCCGAGGACAAGGACACCGCGTGCCGGGACCTCGCCCGCGACCTCCTGATCCGCTGGGGCGACGGCGTCGAGGAGTCCGGCCCCGTCGGACTCTGGCGCGACCCCGCCGGGACCCCGGCCGAGGCCCTTGCCTGGACGCGCCCGGACGAGCCGGAGTGGAGCGCATGGGGCCAGCTGCGGGGCCTCGACCCGGCTCTGAACCCCCTCGATCTGGTTGGTGGCGGCTGGCCGGCAGGCCCGGACAACCGCGTCCAGGGCCCCGACCAGCTCACCCCGGTGGGGCTGGAACGCTGGCTGGCCGCGGTCGTCGCCGTCGCCCACATCGACGGCCTGCCGGAGCTGCACCGCCTCACCCGGACCAGCACCGTCGACGAGGTGGCGGAGCTGTTCGGCACCCGGGACAACTCCGACCAGGGGCGTCCCGACGCGCTCGCCCGGTTGGCGACGCTGCGACTGACCGAGGCGCTGGGGCGGCTCGGCGAGATCCCCTGCCTGCTCTCGACACCCAGTCACGAACGGATGCTGCTGGGATGGGAGGAGCTCGCGGAACGCGTCGCCCGCCACCGCGAGGCCGGGGTCGCGGTGGGGCCGGTGGACGTGGCGGTGGCGCTCGGGCGGCTCGACCCGAAGACGGCGCCGGACGACCTCTCCCACCTCGATTCGCCCATCCTCGGCAGGCAGCGGGGCCTGGTGGAGGTGCTGGAGGTGTGGCGGCAACCCCAGCCCCCGGCGGAGATCCGCACCCACCCTGCGGCACGCAAACCCGTCATCGGATGGGCGCGGGGGAGTCGCCCGCAGCTGGAGATCCTGGGGGCGCCCGCCCCGGGGCACGGGATGCTCGGGGTCAGTTCGGCGTGGTCGCAGGCCTACCAGCCGAAACGGCTGTCGCGGCCGTGGACGCTGCAGCTGCTGCCGTTCGCCACGTCGCGCCCGAGCGTGCAGCTGCTGCAACTCGTCGACAACGGCGCCCCGCCGCGCGAGCCGCTGCTGGCGGTGATGCAGGTGGCGGCCCATCTCGATCCGCTGCTCTGTTTCGTGGCGCTGGCGACGGTCTCGCAGATCCCGCGCCCCGACGCCGTCGCGGACGCCCTGCTGACGGCTTGGGACGAGGGCCGCCTCGCGCCTTCGGACCTGGCCGAGGCGTGGTCGTCGCCGCTCGCCGAGCACTGGGTGCTCAACCCGAGCCGGGTCGCCGCGATGGCCGCGATGATCGCCGACGCGGGTGGGCTGGCCCTGGCGTGGCCGTTGCTCGTCGCCGTCGCGGAGTCCCTCGCCGGGGCCGCCCGACGACCCGCGTCGACGGGCTCGGTCCTGGAGACGCTGCTGTCCTACCTGCCGGAGGTGCCGGGTGCCGCCCTGCTGCCGAACATCGCAGCACTGGCCGCATCCAAGGGCACGACGAAGGCCCACCGGGTCGCGCGGGAGATCATCGATCGTTGGTCGAGCAGAGGGCGCTGAGCGCCCGAGCGTCGAGACCTGGTGAGGGTGTGCTGGGGTCCTGGAGCGGTGGCATGGTGCAACGCTGTGCTGTAGACTGGGGGCACCAAGACCGGTTCCGCCCCTCAGGGGTCCAGGGCCGGTCCTCATTTCTCAGAAGGTTTCATGGACAACGACGTCAAGGCCTACAAGTCGTATGCCGACCAAGTGCAGATCCTCGAGGATCGTGGCATGGACATGGGAGACCGGGAATCAGCAGCTGAGATTCTGAAGCGTCTGAACTACTACCGGCTGAGCGGATACTGGTATCCCTTCCGGAAGCTATCGGGTGGTAAGCGGCTGGATGAGTTCTTCCCGGGAACACGGTTCTGCGATGTCGTAAAGCTCTATGAGTTCGACGCTCGATTGAGAGCGGCCACCTTCGCTGCCTTGGCGCCCATCGAGCTGGCCGTTCGCGCACTGATCGGCCATGAGTTGGGCCGTATCGACCCGTGCATCCATCACATGCCGTCGTTGCTTGGTCCCCAGGCCCGGGTGGGAGACAAGTACTCCAAGTGGTTGGACCGGTACCAGCTTGAGGTGGAGCACTCTCGGGAGGAGTTCGTCAGGCACCATGTGGAACGGTATGAAAGTAGGCTGCCGGTTTGGGTGGCAGTTGAGGTGCTCGACTGGGGGAGCCTCACCCAGTTGTACAGTTTTGCCCCGCGACGCACACAAGACGTGGTTGCCAAGACATGCCACTTGAGTGCTCCCCAACTGGGTAGCTGGCTCAAGGCGCTGAACCTTGTACGCAACGTCTGCGCTCACCACGGGCGGTTCTTCAACCGAGTTCATGCCATCACCCCCAAACTACCGCCGCCTTCAGGTCAGGAGCGAGCGGATCTCGACGCGGTGCGCACCTCGTGGGACAGGACCTTCGGTCAGCTCACGTTGATTCAGTACTTGATGGGAAAACTGGAGGTTGGCAACCCCCGGTTGCTCCCAGCGGTGCTGAAATCCTTCCCGGGGAATCGGGTGGTCCCCGTCACACATACGGGAGCACCAGCCAATTGGGAGAGGGACTGTGGGCCGTTGTGGCGTAGTGACTGAGGTGGCACAGGACGGAGCTGTGAGATTCTTCGGCCAGACTGGAGCCCCCCGACATCGTCGAAGGAGGAATCCATGGGCCAGCACCTGCTGCAATGCTTCGTCGCCCCACTACGCCGTGGACAACGGCGTGAGTTAGAGGGTGCGCGGATAGGGGGATCGTGACGAGGGTCGTCACGGTGGCCTCTGGGCAAGGCGGACGACGAGGAGCGCACTGGATGGTGCGTTCGAGGAGGACAACGCTGCCAGGGGGTCACCGGGGCGGCCGCAGTAGATTTCGCCTATCCGCGCGCCCTCTTACACACGGCGTAATTCATGGGGCTCAGGCGGCTGCTTTTTTGGGTGTCGGCGTCGCCCTCCTCGCCGCTGGTCGAGCCGGGGCCGGAGCCTGCGGAGGACCCGTGTCGAGACCCCGTGGGATTCCCACTCAACTCGAGTTCCAGCACCGTGTGCCAGGAGTCTCGACACGGACAGCGCGCTGACGCACGCGGTCCGGTGTGAGCAGCGGAGAAGAAGGGCGTGAACAACACCTTGAAGCGTCTGAACTACTACTGGTTGAGTGGGAGGAGTGTTCAGGCAAGCGGTCAAAGTGGATCTGCACAGGTGCTTCGCTGCTGCCTGAATGGACCTCCCGGGCCAGGGCGGGCAAACCGAAACAAAACAGGCGAAACACGGTCACGAATCGCCGTTCTGCTTCCATGGCAGCGTTGACATCGCGATCCCATCGAAGGAAAGCGGCGATTCGTGACCACCCCATCCTCCAGTCACCCCCTCCTGCCCCTCGCTCCCTCCCGTCGGCCTCCTCAGTACGCTGATTCGCCTGCCTTGAGTTGGAAACGCCTGCCTTCTTTCAATTCGCCTGTCAAACAAGACAGGCGAGCCGCTGAAATGGCAGGCGAATCGGCATCAAGACAGGCGAACCCGCGCCAACACAGGTGAAACAGGGCGAAACCGTGAAGACGGCGCAGGATGCCGCTTGACGGCGGTGGGAGCAGACTGGAGCCCCGACCCTGTCAAAGGAGGAGCCCATGGACCATGACCTGCTGCAACGCGTCGCAGCCCACTACGCCGTCGACAAAGATGTGAGCTACTCGGCCGAGCCACAGTCCTTCCCCCCGGCGCCGTCGTTGCCCGCCGACGACTGGGGCGAGCTCGGCGAGTACTACCGCCACATCCGGCAGGGAAAGTGGTTCTGCCGGGTGGGTGATCCGGTGTTCGTCACCTTCCACCCCGTCATCGACTGCGAGGCCCTCGCCGACGGATGGGAGCAGCCGGCGTGCGTCCCCTTCGCGACCCTCGTCGATGACTCGACGCTGTTCGTCCACATCCCGTCCGGGCGCGTGCTGTGTCGCCGTCCAGGCGACGGCGAGGAGTACTGGATCGCGCCCCGCCTTTCATCCTTCCTGGGGGCCGTCGCTGACATCGTCGAGTTGGAGAGCGAGCCCGGGGATCACCCGGACCTCGACGAGGAGGGCTACCCGCACTCGGAGCGGTTCGTGGCTCGCGTCGAGGCGATCCTCGCGCGGCACATGCCGGATGCGGGACATCGCGAGACCTTCCGTGGGGTCCTGCACCTCATCACGGCCGCCGAGGAGGCCCGTGGCGGGGTCCACGGCAGCTGATCGTCGGCTCAGTCCCAGCGGGAAAGGAGCTCTGCCACCTCGTCGAGGTCGCGGTCCTCGCCTCGGGCGATGGACATGACCAACTCGAAGGCGTCGTCGTCGAGGGCGTCGAGGTGTACGTCGTTCAGTCCGAGGAACACGACGGTGGCGAGCCAACCCAGCCTCTTGTTCCCGTCGACCAGGGGGTGGTTGCGGACCAGCGAGTCGAGCAGGGCGGCCGCCTTCAGGTGCAGGGTCGGGTAGGCCTCCTGACCCCACAGCCGGGTTCGGGGTCGCCTGGCAGCGGCCTCGAGGAGTCCGAGGTCACGGATCGGGCCGACGTCGAGGTCGGTGACGAGGTGGAGGAGGTCCTCCAGGTCGAGATGGGTGGTCACCGACCCAGCCGGTCGAGGAGGTCGGCGTATCGGGCGCGGGCCTTGGCGGACAGGGCCGCAACGGAGCGCTCATGGCCGCGCCGGGCGGAGGTCTCCCGGATGGCGCGGATCGTCGCCTCATGACGGCTGATGCCGTCCTCCTCGGCCAGCTGGGCCAGAATCGCCTCATCCTCAGGGGTCAGTCTGAGTGTCATCGCCATGGCTGGATGGTATCACTGTGGTATCGCCAGCTCGGTTCGAGGCGCGAGGACATCCGGAGCCATGCTTGCAAAGTGATAGCATTTCTTCATGCCGACCTTGTACATCAGGGATGTTCCCGCCGACGTCGCCGAGGCGTTGAAGGAACGCGCCGCTGCGCAGGGTCAGTCCCTGTCCGCCTTCGTCAACGCGGAGCTGGCCAGGGTGGCCGCTCGGGTTCCGAATGCCGAGATCGCTGAGCGGCTGCGCCGAATGGATCGTGAGCACGGCGTCAGCCGTGACGAGATCCTGGCGGCGGTGACGGCGGGGCGACGGTGATCGTGATCGATGTCTCGGCCATGGTCGAGGTCCTGGTCGGTCGCGATGTCAGCCCCGAGCTGCTGTCCGCCGTCGCGGATGAGCTGGCGGCGCCCGTCGCCCTCGACCTCGAGGTCCTCTCCGCATTGCGTGGCCTGGGCCTGTCGGGCCTCGTCGCGGCGGAGATGCTCGACGCTGCGCGCCATGCCTTCGCCGACCTGCAGATCCTGCGCTACGACATCGAGCCTCTCGCGGATCGCATCTGGGCGCTGCGGCACCAGTTCACGGCCTATGACGCCAGCTACCTCGCGCTGGCCGAGGCGCTGGCGGTTCCCCTGGTGACCTGCGATGCGAAGCTGACCGCCCCCGGCCATCGCGCCACGGTGCATGTGGCCCCGCCGGGCGGCTGAGCGCGACCCCGTCAGAGCTTCGCGACGATGTCCCGGGCCAGGCGGTGCGCCTTCGACGTGCCCTTCGATGCCGCGAGCGCCCGGATGTTCGGCAGGTCGACCGGGTCCCGGACCTCCGGCAGCCGGTGGGCCAGCACCTCCAGCACCGCGCCCGTGTCCCGCGGCAGTTTCGGGGTCCCGGCCAGCTGTTCCGCGATCCGCACCAGCAGCGGCCACACCAGCTGCAGCGCCCCCTCCTCGGCGAGCAGCGTCAGCAGCGCCGCGACCTTCGCCCGGCCCGGATCCCACTCGTGGATCCAGATGTCGTCCCACGCGTCGTGGAGCGTCTGCGGGGTCAGCCTGCCCTCATCCCACGCCTGCAGCAGCGACGCGGCGAGCGGCGGCAGCTGACCAGCGGAGCCCCTTCCCGCCAGCGCCAGCGCCGCGAACGCGGTCACCGCATCGACGGGGCGCGCCGCGTCGATGACCTCCGCCAGCCGAGCCACCGGCGGGGTGCTGGAGAAGGCCAGCGTGCCCAGCACCCCCACGGCCGGACGGGCCGGGCAGGCGGGCAGCAGCCGGATCGCGAGCTCCCAGCCCTGGCCCTCGACGCGGGTTCCGCTGAAGGGCCGCGTCCAGCCGTCGTCGATGCCCAGCTCCTTCGCCCCCGCGGGCTCCTGCCCCTCGAGGATCATCCGACGGGAGGGATCGGCGATGGTGGTCGAGGGCCGGAAGTCCAGCCGGGCCGCCTCGACCGGCCGCTCCCGCCACGCGGCGACGGCGGCCGCGGCCGCGCCGTCCTGATCCACCTCCGGCAACTCCCCGACGACGCGGCTCAGCGCCACCAGCAGATCGGCGGGCGACGGCTCCACCCCAGCCTCGCGGTGGGCGATCAGCCGCGCGGCGAGCACCTCGCCGTCGATGCGCAGCCCCTCGTGGGTGGGGGTCGACAGCACGCACGGCAGCGTGCCCACACCGTCGAGCACCTCGCGGTAGCGGCGCGCCACCAGCTCGCTCAGCGGGATGGTCTTGAGTTTCGGCGGCCTGCCGGTCGCCCACGCGTACAGGCACTGCCTGAGCAGATCCGCCGGCCCCATCGGTCCCATCGACGAGAACAGCGCCCGCGTGGCCTCCGCCCCGATCTCCCGCCCGGTGAGGACGAGGCTGGCCAGGGCCTCCTCGTGGAGGTCCGGGTCGGGTTCGCGTGCGTTGTCCAGTCGGGCCACCAGCTCCCGGGCCGACGGCTCGTCGAGCACCTGCCCGAGTCCCAGGGCGGCGGGCTCAGGCAGGGTGGGATCGCGCCACAACCCCAACGTGCTGGGTCCTGCGACATCCCCCCAGCGTTCGAGAAGGCCGGTGGTGAGTTTCGCGGTGGTCGCATCGGGGTTGCCGGTCAGTTGGGCCAAGGTCTCGCGGAGTTCCTGAGAAGGGGACTCCAGCCGGTCCAGGGCCTTCAGCACCGCACGCCGGTTGCCCTTCTCCTTGCGGGGTAGCAGGGCGACGGCGAGCGCATCCAGCTGCGCGGCGGGCAGGTCCGGGGTGAGCAGCTCGGGAAGCACGGCCTTGACCACCGTGCCGTCGGCCAGGGGCAGGGCCGTGATGATCCGGTCCGGGTCGGTGACCAGCGACACCCCCAGGGCCTCGGCCCAGTGCAGGGCGGCCCGCTGGGCGCCCGGCCGATCCCCGCGCTCGATGATGCCGACGAGCGCGGCGGCCAGGGCGTCGTCGTCGACCTGCTCCGTGGCCCGGACCTCGGCGATCCCCTGCGCGACCTGCTCCCGGTGCCAGTCCTTGTCGGCCTGGTACTGCGCGAAGACGTCCGGGGCGGCGCACGCGGCGAGGAACTGCTCGACCCACCGGCACCCGGGGCGGGGGAGTGACAGCGCATCGACATTCACCCACATCTCCCACACCGACGGCAGCGCGGGCATCGGGAGGTCGTGCGCGACGACCAGCTCCAGCAGCAGATCCACCAGACCGCCGTCGACCCGGCGGGGGCACCGCTCGATCAGCTCGGCCGCCCAGTCGGGGCCGAGAGCCATGTTCGCTCGCACGAAGGGCTCGCGTTCGTCGCCGTCGAGGAGGTCCGACAGCAGCCACGTCCCCGACGGGCCCAGCAGCTTCAGGAACTGCGACGGGGTGACCCCCAGCACGACCGCCAGCCTGATGGCGGCCACGAACTGGGAGCGGTCCGTCGCCTCCTTCGCCATCCGGGTCACGGCCCGGCCCGCCCCCTTCGTCGCGGCCTCCCGCTCGTCGGCGGGCAGGGCGGCGACGGCCTCGACCATGTCGGCCACGCAGCGGTGCGCGGCGAGCTCCAGGTGACGTTCAAAGGGCCAGCTGGCCATGGGTTCTCCCTTCTCAGTGGCCCAGAGTCTATGCATGTGGAAGGCTGAGTGCGTGTTTCGGACCCTGCGGATGCGGATCGTCGCCCTGACCGCCCTGGTGGTCATCACCTCGGTGGTGCTCACCGCCGTCATGGTGTCGTTGGCGGTGCAGCGGGCCACCCGACAGGAGACCGCCCAGTCCCTTCGGCGCGACACCGACATCTACCAGGCGTTGCTGGACCACGCCTCCCACCACGCGACCTGGGACGACGTCGCGCCGTTGGTGAAGGACCTGTCCATCCGATACGACCGACGGATCGCCCTCGGAACCGACGAGGGCATCTTCGTCGACTCCGACGAGCTGCGTGGCCTGGACTCCGGGGAGCTGCGGCTCACCCCCGACGTCGTCATCGACCCGCTCAACCCGTGGACGAGGACGGCGGACGTCCCGAAGGTCGAGACCATCGACCGCAACACCCCTGAGGCCCTCGCCAAACGGCTGGAGGCCATCGAGGCCTGCCTGTCACCGCAGGGGCTGCCCTTCGAGACCGATGCATCCGCGGATGAGGCGGACCTCACGTTCCTGGTCCCTGTCCCGGACGAGCTCTGGTCAGACGTGCTCCACTGCCTGCTCCCCGTCAAACAGCCGCTGCCCCGTTCCAGCACCGAGATGGGGCTCACCATGGAGTGGCTCGAGTCCTGCGTGCGGCCAACCCTCGTCGAGGCCGGCTGGGTCAACCGGGAGAACCGGGATTTCGCCATCGTCGACGTCGCGGACCGGCGTATCCCGGAGGCCCTGAACGATTGCATCGACCAGCACCGCGACAGCGTTTCCGCGCCACCCGTGCAGCTTCATCTCGGCTCCCAGGGGGGCAATCCCCTCAGCCTGGAGGGCCTCGCGACGCCGGTGACCGCCCTCATCGTGACCTGCATCATCGCCGTCGCCGGGGTGGCCGGGGTGATGCTCGCCACCCGGATCGTGCGCCCCCTGCGGACCCTCACGTCGGCTGCGAACCGGCTCGGTGAAGGGGACCTGGACGTCCGCGTCGACGTGTCGGATCGCAGCGAGATCGGGCAGTTGGCGGAGACCTTCAACTCGATGGCTGAGTCCTTGGATCGCAGCGAGAAGGCGCGTCGCCAGCTCATCGCCGACATCGCCCACGAACTCGGAAATCCCATGGTCACCATCGGCGGCGGCCTGGAGGCCATCCAGGATGGCGTCTACGAGCCGAGCCCGGAGGTGATCGCGTCCCTGGCCGAGGAGGCCGCCCATCTGCAACGCCTCATCACCGACCTGAGGGAGCTGGCCCTGGCTGACTCGGGCAGCCTGCCGATCAGCCGGGCCGAGGTGGACCTCGGCGAGGTGGTTGCGGCGACGGTGGCCGCCCACACCCCCATCGCGACGGCCGCGGGGGTGGAGCTGGCCGTCGAGGGTTCACGATGCCAGCGGGTGCTGGGCGACGAGACCCGGCTGCGGCAGGTCCTGGCGAACCTGTTGTCCAACGCGATCCACCACACCCCGGCCGGGGGCGTCGTCACGGTGCGGATGTCGGCGCTGCCCGCGACGGTGCGGCTTGAGGTCGTCGACACGGGGGAGGGCATCCATCCGGAGCACCTTCCCCACATCTTCGAACGGTTCTGGCGGGCCGACTCCAGCCGGCATCGCGACGGGGGCCGCATCGGTCTGGGTCTGGCGATCTCCGAGACCCTCATCCGGGCCCAGGGTGGCACCATCGGCGTCGCCTCCACGCTGGGGGTGGGGACGGCCTTCACCATCGAGTTGCCCACGTCGACCAGTTCTTGACCGAATCTTGACACAGCCATGGCAGAGTGGTTTGTGAGAGCGTTCTCATGGCGGTGAGTGGAGGCCCCGCCGGAAGGTTGCGGCAGGAATCTGACGCGGCGCTGACGGGATCTTGATCCGGCCTTGACATTGAACGTGAAGGGTGAAGGGGACGAGCCGAGGAGGTCAGAGTATGAGCAGCAGGATCCGCGCGGTGGTGGCCGGGGTGGCCGCCGTCGCCGTCGTGGCCATGGTCCCGATCGTCTGGGTGCACTCCACTGGGGCGACGGCCACGCCGGGCGTCACCCCCAGCCCCGTCGTCGATGTCAGCGTGACGCCGAGCCCCGTCGTCGAGCCGAGTCCGACCCCCGTCGTCGAGGAGGTGCCGGAGCCCGACTACGTGGCCATCGCGGACCCGATGGGCATGAGGCGGGACTACCGCAACCGGGAGGAGGCCGAGAAGCTCGCCGCCTTCCTGAACGAGCGGGGTATCAAGGCCGAACTGCGGGAGAAGGAGAAGGGCCTCGAGACCGGATTCACCTTCAGCACCGAGGGTGAGGGCGCGGAGGCCGCACTCCGGGAGTACTACTGGCAGCGGATATCGCAGGAGGAGTCCTGGTCCCAGGCCAGGATCGACAGCCACAACGCGGGCGTCGAGGAGTTCGCCGCCTTCCTCCGGGAGCGCGGCGCCGAGGTCGAGGTCCACGCCACCGAGAACGGCGTGAAGTTCCACAAGGAGATCTCCTTCAGCTCCGGGGGTGACCTCGAGGATGTCAAGTGGGAGTTCCTGGCGGCCAAGGGGCGGGTGAAGATCGACGAGAACGGCCAGCACACGATCATCCCCACGGCCGAGGAGATGGCTGAGGAGCGGACCAAGCTGGAGGCCCTCGTCGAGTACCTGAACTCGAAGGGGTTGGAGGCGAAGGTCGGCGAGTCGGACTTCGGTCCCTGGCTGGACGCGAACCTCGACGACGTCGACGTGCTCATGGCCAAGGAGGAGTTCGAGTGGGATGAACTCGCGATGGAGCCAGAGCAGATCGAGAACTACAACAAGCACACCGAGGCCTTGGCGGCGTACCTCGTCGAGCACGGTGTCGCATGTGAGATCAAGACCAACCGTTACGGCCTCAAGTACGCCGACTACGAGTCCAGCGACGAGGCGGAGCAGTTGGCCGAGGAGTTCTGGAACTCCTACGACCCTGCCGGATGAATACTTCCGGGGTCCCGTCGATCCCCCCCCACGGCGGGACCCCGGATTCCTCGAGCGTGTGGGGGAGAGTTCGGATGAGAGCAGGAGGAGGTCACGGATGACTCCCAAGAAGAAGGTCGTACTGGTTGGGGCGGGCGCGTTGACGGCGTTGGCGATGTTGCCGGTGCTGTGGAACCACTCCGCGAGTGCCGACGAGCCGACGCCCCCACCCCCGAGCCCGACGGCCAGCGTCCAGGCGGAGCCCAGCCCCGTCGTCGAGACCACTGCCGCCACGTCCGAGGAGGAGGACTTCAGCACGTGGACCATGATCGACTGCCAGCACCGATCGAGGTATGACGCCACCAAGGACGGCGCCGCCCTCGCCGAGCACCTCCGCTCCCTCGGGTACGAGGCCGAGTACGAGGAGAAGGAGGGCACAGAGTACTTCACCCTGAACGCCAGCGGCGTCGATGTGGAGATCGCCATCGACGAGTTCTCGTGGGAGCGTGAACCGTGGCCCCAGGCCCGGGTCGAGAAGTGCAACGCGCTCGTCGAGGAGTTCGCCGCCGCCCTGCGGGAGCGGGACTTCGAGGTCGAGATCAGGACCAACCGGTACGGCGTGAAGTACGCCGACCCGCAGGGTGACCCGATCGAGGTGCGTCGGGTGGCGTTCGAGCTCTGGTACGGCCCCCAGTTGGATGAGCCGCGGGAGGGTGGCGAGCCGGAGTACCTGCCCCCGCCGGACCCCGAGGCCGAGAAGGCTGAGAACGAGGCGCTCGCCGAGTACCTGAGGTCGCTGGGCCATGAGGTCAAGGTGATCCAGCTGGGCGACCATTACTCCATCGACGCCGACCTCAAGAATGTCGACATCTCCCTCGCGATCGAGGACTTCGAGTGGGAGAAGAACGGCTGGACCCCCGAGCTGGTCGAGGAGCACAACCGCTACGAGGAGGCGGTGGCCGCCCACCTCAGGGAGCGCGGCTTCGCGTGCGAGGTCAAGAGCAATCAGCACGGCCTGAAGCTGGCCGACTACGACATGAATGATGAGGCGGTCATGGAGGCCGTCGACGAGTTCTCGGAAGCGTATCTGAGGGACAACTGATCTTCCGGGGTCCCGTCGATCCCCCCCACGGCGGGACCCCGGATTCCATGAAGGGGACACACATGGCTCGAATTCTCGTTGCTGAGGACGATCCGAAACAGGCCCATCTGCTCCAGGCCTACCTGCAGGCCGAAGGACATCGTGTGGTGCTGGCCGCTGACGGTGCGGCCGCGCTGAGCAACATCGCTCAGTGCCGCCCCGATCTGCTGCTGCTCGACGTGATGATGCCGAGGCTGGACGGATGGCAGGTGATGCAGAAGCTGGAGGCGCTCGGCGGGGTGCCCGTCATCGTGCTGAGTGCACGCGCGGCGGAGGCCGATCAGCTGCTGGGGTTCAGCCTCGGCGCTGACGACTACGTCGCCAAGCCGTACAGCCCACGCCAGGTGATGGCGAGGGTCAGGGCGGTGCTGCGCCGAACCGGGGCGCAGGAGGTCGCGCAGGTGCTGCAGGTCGGGCCGATCCTCATCGACCTGGATCGCTACGAGGTCAGGGTCGGGGGCGCCACCGTCGCGTTGACGAGCCGGGAGATGTCGCTGCTGGTGACGATGGCCAGGCATCCCGGCCGGGTGTTCACCCGTGCCCACCTGCTGGAGGAGGTCGCCGGTTTCGACAGCTCGGCCCTGGAACGCACCATCGACATGCACGTGTTGAACCTGCGCCGCAAGATCGAGCAGGACCCGTCGCATCCGCAGTACCTGGTCACGGTGAAGGGGCGGGGCTACAAGCTGGCCAGCCCGAGGAAGTCCAGGGCGGCGGCGACCTCACGGAGGTGACGAGTGTCTCGTCGTGTGTGCTGGATGGCTGCGCGTGTGTGGTGACGATGAATCTGGCGGGTCGGATCCGGGAGCTGGATCTGGTCAGCGGTGAGGCGTTGGAGGCAGGGGAGACGTCTGGGTTCCTCGTTCTCGCGGAGGCTGATGGGTTCGGCTCGGTCGCGGTGCCCGGGTCGCCTTCTCTCCGCTGGTCGAGCCGAGGCCGTAGGCCCGTGTCGAGACCTCCGGCACCGCGTACTGAGGCTTGGGTTGCGCTGTCTCCGCTGGTCGAGCCGGACCGCGAGCCTCGCGAGCCGTCCGTGTCGAGACCTCCGCAACCATCCCAGCGAACCCGCACCGGGTCTCGACACGGCCCCCGCCACTTCGTTCCGGGGACCGCCTCGACCAACAGAAACCGAGGGAAAAGTTCTCCCCAACCCCTTGCGCTAGAACACCTATTCGATTACAATGGGGTCATGAACCCCCTCCCCGCGACCCTCACCGAGGCCTACCACGCCATCGCGGAGGCCGACGCCCACGCCCGGGCGGCGGAGGTGGCCCTCATGGTTGGGATCGCGAAAGCCGCCGAACTCTATGAGATCGACGACGCTGCGGTGATGGACGCTGTTGAAGGGTTCCTTGAGCCGGGCGGGGACGGTACCCCGTCGGTGGGTGAGTTCCTCGCCCACGAACTGGGTGGGATTCTTCAGATCTCCCCCGATGCGGCGTTGGAGAGGATCGGGACGGTGCGGGAGGGTGCACGGGTGGGGGATCGTTGTGAGGATCGGCACGGTGACCTCATGGCAAGGCGGACGACGAAGAGCGCACTGGATCGTGCGTTCAAGGAGGACAACACAGCCAGGGGGTCACCGGGGCGACCGCAGTAGATTCGCCCATCCGTGCGCCCTCCCCCATGTTCGGTTTCGGTTCCCCGCGTTGTGGGAGGCCTTCCTGTCAGGGAGTCTTCGCTGGTGGCAGGTTGCCGAGGTGGTGAACCGGCCAGCCAT
>NZ_RQYT01000043.1 GCF_003932785.1 Arachnia propionica | reverse complement strand
CGAGCCTTCACCGCGGGATCAATCTTCTTCGGCATGATGCCAACCTTCCCACCCCAGAAAGGACCGGCACGAAACCTGGGGCGCTTCACACTTTCCGGATCGGGAAGACTCAGTGGAACGCCCCGTTCGAATGGTTGCGCCACGACGAACGTGCCCAGAGCACACTCCTCGAGGCGGAGACGAAGCTGGCCGCCAACTCATCGAGAGCACAGCGAGGATCCACAATCGAGTGTGGGCCATCCACGACGACAGGGATCCGATTCCCCTCGACTTCCTGCCGAGCCACAGCCACGTCACCGTTGAACATGTCCGCTCCCGATACCGCGACTGGTGGGCCGTCCTGCTCCGTGACGACACCCAACCGAATGGGGAACTGCTCCTCCACCCCTTTGACGACCCCACCCATCCGCTGCTGCTCGCGGGCCACGACGAGACCACCACTGTGGCACCCCCACTGGTGACCGAGGGACGGCTCATCATCTCCACAACCGGGCTGGGGACCGAGGTGGCGGTTGTCGATCTCGACGACACCGACCTCGCGCCGATGCCCCTGGTCCGTTGCGCCGGAACCCTCTCCTTGAGTGCGCCCCCCCAGCTGGGATGCCGAACACATCACCATGGCCCTGCCGTCCTACACACGTCCGCCACGAGAGGTGACGCTCCCCCTCAACCGAAGGCGCTCATCTCCCGTTCTTCTGCGAGCAGACGAGTCCGGCCCCTATCACGAAGAACACGTGACCGTGCCCGCCGCAGGAGTGGACATTCCCTTGACCGTGGTGTCGCGACGCGACTGCACGACCCCGGCTCCGCTCCTCCTGACGGCCTACGGCGCCTACGGAACGACCAGAGCCACCCACCACGACCCATTCCTCACCCACCTCGTTGACCATGGGATGAGGTTCGCCGTCGCACACGTCCGCGGTGGAGGAGAGAAGGGGCGCAACTGGCACGATGGCGGCCGCGTCCTCAACAAACCCAATGCTCTGGCAGACCTTTTCAGCTGCCTCGACCACCTCGAGGCGAACGGGCTCGCGACCTTGGGCAGGGTGGCACTCATGGGAGGAAGCGCCGGAGGTACCCTCATGGCAGCTGCCCTGAACGTGGCGCCCGAGAGGTTCTGCGCCGCCGTGCTGGAGGCGCCGTTCGTTGACGTCCTGGCCTCTATGGTCAACCCCAACCTGCCCCTCACGGCAAGCGACCGTTCAGAATGGGGGGATCCACTCACCAGCGAGGCCGCCCTGGCGTGCATCCGTAGCTACTCGCCTTACGAAAACCTCGCCCATAAGGCATATCCTCCTGTCCTCATCACAGTACGGACACACGACACACGGGTGCCACCCGTCCAGGCCCTCAAGTATGCGCAGCGGTTCCGTCGAAACTGCGCAGGGGGACCAGTGATCCTTCTTCCCGAGGCGGGGGGCCACAGCGGAGGGGCATCGCTTCAGGACTCCCTGCGTCTGCATGCACTGCAGCTCGCCTGGGTGAGCACTCACCTCGGCCTGAACTTGCCACAGGAACGGCTTCGAGAGTAATATTTCGTTATGACGCGAAATACCGAAGGACGCTCCGGAGAAGCCCACGCGGCACTGGCTCACGTGACCCGCTCGGAGATCCTCAACTACCTCAAGGACAAGGACTACGTCCGCGCGGGTCAGATTGCGGAGGACTTGGGCATCGCCAACTCCACGCTCTCCGGGCACCTCAAAGTCATGAAGAGCGCTGGGCTGCTCGTGTCACGCCAGCAGGGCACTGAGGTGCAGTACCGCGCGAACCTGTCCACCATCGAGGACCTCATCCTGTCCTTGAAGTCATTCCTCACGCGTTGACCCCGGAAGGAGAACCCCCATGGCCACCACCACGACCCCCACGACGTCGTCCCGGACACCTCGCACCGGGTTCGTCGTCTGCCTCGTCATCGCCGTCGCCATGCTCATCGTGAGCTGGGTCGCGTACCCGCACATGGCCCCTGAACTCGTCACCCGCCCAGCAGGCAACGGTCATGGCGAGAACAGCCCCAGCCGCGAGTTCACGTCCCTTGCCCTACCCATCGCTCTCGTGGTGGTTGCGGCTCTCGTAGCTCTCGCACCACGCGTCAACCCGCGCTTCCTGGAACGTTTCCCGGCAGGCGCCGTCGCCAACGTTGAGAACTCAAGACGAGTCCTCAACACTGTCCTGATCCTGGTCGGCGTCCTGTTCGCCGCGCTGCATCTCGGGCTCGTCGCCCTCTACCTGGACGTCAACATCCCTTTGGAGGCCATCATGGGGTCGGTCGCCGGCCTCGTCGTCATCGGCCTCGGCGCGGTTCTGCCATGGACCCGTCCCGAGGGACGCTTCGAGCACGCAGCCCTCGAACGCTACCGCGCCGGGAGTTCACGCGCCTACCGTCCGGCCGGGTACCTCCTCATGGCCGGAGGTCTGCTCACGATCATCCTGGCCTGGCTCTCTCCGACGGCTGCGATGGTGGTGGGCGTCGGGTCCGTGGTCGCGGCCTTCGGCCTAGTCCTGGTCCGCGGCCTCCACTCAGCAGTCGCGAAGCGACGCTGAGAGGGAACTGGCCGGGAGCTTGGCTTGTTCACAGCCAGCCGCCGGCCAGCCCCCTTGGTATCACTCTCCTGCCAGCAGGGCCTCCTCGGCCTCCTTCGTCCAGCGGCCGTCCTTGAGCTTCGCCGCGACGTGCGGGAGCTTGGTCTCCATGTCGACAAGGCGAGTCAGCTCCAGGTCGTGGAGCATCGGGAAGACCATGATCTTGCCGCCAGAGGTCCGGTTGATGACCGAGCCGATCGCGTCCGCGAAACCCGCCATCCCGGTCACGGCGTCGAGGGAGATCGTCGTGTCGATGATCCCCTCCTCGATCTTCCGCAGCACCGTGCGCATGTCGGAGACGTCGGAGCCGGAGGTGCCGAGCATGAAGATCCTCCGCTCGACGATGCCCTGCAGGTCGAAGTCGCCGTAGGTCCCGGCCGGGATCCCGGCGAAGGCGTTGAGGATCGCGCCCTCCGCCGCCAGGTCCACCGCCTGCGAGACCAGCGCGGGCACCGGGACCATGCAGGACAGGTGCGTGTACCCGGGGGTCAGCGGGGTCTCGCCGGTGTTGATGATCCGCAGCGGCACCCCCTTCGCCTCCGCCACCGGCCCGACGACGGCCTGCAGCCCCGCCAAGCGCTCGTCGCTGAGGTCGGTGCCGTCGACGGTGATGCCGGGCACCCCGGAGGTGACGGCCCGCATCGTGTGCATCTGGCCCATCGGGCCGGCGGCCCCGATGATGGCGACCTTGTCGCCCTCGCGCAGCTCACCCGTGGCGGGGATCCAGCTGTACCCCTCGACCGGGTCGGTGCCGGTGGTGCCGCAGAACCGGATGAAGTCGTAGTGGACCCGGCCGATGTCCAACGACACCTTCCGTTCCAGGGTCTCCCCACCCAGCACGAGGCAGAAGGTGCCGCGCATGCCGAGCAGCTTCGCGGCCTTCTCGACGGCGTCCGCGTCGGAGCCGAAGAAGACGATGTCGTCGAAGGCCTGCCCGGTGAGGCCGTCGAGTTCATCGACGGTGACCCTCACGACCTCCGCCGGCTCGTGCTGATCCAGCAGCGAGCCCAGCTCGCCCTCACCGACGACGAGCAACCGCCCACCATCGGCGACGTGGTTGCGTTCGGCCCAGGCGTAGGAGCCCTCGACGGTGGCCCACGGCTCGATGAGACCGACAGCGGCGGCGGACGGCCCGTCGGTGACGTGGATGAGGAACTCCTCACCGTTCGGCGCGACGACGCAGCGCTCGTCGACGACGACGTACTCCTGCAGCGCACCGTCGAAGTTGTACCCGAAGGCGCCGTTGGAGGCCGGGGTGCGCAGGTGCTTCCAGTCCGCCTGGACCAGCACCCGGTCGCCGACCTTGAAATGGGTCACCTTGTCGCCCACCTGGATCACCCGGCACACCGGCTCGTGGCCGGGCACCGTCGGCTGGGTTCCGGGACGGTAGTTCGGGATCTCGGCCAGGGCCTCCGGCGTGATGCCGGAGATCACCTCGGCCTTACGCGGATGGGTGTCGAAGGCGTGCAGCAGCTTGGTGTCGCTGAAGCAGATGCCGCAGGCCTCCACCTGAAGCATCATCTGATGCTCCCCGACGGGGTCGACCTCCTTCGCCGGGTTGAGGATGAACTCGTCCTTGCCGACGATCTGGATGGCGTACTGTGTGCTGGGAATCCCACTCATGTGTCTCTCCTTCAAGGATTCTGGCTAGGAACTGAGCATCACCTGGCCGCCGGTGACCGGCACGGCCTGGCCGGTCTCGTAGGCCTGCTCGACGATGTAGTAGATGGCGCGCAGGACGTCGATGCCCGTGGTGCCACGGCGCATCGGGACCTTCGCCTCGTAGAACGCCTTGACGTCGGCGACGGTCCTGGCGCCCGGCACCTTGCCGGAGTTGAGGTACTGCACGAACAGCCCACGGTCCGGGTCCGACCACAGCGGCCCGTCGTAGAAGTTGCCCGGGCACACAGCGTTGACCTTGATGCCGTGTTCGACGAGTTCGAGCGCGAAGGACTGCACCAGCCCGATCCCGCCGAACTTGGATCCGGCGTAGGCGCCGTTCTTGTTGGAACCGACGAGCCCGGACTTCGAGTTGATCTGGATGATGTCGGTGAGCCACTGCGGGGCGGTGTCACTCTGGCGGGCCAGCAACGCGCCCAGGTGTTTGGTGACCAGGAAGAAGGCCACGTAGTTGATGTCGGTGGACAGCTTGAAGCTGGCGGCGTCCTGCTCGAGCACCGACCCGGCACGGACGATGCCCGCGTTGGACACCACGAGGTCGAGACCGCCGGTGACCCGCTCCACCTCCGCGGCCATGGCCGCCACGGACTCCTCGTCGGCGACGTTGACGGTGATGGGATGGGTGACCTCCGCGCCGAGTTCGGCGCACTTGGCGGCGGCCCCCTCACCGTTGAGGTCGGCGATGAAGACGAAGCAGCCCTGCTCGACCAGGCCCTTGGCGATCTCCGCGCCGAAGCCCTGCGCGCCTCCGGTGACGAGGGCGACGCGGCCGCTGATCTCCCGTTCGCCACGCATGGGGGCGGTGATCTCGAAGACCTCCTCCCCCGCCCGGACGACGACGGGCAGGGCCAGGTCGGCGGGCACGGCGGCGCTGAGGTCCTCGCCGAGGTCGAGGGTGGCCTCGGCGTCGCTCGGACGGACCAGGACGGGACGTGACAGGGCGTTGAGGAACACTCCCCGTACTCGTGCGGCGTTGCTCATGACGGTCCTTTCAGTGGGTGCGGAGACGGGCGAGGAGGTCGGCGGCGTCCGCGCCGTCGGCGTACTCCCTCCCGAGGGGGGCGAAGACACGGATGCGCTCGGCCAGCTGGGCCGGGTCCAGTCGCTCCTCACCGAGCAGGTGGACCGTCGGGTCGATCGAGGCCAAGGCCTCGTGCGCGACGAGGGCCCAGGTGGCCTCGTTGAGGTCGGCGAGCTTCGGATCGCGCAGTTCCGGGCACACGAACACCTGGCGCGGGGTGTTGATGTCGACCCCGGAGATCTCCAGCATGCCGTGCTGGACGGCGAGGCGGTGGATACGTTCGATCTGCTCGGCGGTGTTGCGCGGCGGCATGTAGGTGACGGCCCTGAGCCCCCGCTCCGCCATGCCGACGAACAGGTCGTCGAGGAACTCGTCCTCGAACTTCTCGGCCTTCTTGTCCCCCGTCGGGGACGCCGACACGTCGCCCAGGTAGGCGTAGGTGGCGATGGCGCCGACGGAGTCGGCCAGCTCGACGACCTCGACGGCGCTCGGGCACTCGGTGGTGGGCTGGATGTAGATCCTGTCGAGGTACTCGGCCTTGAGCACGCCCAGCAGGTCGAAGGTCAGGTGTGGGTTGTCGGGGTCGCCGAGGACGTCGGCCAGCTTGGCGGGGACCGTGATCCCCATGCCGGCGAGCCCTTTGAGGAGGGCCTCGCCACGCCCGAACCCGGCGATGAGCGCGTCGGCCATGGCAGCCAGGAGGTGCCGTTCCGTGATCCCGCCGCCACGGTGGTACTGGCTGCGGGCCACCATGTCGGTCTGGGGATCGAAGGGGGCGAGCCCGAGCCCGGTGAGGATCTCGTTGGCGGCATCCGCCATGGCGAGGGTCCGCTCCAGGCGGGCGGCACGCCGGGGCGCGAGCCACTCGTCGACCCGCTGCCGCGCGGGGGCGGGCACCCCCTGGACGGTCATGTAGGCGATGCCCTTCGAGTCAGGGTTGTTGAGCTTGCGGTCCTCGAAGCCCTCCCCGAAGAAGGCCCGGCACTCGAAGCCCGTCACCGAACCCATGCCGAGGATCCGGGTGGCCCGGGTCATCTCGTCGGCGGCGGCGATGGAGTCGTGGTCGACGGAACCCACCACGCGCAGCCCGGAGCGACGGGCCCCGAGGGCGGCCCCCGCCGGGGTGTACGGGCTGAACGAGTAGCACGTGTGGATGTGGTTGTTGGACTCGACGACCCACTCGGGGAAGGTCTCGGTCCTGGCGACGGTGCGCAGCGCGTCGAGGCGCTCCTCGGTGGAGCATCCGGGGTCATTGATGACGTGCATGGGGTTCCTTGGTTTCGATGGTGTGTGGTTGTGGTCCGCCGGGCCGGGTGTGCGTGCTCCCGGCCCGGCGGACATTCGTCACGACTGCCGGATCACAACCCGAGGCGGGCGCGACGGGCCAGCTCGGCCGTGGTCTGGTTGCTGGAGGCGACGTGGCCCTCCAGCGGCAGGATGCGCTCGTGGACCGCGTCGATGAGCCACTCGGGCTGCGGGAAGTACTCCTTCTCCAGCTCGGCAGCCGGGGTGATGGCGTTGCGGGAGCCGACGACGGTGACCGGCGCGTCGAGGTGGTCGAAGGCCAGGGTCTGGACCTTGCTGGCCACGTCGTGGAGGAAGGAGCCGCGCTCCACCGCGTCGGAGGTCAGCAGCAGTCGTCCGGTCTTCTTCACAGACTCGACGATCATGTCGAGGTTGAGCGGCGCGATGAAGCGCAGGTCGATGACCTCGGTGGACACACCGTACTTGGCCTCGAGCTGGTCGGCGGCCTCCAGCACCCGGTACAGGGTGGGGCCGATGCAGGCGATCGTGAGGTCGGTGCCCTCGCGGCGGATCACCGGCTGGCCCTCCTCGATCTCGTAGTAGCCCTCCGGCACGCCGTCGGTGACGAACTGCTCGGCCACGTCGTAGAGCATCTGCGACTCGAAGAACACCACCGGGTCGGTGCCGCGCAGCGCCAGGTTCATCATGCCCTTGGCGTCGTAGGGGGTGGCCGGGTAGTAGACCTTGAGTCCGGGCATGTGGGCGCAGAAGGCACCCCAGTCCTGGCTGTGCTGGGCGCCGTACTTGGCGCCGACGGAGATGCGCATGACCAGCGGCATCTCCAGCAGCCCGCCGGACATGGCCTGCCACTTCGGGGCCTGGTTGAAGATCTCGTCACCGGCGCGGCCGAGGAAGTCGCAGTACATGAGCTCGACCAGCGCGCGACCACCCGACAGGGCGTAGCCGACGCCGGCGCCGATGATGGCGGCCTCGGAGATGGGCGAGTTGAACAGGCGGTGGTAGGGCAGCAGCTCGGTGAGGCCGCGGTAGACGGCGAAGGCGCCACCCCAGTCGCGGTTCTCCTCACCCCAGGCGGCGAGCGTCGGGTCGGTGGCGAAGCCGTGGGCGACGGCCTCGAAGATGGCGTCGCGGTAGGAGAAGGCCTTGACCTTGGAGACGGCCTTGCCGGAGGCGTCCTTGTAGTAGCGCGACTTGCCCTTGAGGGCCTTCACCCGGGCGTTGTCCTCGAGCGGCTCGCTGAGGACGGGCTCGCGGGACTCGTCGAGGGACGGCTTGTTGCCGTTGGAGTACATGACGGTCTCGATGAAGTCCATGTGGACCCGCGGCGAGACGTCCTCGTCCTTGGTGGCCAGCGCGATGATCTTGGTGAGCCGCTCGTCGAACCTGGCCTGGAGGTCGTCGACCTCGCCCTGGGTGAGGACCTTGTTCTTGACGAGGTACTCGGCGTAGTTCCTGAGGCCGTCGTGGGCCTCCCACAGCTCGACCTCCTCGCGGGTGCGGTAGGACGACGCGTCGGACGGGGAGTGCCCGGAGAAGCGGTAGGTGATGGTGTCGGTGAGCACCGGACCACGGCCGGACTCCAGCAGCTCACGCTTGCGGGCGACGGCGTCGGCGACGGCCAGCGGGTTGAGGCCGTCGACGCGCTCGGCGTGCATCGCCTCCGGGTTCACGCCCATGCCGACGCGGGCGAGGATGTCGTAGCCCATGGTCTCGCCGGAGGTCTGGCCACCCATGCCGTAGAAGTTGTTGAAGAAGTTGAACCAGATCGGCGGGTTGCCCTCGACGCCGTCCTTCCACAGGGTGCGGTACTGGTCCATGGCGGCCATCATCATGGCCTCCCACACCGGGCCGCAGCCCATGGAGGCGTCGCCGATGTTGGCGATGACGATGCCGGACTGGCCGTTGATCCGCTTGAACAGGGCCGAGCCGGTGGCGACGTCGGCGGAGCCGCCGACGATGGCGTTGTTCGGCATGGAGCCGAAGGGGGCGAAGAAGGCGTGCATCGAGCCGCCGAGGCCCCGGTTGAAGCCGGCGCTGCGGGCGAAGGTCTCTGCGACGGTGCCGTAGACGATGAAGTTCTCTGCCAGCTCGGCGAGGTCCTCGTGGCCGATCTGCTCGGCGAAGCCGAGGGTCTCACCGTCGAGGAAGGTCTTCATGATCTCCTCGAGACGCTGCGGGTCCAGCTTGCGGGCGGCGGAGAAGCACTTGGCGAGGATCTCGCCGTGGCTGCGGTGGGAGCCGAACAGGAAGTCGTCCGGGTTGAGCTGCGAGGCCTGGCCGACGACGGCGGACTCCTGGCCGATGCTGAGGTGGGCGGGGCCACGGTGGTTGTACTCGACGCCGTTCCAGGAGCCGGTCTTCTTGATCGAGTCCAGCATGGTCTCGAACTGCCGGATGGCGATCATGTCGTGGAGGATGTCGATGAGACCCTGCTTGCCGTAGCGCTTCAGCTCAGCCTTGAAGTTGGGCTGGTAGGCGTTGACGGGCACCTCGGGCGCAGTGATGCTGCTCTTGGCGCGGACATTCTTCGGGTCGACGATGAGGGACTTGGTCATTGGATTCTCTCGATTCTCAGGCCTTGGCCGCCCACGCGGCCTCTCGGATGAGTTCACTGACTGTGGGATGGGGGAAGACCAGCTGACGCAGGTCGGTGAGGTCCAGCTCGGTCTCGAGCACGGCGGAGGCACCCCAGATCATCTCGGCCGCATAGGAGCCGAGGACGTGGATGCCGAGCACCTGCCGGGTGTCCGCGTCGAGGATGAGCTTCGCGACGGCGGGGGCGCTGAGCCCGTTCTCCGCGACGAACCGGCCGGACATGTAGCCGGGGACGCTGGCGGTGACGACCTTGCGGCCCTGGGCCTTCGCCGCCACCTCGGTGAGGCCGATGCCGGCGCACTCGGGTGCGGTGTAGACCGCCCATGGCACGGTGTGCCAGCGCATGACCTCGCCGCGACGGTGCGCCTCGGGGTCGAGGATGTTGGCGGCGGCGATCTCGCCCATGCGGTAGGCGGCGTGGGCGAGGAGGCTGCGGCCGGTCACGTCGCCGATGGCCCACACCCCGGGGAGGTTGGTGCGCATCCGGTCGTCGACGACGACGCCACGGCCGGAGTATTCGAGGCCGGAGGTCTCGGCGCCCCAGCCCTCGACGGCGGGTTTGCGACCCACCGCCATGAGCACGTGGTCGGCCTCGACGGACTCCTCGGCACCGTCGGCGGTGGTCCAGCGGACGGTGCCCCCGTCGATGGCGGTGACCTTGCAGTTGAGCTTGAAGGTCACCTTGTCGAGGGCCTTGCGCAGCGCCGCCGCCACGTCGTCGTCAGCGAAGGGGATGATCTCGGGCAGCATCTCGATGACGGTCACCTCGGTGCCGAGCATCGAGTACAGGGAGGCGAACTCGACACCGATGACGCCGCCGCCGATGACGGCGAGGCGCTTCGGGATCTCGGGCAGGGAGAGGGCGCCGGTGGAGTCGATGACCAGCGGGTTGTCCGCCGCCCCGGGGATCGGGGGCATCACGGGGACCGACCCGGTGGCCAGGATGACGTGGGTGGCGGTGTAGGTGGTGCCGTCGACGGTGACCCGGCCGGGGCCGTCGAAGTGGCCGTGTCCGTGGATGACGGTGACGCCCGCCTTCTTCTCCGTGGCCCCGACCCCACCGACGAGGGTGGAGACCACCTTGTCCTTCCACTTCTGGAGGGCGGCCCAGTCGACCCTGGCCCCGTCGACGTGGACGCCGAACTGGGCGCCGTGGACGGCGTGGTCGTAGGTCTTGGCGGCGCCGAGGAGGGTCTTGGTGGGGATGCAGCCGACGTTGAGGCAGGTCCCGCCGAGAGCCACTGCCTCGACGAGCAGCACCTTCTTGCCGCCGTGGCCGAGGCGTTCGGCCGCGATGTAGCCGCCAGGGCCGCCGCCCAGGACGATGACGTCGTAGTTGGTCATGTCAGTTCCTCTCACAGCATCACAGCGAATTCGATGTTCTCGATGAAGGCCACGAGGTCCTTCAGGAACCGGGCGGCGTCCGCGCCGTCGATGACGCGGTGGTCAGCGGTCAGGGACAGCCCGATGCGCTGTTCGACGCGAACCTTGCCCTTCTCGTCGGCGTAGGCGCGCGGGAAGATCGCGTCGACGCCGAGGATGGCGGTCTGCGGCACGTTGAGCAGCGGGGTGAAGGACTCGATGCCGAAGCCACCGAGGTTGGAGACGGTGAAGGTGGCACCGCCGAGGAGGTCGGGGTTGATGTTGCCCTCGATGGCCTGGGCGGCGAGTTCCTTGGACAGGGCCGAGAACTGGCCGAGGCTGAGCTGCGAGGCGTTGCGCACCGTCGGGACGAGGAGGCCGCGCGGGGTGTCACAGGCGAAGCCCATGTGGACGCGCTCGAAGGTGGTGAGGACCCCGTTCTCCAGGTGCGCGTTGTGGTTGGGGTGTTTGGCCGCGGTCTTGACGGCGGCGAAGCCGACGAGGTCGCCGATGGTCACCTTGTTCAGGCCGAGCGCCGGGTCGGAACCCTTGAGCTTCTTGCGCATGTCGAGGAGGCCCTGCGCCTTGGCGGTGGTGGTGTAGGTGAGCTGCGCGGAGCTGGCCAGCGAGTGCATCATCCGCTCGGAGATGACCTTGCGGATGCCCTTGAGCGGGGTCTCGGTGCGCGGTCCGGGGAAGTCGGAGTCGGCGCCGACGACGGCGGGTGCGGCCTGGGCCTTGGGTTCGGCCGCCGGGGTGGGGGCGGCGAGGTCGGCCTGGGAGACGCGACCACCGAGTCCGGTGCCCTCACCTGCGGTCGCTCCGGCTCGGGCGGCGGCCTTGGTGGTGCCGTCGGCGACGGCGGCGACGTCACGGGCGATGATGCGGCCCTCGGGGCCGGTGCCCGCGGGCACGGAGGCGAGGTCGACTCCCTCGGCGGCGGCGAGGTTGCGGGCGCGGGGGCTGGCGCCGGGAGCATCGGTCGCTGCGGCGGTGGCCTGGGCGGGGGCGACGGCCGTCGGCGCGGGGGTGGGCTCCTCAGCGGGCTTCTCCTCCGCGGGGGCGGGTTCCTCGACGGCACCGCCGAAACCGACCTCGGCGAGCGCGGGGGCCGGGTCCTCACCGGGTTCGCCGACGACCAGCAGCGGCTGCATGACGGGGACGTCGTCGCCCTCGCTCCAGAGTCGCTTGAGCACGGTTCCGGCGGCGGTGCTGGGGACCTCGATGGAGGCCTTGTCGGTCTCGACCTCGCAGAGGATGCTGTTCTCCGCGACGGTGTCGCCCTCCGTGACCGACCAGGACACGATGAGGCATGACTCAACGCTGTTCCCGAGGGCCGGCATGACGATGACGGTTGCCATTGATCTCTCCTAGACGATTCTCAACTGGGTGTGTTCGGTCAGAGCCTCCACCGCGTCGTCGGGGAGACCGGAGTCGGTGATGATGCCGGTGATGGCATCCAGGGGCAGGAAGGTGACGAAGCCCGCCTGCCCGAACTTGGAGGAGTCCGCCACGAGCCAGGTCTCCTCGGCGCGGTCGCGCATGAGGGTGGACACCTGCGCCCCTTCGACGAAGCGCGTGGTGAGGCCACGCTCCGGGGAGAACCCGTCGGTGCCGAGGAAGGCGATGCGGGTGTTGAAGTCCGCGATGGCGCGTTCGGCGAGGGGCCCGACGAGGGATTCGGACTCCGGACGGAAGACGCCGCCCGTGAGGATGATGTTGAGCGCGGGATGCTGCCTGGCGTTGGCGAAGACGAGGGTGGAGTTCGTCACCACCTGGACGCCCCGGCGGTTGCCGAGGTGTCGGGCGATGAGCCCTGCGGTGGTTCCGGCCTCGATCATGACGGTGTCGTCGTGGTTGACCAGTGCCGCGGCTGCCTGGGCGATGCGTTCCTTCGCGTCGACGTTGATCTTCTGCCGCTGGAGGATTCCCTGCCAGGTGATGGGGCGGGCCCCGCCTCGGGTCCGCACGAGCATGCCCTGCTGTTCGAGGGAGCGGAGGTCGCCGCGGATGGTGACCTCGGAGACCCCGAAGTCGGTGGCCAGCGCAGCCACGCTCAGCGAGCCGTCGTCGGCCAGCTTGGCGAGGATCGCACTTTCGCGATCTGCGCGCTCCACCGTCATCGTGGCTTTCCTTTGCTTACGAAATGCTTTCGTTGCCCCTACGATAGCGCAGCGCTTCGGAAGGTCAAGAAGCAGGTCGAAAGTTCTGATCGGAACCCCTCTCCCGGCCCGCCACCCCCACCCCGGATTCGCCCGCCTTGGAGCCGATTCGCCTGCCTTAAATCGAACTGCCTGTCCAATAAGACAGGCGAACCGGACCCAGGACAGGCGAACCGAGGGACTCAGGACAGGATGCCCAGTTCAGTGAGCCAGGCGCGGGTGTCGGCGTCGTCGACCCACAGATGCGCCTCCCAGCCGAGTTCCCGGGCAGCGGCGACGTTGGGCTCGCGGTCGTCGATGAAGGCGAGCCTCGCTCCGACCCGTTCGGCGACGAGACGGTAGAACTCGGGGTCGGGTTTCATGAGCCGGAGCGGACCCGAGACGAAGAGGTCGTCGACATCCGCCCGCCAGTCGGCCCCCTCCATCGCAGCCGCCATCTCCACCGGCGCGTTGGACAGCACAACCACCCGATGCCCGGCGGCGCGGCAGTCGCGCAGGATCCGGTGGGCCTCGTCACGCAGCGGCAGCCACTGGGCGAGGTCGGTGGCGACGGACTGGGCGATGAGGTCATCGGTGGGAGTCAACCCGATCCGCTCGAGGAACGGCCCCCAGTACTCCTCGGCAGGCCCTCCCCCGTCCCAGAGACCGCGCCCCTCCTCGTAGTGCTGCGCGATGAGCGAGGCCGGTACGCCGAGGGCCCGGGCATGCGCGTCGAAGAGCCCGGGCGGTGAGGACAGCACGATCCCGAAATCGAAGACGACGGCGTCAAGACCGGACACGACTCCTCCTCCACTGGGACCACCTCAGCATAGGAGCCGCAGGATCGAGGCGACCACCGGGCCCCACCACCCAGCCCCTCTCCCGCCCCCAGCAAGCACGAATCGCCGTCCTGCTTCATTGACCACCTGAAAACGTTTCAGGCCTAAACCCGCAAGTTGGTGCACGCCACAACGGCATAGGCTGTCGGGGATGAGGGCCCGGATCAGGTGTTTCCAACAGGCGGTGACGAACGTCGCCTCATGTGTGCTGGACAACCGGACGTGCGTGGTGACGTTGGATCGCGACGGCTGGGTGCGAGTGAGGGATGTCCAGACAGGGCAGGACGTCCGGGATCCGGCAGGGCCGGGAAGCCACGGCCCGACCACCATGCCCGAGGCACGGCAGGGCCACCTGGCGGTTGTGACCGTCAACTCCGTCCCTCATGTCGTCGTGCCCACCGACTCCGGAAGCGTCGAGTGTTGGTCGTTGGACACCGGTCATCGACGGTGGCTTGTACGCGGGACGTCACGCTCCGGCGCAAGTCCGCTGATTGAGGATCTGGAGGCGTTCCGAACTCCGAGTGGCGCGTCCCGTCTCGGCGTCCTCACGGAGGAGGAACTGCTGGTCATCGACCCCGCAACAGGTCTGCCGACTGTCCCGGCACTGACCGTCCCGATGGATTCTGCGTGGCAGGTCTGGGCACTGCCGGACGGCAGGAGCACCGATCTGGTGGCCGTCACCTCTGGTTGGGGCGAGGTTGCGTTGTGGGACCTGACCGGCTCGCGGATCGGCGGCGTGTATGAGAAGGGAATCGATCCCGTCACGATCCGGGGCTACCGGGAACGCGAGGGGGCGCATCGCCTGGCCGTGATCCATCAGCAGGATCCGGGGGTGGTGCTTTCCTGGCAACCCGAGGTCGCCAGGGTGGAGACGCTGCTGGAGTCGACGTCACCGTTCCTGTTCGCCGACGATCCCCGTCTGGGCGGCGCGGTGGCCACCACCCGAAACAGCTCTGTGGTCGAGGGACGCCGGCTGTGCGATGGCGAGGTCGTGCTTCGGGCGGATCACCCCGCGACGGGGGAAATGCGGTGGCTGGTGGCGTGCCCGGGCCGGGGAAGCTCGACGTGGGCGTGCTGTTTCGAGGAGGAGCTACGTTTCCTCAACACCGCGGCCGGCCGCTGGTCCGAACCGATCACAACGTTTCATCCCATGCCCGGGTGGGGCATCCACGACATCAAGGCGGCCCACGCGGCCCCGGAGGGGCGATTGCTGCTGACCTTCATCGACGGATGGGCCGTGGTGGAGCCAAGCAGAGCCAGAACTCGATCCTGAGAGGCCGGGCAGACGCGAACACACGATCGACGGGCGGGCCTTCACCAGGCGAAGCCTTGGCCTCGTTGTCGGGGCCACCCAGCCCCAGCAAGCACGAATCGCCGTCCCGCTTCAACGACGCGCCACCTGAAACGTTTCAGGCCGAAGCAACCCGCAAGTTGGTGCACGCCACAACGGCTCGCGCCCGGCACGGCGACGCCCTCCCGGAGGCCGAAATCGGAATTTTTCTGCATTGCATGCAGGAAAATTCCTACATCCGATGTAGGATTTTTCCATGTCGTTCAGCTACCGGACCCGCGGGTTGCAGCAGGCCTTCAACCGACACGCCACTCACAAGGCGCTGATCCTCGAGGGGCGTCGCGCGGTGGGGAAGTCCTCCCTGGTGCGCCATCTGCAGGAGGAGGGTCGGTACAACTCCTACCGCACCCTCAGCGACCCCCGTGAACACGCCCGCGTCGCCGCTGACCCGATGCGCTGGCTCGAAGGGCTGACACTTCCTGCCATCGTGGATGAGGCCCAGCTGGTGCCAGATCTCACCCGCGCCGTCAAGGAACTCGTGGATCGGCTACCCGAGGAGCACCACCTGCTCCTGACCGGGTCCGCCTCCGTCGGGCGCGGCACCATGTCAGGGAGCGATCCTCTGGTGGGCAGGTCCACCCGGCTACGTCTGCAGCCCTTCACCGCTTTCGAGTTGAACTCCTCTTCGCAGCCGGTCATCCCCAGCCTGATTGATCTTCTCTTCGACGCTCCGCTGGAAACCAACGAGCTGCGCACCCTGACCGAACGACAGCTCGTCGCCCTGGTACGTACCGGTGGGATGCCCTCCTACTGCCTACCAGTCATCCCCCTGACGCGGGGCGCTCTGGAGAGCCGGGTCCGCTCCGACACCCTGGCCCTGCTGGGAGATCAACTCCTCCCCGGCGAGCGGGTGGATGTTGGCATCGCCCAGGCCGTGTTGGACGCAGTCCTGCGCATCGCGGGCGGGCAACTCAACATCACCCGCCTCGGCCAGGGGCTCGACCTGGATCAACGCACGGTCTCCCGATACGTCCAGCTGCTGGAACGTCGCTTCCTGCTCACCCCGCTGCACAATCTTCGCGCCGGTGCTGCACGAGCCAGCCGGGCCATGCGCAAGGTCCACGCCTCCGACACCTCCGCCACGTGCGAGGCACTCTCCCGCTCCGGCCACGACGTGTCGGACTCCCCGGAAGCCCTGGGACAGGTGCTCGAGTCCTGGGTGGTACAGCAACTCACGGGGGCGCTCGGCTGGGCCGACATCCACAGCCAGCTCTTCTACTGGCGGGACGCCAAGACCGGCGACGAGGTCGATGCGGTCCTGCTGGATGGCACCGGACGTCGGGTCGGTGTGGAGGTGAAGCTGGCCTCCTCCGTCGCGCCGAAGGATCTCAAGGGCCTGCGAGCCCTGCGCAACAACGGCGGCCTCCACCGAGGTTTCGTCGTCCACACCGGCGCCGCCATGGAGCAGCTCGACCACGACATCTGGGCCCTTCCACTGAGCGCAATCACGGACCCGAGCACATGGTCCACCGCTCCCCGCCCCACAACCCGCCAGGAGGTCATCACCGTGACCACCCCCTCCCCCGACAGCCCGTCGGTGTTCCTCAGCTACGTCCACGACGACGACGACACCTTCGGGGGGCTCCTGGTGCGCTTCGCGGAACAGGTGGCCATGGCGTACAAGACGGAGACAGGTATCCCGCTGGAGCTCATCGTGGATCGGGACTCCATTGCCTGGGGGGAGCGCTGGCGCAACAGGCTGACGACGGAGCTGGCCCGGGCCACCTTCCTGCTCGCCATGGTCACGCCGAGCTACATCCGTTCCGAGGTCTGCCGCGAGGAGTTCCTCGAGTTCCGCAGCGGGGAGGCCGCCAAGGGTCACGACGGCATCCTGGCCCTGTTGGTCAAGGCCCCCCGGTGGAACCGACCCGACGTCGTCAACGACCCTTTGGTGGCCCAGATCCGCGAGACGGTGTTCGAGCGCCAGTGGCTGACGCTCGAACACCCGTTGGAGGAGCTGGAGGAGGACACCCCGCAGTTCCGCAGGACCGCCCAGGCCGTGGCCAAGGCCCTGGCCAAGCGGGTCGACGCGTTCGATTCCGCGCCTCCACCCGAAGAGAGCGCGACTGAACCATCGGAGCAGGACGGCGGGGACGGCCTGCTGGAACTGTACGAGCGAATCAACGACGAACTCATGCCCCGGTTCACAGCACGCGCCTCGGAGTGCGAGCAGGCCATCACGACCCTGTTCCAGGACTTCACCGAGAGGCTCGACTCTCTCCCACAGGGGCGCCCTCCGCGGTCGTCAGCTCTCATCAGCATCACCCATCAACTGGAACCGAAACGCAAGCGCCTCGACGAGACCAGCAGGGCCCTGTCGGATTCCTGGCGTGCTCTGGAGCAGACCCTGAACGAGGTGGTCGCAATCGCCTCTGATCCTGCGGTCGCTGCGGTCCTGCCTGCCGTACGGGAGGAGCTGCTGGCGGGCCCGGCCCGCCTGGAGTTCTCGGAATTCGATGCGGTCTCGCAACAGATCAAGGCCCTCGCCCTGATGTCCCGGTCCCTCAAACCGCTGAGCGGGAGTGTGGAGGGCGCGCTGCTGACGTTTCGGAGCATCCGGACGGCCGCGCAGCGGTGGGGGAACAGCCTCTGATCCCACGCTCGAAGCGGACGCCAAGCTGACCTCACGTCGAGTTGCGACTATTCTTGGCCGAAAGTGTGACCACAGACGACAGAAGTGGATTTCCAACGTGAGGGGTGCCATGACCACAGCGACGCCACCGCAGTCCGGTTCCCCCGTACCCGAGACCCACCGGGCCGCCCTCACCAAGGCCGCGGTCTACCTGGGCTTCCATCCGCTCAGCAAGCGCGGCCTGTACAACCAGCTCACCTCAGAGCAGGGCGACCACTTCCCCGCCGACGCCGCTGCGTACGCCGTCGAACACGTCGCCGCGGACTGGCGGGCCGAGGCCCTCAAGGCCGCCATCAGCTACCGCGACACCATGTCGATGGATGCCAGCGCCATCCGGGCGCAGCTCGTCTCGGAGTACGGGGAGATGTTCACCCCCGACGAGGCCGACTACGCCATCGCGAACCTCTGACCTCACGCCAGCGGCAGCCTGACCCTCACCGTGGTTCCCTTGCCCTGGATGGAGCTGAGTTCGCAGTCACCCCCGAGCCGACGCAGCACGGCGGCCACCATCGGAAGCCCCAGCCCGTTGCCCGGGATGTGTCGGACCTCGCTGCCCCGCGACAGCTCGCCCCACACCTGACCGACCTCGTTGGCGGGGATGCCACGGCCGGTGTCCGAGACGGCGATGACGACCATGCCGCGTTCCTCGCTGCCGCGGATCTCCAGGGTGGCCCCATGATCGGAGTACTTCACCGCATTGCCGATGACGTTGTACAGGGCGAGGAACACCAGGTCACGATCACCCCGCGCCGGGGGCAGCGGACGCGGCGCCCGGGGGAAGGCCAGCTGGAGATCGCGGTCCTGCGGCACCACGGTCTCCACCACCTCGCCGATGACCTCCTGCAGATCCACCGACTCGTCGGCGACGGGGTAGGTGTCGATCTCGCTGATCTTCCTGAGTTCCGCCACGAGGGACGACAGCCGATCCACCCGACCGTGCAGCGACTGCGCGAGATCCGGGGGCTGCACCTCCGAGATCCCCATCCGCAACGCCGTGAGCGGGTTCTTCAGCTCATGATCGAGACGGCCGACGAAGGTCCGGTGCGCCTCACGGGCCGCGGCCTGCGCCCGCTCCGTCGCCTCCTGCACGGCCTTCTCGGAGCGGTTCCGGAACGGCAACAGCAGCAACGCCCCCGCCAGCACGATCCCACCGACGATGATGGGCAGCCCCCACAGATCGAAGGAGAGCCGGAGAACCCGCCTCTCCCCCGCGAACATCATGCCGAGCCCCAGAACGAGACCGACCGCGGCCACGAGCCACGCCCAGCCCAGTCTTCTCATACCGCCTTCACCTCCGGGTGGAAGCGATACCCCACCCCTTGAACCGTGTCGATCACCTCGAGTCCCTGGGCGCCGAGCACCTTGCGCAGCTCCGCCACCCGATGATCGACGGCCCTCGTCGTGATCGCGAACTCCACCCCCCACACCTGCTGCAGCAGATGCTCCCGGCTGAACGTCTCGCCGTGATGGACCATGAGGTACTCCAGCAGGGCCAGTGCCTTGGGCGTGAGCTGCACGGCCCTGCCCTTCGCCAGCACCGTCTTGCCGAGCCGGTCCAGCTCCAGACCACCCCCCTGGATGCGCGACGCGTGGGACAGCGTCTGCCCGACCTGGCCGCGTCGCAGCACCGCCCGGATCCTCGCCACCAGTTCGGCGGGCTCGAAGGGCTTGTTGAGGTAGTCGTCGGCACCCTTGTCCAACGCATCCGCGCGGGTGCCGGCCTGCCCGACACCGGTGAGGAGGATGACGGGGGTCCAGTTGCCGCCGCGTCGCAGCCGCGCCAGCACCTCCCGACCATCGGCCCTCGGCATCATGACGTCGAGCACGATGAGGTCGGGTTTCTCCCGCTCCACCAGCTCCAGGGCCTCCACCCCGTCGGCGGCTGTCACGGCCGTGAAGTCGTGCCGGGAGAGGATGCGCGCCAGGTGGTCCCGGATCATCGGGTCGTCGTCAACGACGAGGATGCGCCTCATTCGCTCCTCCTTCCGGTCCGGGATGGTGGGATCGTACCGGGTGGCCCACGACGCCTCGGCTACAGGATCGTGTTGTTGGTGCCGCTGTTGGTCACCTCGCCCTTCTTGGTGTTGATCTTGATGAAGTTCTCACTGCCCGTGACCACCAGGTCGCCAGCTTCGGTGACGTAGATGTCGTTGTCGTCAGACTCGACGGTGATGCTTCCGGTCTCCTTCGCCTGGAAGAAATTGTCCTTGCCCACCGAGATCTTCAGGTCACCGCTGGTTTCCAGATAGATGTCATTGTCGGCCTCACTGATGGTGACCGTCCCCGCGTTCTTTCCCTGGACGTGGTTGTCCTTCCCGGTGATGGTCAACTCGCCCGCCCCCTCGAAGTACACGTCCGCGTTGTTCGCGCTCACCGTGATCGACGGGCAGTCGCCCGCGATCTGGACGAAGGCGTCGTCCTCCGCCACCACGTAGGGCTCGTCGCAGGTGCGGACCTCGGCGCTGCTCGTCTTCTCCTCGCGCGGCTTCGAGGGTTCCGGGGCCTTCTCGTCACCTCCCGCGCCCTCCGTACTCGCCGTGCCCTCGGCGCTGGCATTGACCGTTGCACCGTCAGAGGCGTTGGCCTCAACGTTGACATCCCCGTCGATGGTCTTCACGGGGACGCTGGGGAGCTGGCTCTGCAGGTCCCCCGGGGTAGCGGCAGGCTTGGAATCCACCCCCGCTGAACATCCCGCGAACAGCAACGTCGCAGCAGCCGCGGCGACTCCGACACGGAGGGTGAGGGTTCTCATGGTGGTGTTCCTTTCGTTGTTCGTTGCAGCCACACTGCCGTACTGCCTCCTCGAGGAACCGAATCGTGGTGAAACTGCGACAGTTTCTGCCCACGACCGGCGAAGGCTGTCCCACGGTTGCGGGACAGCCAGGCCGAGGGGCGGTTCAGCCGATGTTGTTGTTCGAGCCGGTGTTCTTCAGCCCTCCGGAGCGGGCGTCGGACCGGATGAAGTTTGAGTTCCCGGTGACCGCGAGCTCGCCCACCTCCTCCAGGCCGAGGTTGTTGTTGTCGGACTCGACGCTGGCGGTCCCGGCCTTGGTGCCACGGACGTAGTTGCTCTTGCCGCTGATGATGAGGCTGTCGGTGCTCTCGAAGCCGAGGTTCACGTTGTTGCCGCTCACCGTGATCGACGGGCAGTGGCCGGTGAGCCTGATGAACGCGGAGTTATCGGAGATGATGACGGGCTCGGTGCAGGTGCCGCTCATGGTGGTGCCGTCGGAGCTGGCCTCCTCCGTCTCGCCGCTGTTCGCGTTCGCCTCGACGGTGGTGTCGCCGCCGTCGACGGTCTTGACCTCGACGCCCGGGGCGGAGATCGAACCGTTGTCGATGTCGACCTCGACGCCGGGGGCCGAGATCTTGCCCTTGTCGATGTCCACCTCCACACCCGGAACCTTGATGACGTTGCCGCCCTCGGAGGAGGCCGCCTCCGTCGGCGCCGGGCTCTGCGAATTCTCCGTGCCCTCGCCGCCCTCGCCGGCAGCCTGGCTGGCGAGCTCGTCGGGGGCCGGGGCGTCGGCGGGCTTCGCGTCGAGGGTAGCGGAGCAACCGGTGAACAGGAGGGCGGCTGCGGCAGCGGCGGCAAGTCCGGTGCGGATGGAGATGGTCGTCATGGTGTCTTCCTTTCGTCTGGCTGTGACACCAGACTGCTGGGAGAGTCTTGCAGACATCGCGTTCTTCGCAGGACTGCGACAACGCCCTCCGTTCGGCCCACGCGCCCGATCAGTCCAGCACCTCCGACGGATCCACCGCGGACAGCCCGAAAGCCCTTGCCACACCCTCATGGGTAAGCTTCCCTCGGGCGGTGTTGAGTCCGAGACGCAGGGCGGACCGGTTGCGGCAGGCGTCCCGCCATCCCGCATCGGCAAGTGCCGTGACGTAGGGAAGGGTGGCGTTGGTGAGGGCCCTGGTGGAGGTGTTGGGCACCGCGCCCGGCATGTTGGCGACACAGTAGAACAGGGAGTTGTGCACCTCGAAGGTGGGGTCGGTGTGGGTGGTGGGATGCGAGTCCTCGAAGCAGCCGCCCTGGTCGATGGCCACGTCCACGAGCACCGACCCGGGTTTCATGGCAGCCACCATGTCGTTGGTGACGAGCTTCGGGGCGCGAGCCCCGGGGACGAGCACGGTCCCGATGACGAGGTCCGCCTGCGGCAGCACCTCCTCGATCGCAAGTCGCGACGAGGCCAGCTGGGAGGCGCGGTTGCCGAATCGCCAGCCGACGTCGCGGAGCTTCTCGAGGTCCCGGTCGAGCAGTGTCACATCGGCGCCCATGCCCAGCGCGATCGCCGCGGCGTTCTGCCCGACGGTGCCCGCTCCGAGGACGACCACCTTCGCGTTCGGCACGCCGGAGACCCCACCCATGAGGACGCCGCGGCCACCGTTGTGGCGCATGAGGGTTGCCGCACCGACCTGCGGGGCCAGGCAGCCCGCCACCTCCGACATCGGGTAGAGCAGGGGCAGCATCCCCGAGGGCAGCTGCACCGTCTCGTAGGCGATGGCGACGGTTCCGGCATCCAGCAGGGCCCGCGTGCATGCCTCGTCGGCGGCGAGGTGCAGGTAGGTGAAGAGGGTGAGATCGTCGCGGAGATGGCGGTACTCCTCCGGGGTGGGTTCCTTGACCTTGACCACCATGTCGGCGGCGGCCCAGGTCTCGTCGGCGTTCGGGAGGATCGCGGCGCCCTGGCGTCGGAACTCGTCATCGGTGATCCGGGACCCCTCCCCGGCCCCCGCCTGAACGAACACCTGATGGCCGGCGCCGGTCAGCTCCGCCACCCCTGCGGGGGTGATGGCCACCCGGAACTCGTGATCCTTGACCTCGGTCGGTACGGCGATACGCATCCAGTTCTCCTCCTTGAGTCCCCGTTGACGATGTGGTCGGCTCCATTCTTGCGGATCCCCACCCGCGCCCGCGCGCACCTCGTAAACTCTCTCCCCGTGCGCAACATCGGCAGGATCCTCCTCACCACCCGCGAGCTGTGGCCCCTGTTCGTCGGCATCACCCTCGGCGCGATCACGGTCACGGGAACGACCCTGCTGGTTCCCGTCATCATCGCCCGGGCCATCGACACCGTCGTCGCCCTGACCCAGGGCACCGGCGGCTCCACCTCGGAGCTGGTGTGGCTGGCGGTGTGGCTGCTCGTGGTGAGTCTTGCGAACTCCGTCGTGACGAACATCACGGGGTTCTGGGGTGATCTCGCGGCGGCGAGGCTGCGGATCATCCTCTCCCAGCGGTACTACGAGAAGCTGCTGCGGCTGCCGCAGAGCTACTACGACAACGAGCTGACCGGCACGATCATCTCGCGGCTCAACCGCTCCATCACGGCGATCACCGAGTTCCTCAAGACCTTCGCCAACGCGTTCTTCCCCATCCTGCTGACCATCGGCGCCGTGCTGGTCATCACCGGCATCCATTCGCCGTGGTTGACGGTGCTGCTGCTGGTGATCTACCCGGTGTTCATCTGGCTGACCGCCCTGACCTCGAAGCGCTGGCAGGTGTGGGAGCACGACAAGAACGAGGCCTACGACGTCGCGGGCGGACGGTTCGCGGAAGTCGTGGGGCAGACGAGGGTGGTGAAGTCGTTCCTGGCGGAGCCGTTCGAGCTGCGGCGCTTCATGGAGCTGTACCGCCGCACGGATCGGCTGACCGCCGAGCAGTCCCGGTTCTGGCACTGGATGGACGTGGCGCGTCGCGGCACCCTCGACGTGGTCTTCTTCGTCATCTACGTCATCATCTTCGTGCAGACGGCCCAGGGGGCGTTCACGGTGGGCGTGATGGTGCTGCTGATCCAGCTGGTGGCGATGGCGCGGGAGCCGGTGGCGTCGATGAGTTGGATGGTCGACACCAGCCAGCGTGCCATCGCCGGCAGCCGCGAGTACTTCCTCGTCATGGACGAGCCGGAGGAGCCCCGGGGCCCGGAGGAGGGCGCCGTGATCCCGTGGCGCACCCACTCCCCCGTCATCGAGTTCGACGACGTCACGTTCAGCTATGCCGACGATGCCGAACCGGTGCTGAGCAACATCTCCCTGAGTATTCGACGGGGTGAGCGCGTGGCCTTCGTCGGGGAGTCGGGCGGCGGGAAGACCACCCTCGTCAGCCTGGTCATGGGGCTGTACCCCGTCTCGTCGGGGACGTTGCGGGTGGAGGGGGTTCCCGTCGACATGCTCCCCCTGTCCGCGCTGCGGTCACGGATCGGGACGGTGTTCCAGGACGCGTCGCTGTTCAGCGGAACGATCCGGGAGAACATGGCCTACGGGATCGAGGCCACGGATGACGAACTGGCCGAGGCAGCACGTCGTGCCAACGCCGCGTCGTTCATCCGGAGGCTGCCGAAGGGTTTCGACACGGAGATCGGGGAGCGTGGTGTGAAGCTGTCGGGCGGTCAGAAGCAGCGCGTCTCGGTGGCGCGGGCGCTGCTGAAGAACGCGCCCATCCTCATCCTCGACGAGGCGACGAGCTCGCTGGACACGAAGGCGGAACGCGCGGTCCAGGCCGGGCTGGAGGAACTCATGGCGGGCCGCACGACCCTCATCATCGCTCACCGGCTGTCGACGATCTCGACGGTGGATCGGATCGTGACGCTGCGGGATGGTCGCATCGACGAGATCGGTTCCCCGGCCGAGTTGGCGAGGACCGGGGGCATCTACGCGGAGCTGTTGGCGCTCCAGGGGTCAAGCCGCAAGGCGGACAAGGCAAAGCTGGCCCGCTACGACATCGTCAACTGACATCAGTTGACGACGTTGGCGGTACCGCGGTCCTTGACCTTGCCCTTCTTGGTCGTCACGGTGACGATGTTCGCCCTGCCCGTGATACCGATGTCGCCCGCCTGCTGGATGTTGACGATGTTGCTGCTGCCCTGAACCTCCACCGTCGAGACCGTCCCTGCGTTGATGATGTTGGCGTCGCCGACGACGACGAGCCGCTCCGCGTTCTCGAAACGGAGCGTGGCCCCCGTCGTCGTGACGGTGACGGTGCCGCAGGTGCCGCGGCTCAGGACGAGGTCGTTCTCGGACTCGACCACCAGGTCCTGGCCTGCACAGTCCGATTCCACCTCGGCGCCCTCCTCCTCGTCCTCGGCCTCCTCGTCACCGGTTGCCGACGGAGTGGGTTCCGGGGCGGACGTCTGCGTCGATGCGGGAGCACTCACCCGGGGGCCGACGGGCAGTTCGATGGACTCGTTCTCCACCCGTTCCCTGGTCCGGCTGTCCGAGGGGGTGGTGGTGTCCTGCGTCACCGAGGGGGTGGTGGTGTCCTGCGTCACCGAGGGGGCGTCTCCACGGGCGCTGTCGGTTTGGGCCGAGCAGCCGGCGAGCAGCAACGCGGCGACGGACAGGGCGGCGAGGGACCGGGTTCGGAACGGACTCATGACCCCATCCTCCCAGACGGCGCAACCTCACCCGTCAGGGAAAGCTCAGACCGCGGGCCGCGAGCCTGACGACAAGGTGCTCCGGGACCTGCCAGGTGCGTTCACCGTGGATGTCGACCAGGGTGTGGTCGGGTCCGGGAACCAGCACCAGCCCCACCCCTGAGGAGTCGACGAGCAGCAACGCGGTCCGTTCCAACGTGGCCTCGAGGGCCTCCGAGGCGCCCGGAACGGCCTGGGTGCGGAACCCTTCCGCCACGTCGTGGGTGAGATCCTGTGGCAGGGTGTAGGCACCCCATCCCGACGTGCCATCGTTGTGGACCTTGTCCCCGCAGACGTGGGCACTCACGATGGCGGTCACGTCGACGTCGACCGAGACGGGAGTGCCGTGGCAGGCGTCCACCACCCCCGGAATTCCTCCCCAGAAAGACCTGAATCGGGTCCGGAGCCACTCGGCGGTGGCCGGATCGGGAGTCCACTGCCTTTCCCCGACCACCAGTTGCAACTCACCCCGGGCGGTGCGATGCACGGGTATCACGTCGCCGAACCGGTTGGCCAGGAGAAGGGCGCCGCGGCTGTCGAGGACCTCGGTTGTCGGGGCGGGAACCCAGTTCCCCTCCCGAATCGCGGTGATGATCTCCGCCGGGATCTCCGTCGCCCGGTAGCCGCCGTCGGAGTCCGCGGTGACGCCGCACAGTGTGCCACTCGTGACATCGGTGACATCCATGGGCAGCAGGGGGTGGAAACCCATGAACCATCCGCGGTACCAAGGGTTCAGGTCACAGGTGGGCGGTACGACGGGGCTCTCGCCGCGTTCAGCACGTTCCGCCTCGAACATCGCGACGAGTTGACGGAGCAGCTCAGGGCCGCCGCTGCGGGTCCCGCCGACACTGCTGCAGAGCAGACTGTAGGCCTCGACGACGCGGGTTCCCTGTGGGTACTCCAGCACGACGGCGTAGCGTTCTCCGGGCTGCCCATGGCAGGACTCCCGCTTGACGGGTAGGGCGTTGATGGCCGCAGTCGCTTCCCCGGCCCGCGCGACGAGGGGTTCCCTCGGCCCCATCCACCGCTTCGCGTCGCTGCTGATCTCCCCGCAGAGCCACACCCGAGCGGCTCCTTCCGGTAATCCCTCGGCCGGGATCTCGATCCTGTTGAGATTCGACCCCATGGCCTCCTGGCACGGCTCCGACATGAGGAAACCACCGGGATGCAGGATCGTCGCCATGTCCAGGGAGTCGTGGCGGGTCTCCTCCACGACCGGCTCCGGGATGGGGACCCTGATCGTCCTCTCCGATTCGGGCCCCGGCGGCTGGGTTTCCTCGGCTCTGGTCACCTGAGTCGCCGGGGTGGAGCGGGACCACGATCCGATGCCCGTCACGACGGGGATGAGTGCGAGTGCGGCCAGGGCCGCTGCGCCGGCCGCCATGAGACGACGGGAACGTTCCCGCTTGCGCGCCGCCCCGTCGAGGAGGGTGCTGGCCTCGAGTTCCGGGATGAGTGCCTCCAGTTCGTGTCTGAGGTCGTCGTTCATTCAGCTCACCTCCTGGGAGAGATGGGGAGACCGGCGCAGTCTCGCCACGCCGCGGTGGATGTGGGTCTTGACGGTGTTGGCGGGGAGCCGCAGGATGCGGGCGACCTCAGCGATGGGAAGGTCCTCCAGATGGTGCAGGACGATGGCGGATCGTTGCGGTCGGGTCAGTTCCATGAGCGCGCGGTGCAGGTCGAGGCGCGCTTCGGTGGCGGGTTCGGCGACCACAGCGTCGAGGTCCTGCCCGGTGGGTCGTTCCGACGTCCAGGAGCGTCTCCGCCACCACGACACGTAGGTGCGGTGGAGGGTGGTGCGCAGGTAGGCCTCGAAGACCGCGTCGTCGCCGAGTTCCTCGAAGCGATCCCAGCACTTCGCGAGCGCCGTCTGGAGGAGATCCTCGGCATGCCCGGCATCACCGGTGAGGAGCCACGCGGCACGGAGCAGCCTCCGTCCCCGTTCCGAGACGAAGGCCTCCAGGCTCCGCGGTTCCCACTCCACCTTCACATCCTTCAAGACGCGATGACCCCTCCTCCCGGTTTCACCCGTCGTCGCACATCAGTCCTCTCGGTATTCTCGGCCCCATGTACGTCGCCAAGCACTATGAGATCCCCCCGGAGCGTCTCGGCAACTATCTGGCCGAGGTGCGGGCGGGCAACCTCGTCACGGTGCACGAGGAGGGGCCGATGGCGACCTTCGTGCCCTTCCACCTGGAGGATCGCGACGGCACGAAGGTGCTGGTGACCCATCTGGTGCGGAACAACCCGCAGGCCACCACCCCGATCACTGGTCCGGCCCTGGTGATCCTCGATCTCGCCGACGCCTATGTCTCCCCCCTGTGGTACCCGAGCAACGACGCCCTGCCGAACGTCCCCACCTGGGACTATCTGACCATCCAGTTGAGCGGCCCGGTCAGGGTGCTGGGCACCCCGGAGGAGGCGCTCACCGCCGCCAGGGCGTTGACATCGCGGATGGAAGCCCCGGAGGTGCTCGAGATGGTTGGGGAGGAGAAGCTGAGGAAGATGTCGCGGGCCATCGTCGGTGTCGAGGTCACGGTGGAGCGGATCCGCGCCAAGGCGAAGGCCAGCCAGAACCGGCATCCCGACGACGTGCAGGGCATCATCGATCACCTGGCGAGGCTCGGCGAGACCGAACTCGTCACCTATCTGCGGGAGGTGTCCCTCCCCCATGCCGAGGAGCGGTTCGGGATGATCCGGGACATCAAGGCCGCCCAGATCATGCAAAGCTTCATCCCCAAAAGACCTTGTCAAACCAGACTTTCATCGCCCCTCTGATCCAGAGATCCACTGACTCCAACACCCGCAGGCGTCAGCCACGTCACGTTTCAGTAACGATCTCCCATAGGCACGAGGTGCCTCACGTAGGAATGAGCGCGAAGGGTGGGTTGGTGCCTCACGTAGTGTGAGCGTGAGGCTTGCGGTCATTTTGGGGTTCGGAG
>NZ_RQYT01000042.1 GCF_003932785.1 Arachnia propionica | reverse complement strand
ACGGAGGTCTCGACACGGGTCCTCCGCAGGCTCCGGACCCTGCTCGACCAGCGGTGGAGAGGACGGCGCTGGAGCCAAAATGAGCAACCGCCCAGTCTCCGTGAATAACGCCTTCATACTGATAAATGGTGGGCACGAACCGCCGCCCTGCTTTTGCCCAAAACGCGATGTCAACGCTGCCATTGAAGCAGGACGGCGATTCGTGACCGCGTCTGGATGTCCTGAGGGGAGGCTGAGGGTATGGCAGAGGAGGAGCCTCCACTGACGTGGTGGGGGGCATTGATCATGGTGGGGCTCTTGGTGCTTGCCATCGCCGGATCGGCCCTCCCGATGATGGCGGCTGTCCTCGGTGTCGCGTGGTTGCCCTGGTTCGGGGAACCCACGTCCTGGAACCCCGCCATGATGCTCCACTTCCTCTGGATCTACCCGATGGTGTGGTTTGCGAGTCTCGTCGTGGATTCCGTGGTGAAACACAGCTTCACCACCGAATCCATGCGCAGGGTTGGTGGCGTGGTGGGTGACCTCCTGGTGTGGCTTCTCGTGGCCATGTCGTACCGGGTGTTGTTCCGGGACGACCTGGGGGCGCTGGTGGCTGCCCTGGCCTCGCTGCTGCTCATGAAACCCTTCGTCGCATGGTTGGAACGTCGTGATGCGGCCCGGGAGGCTGACTGACCTGCCCCAGTCGGTTGGGGGTAGGCTGAGGCGATGACCACTGCGATGCTTGGACGGCTCGTCATCGAGGGACTGGGCTCGGTGCGTCGCCTGAACCTGGAGATCATGACCGACGTGACCGTCCTCATCGGCGCGAACGGCTCGGGCAAGTCCAATGTCATCGGTGCCCTGGAGTTGATCTCCCGCATCTGGGACGACTCGTTCCAGCAGCAGATCCTCAACCGTGGAGGCATGGACGGACTGATCTTCGAGGGGGTCGACGGCAGGGCGCCCGTCTCGCGGATCGAGGTGCACTCCACCCCGGACCGGGAGAATCACACCAACGGCTACCGGGTGGACCTGAGTCCCGCAGATGACGACCGGGCCATGCTGAGGGAGTGGTTCTTCCACGATGATCGACAGATGGGAGTGCGTTTCCACGACGAGGGGTCCGGTCAGGTAGCCGCAACCAGTAGCCGGGCGCGTCAGGTCGCCGAGGGTTCCGAGGACGAACGGCAACGCAACTTCGCCCGCCACATCACGCCGTTGCTGGCCGGTTGTCGGGTGTTCCACTTCGACGACGTCAGCGCGGATGCCCCGGTCAAGGGCTGGTCGACGGTGGGGGACGACGTCGCGCTCCGGGCCGACGCCGGGAACATCGCCGCCTATCTGCTGCGGGTCAAACAGGAGCATCCGCAGCACTACCGTCGCATCGTCGCGGCGGTCCAGCACGTCACCCCGTTCTTCGACGACTTCGTGCTGGAACCGAACGCCACCGACCGCATCCGGCTGAGGTGGCGGCAGCAGGGCCTGGATCGCACCTTCATGGCCCGTGAGGCCAGCGACGGCACCTTGCGCTTCATCTGCCTGGCGACACTCCTGCTGGGACCGGACCTGCCGAGCACCGTCGTGCTGGACGAACCGGAACTGGGCCTGCACCCGGCTGCCATCACGGTCCTGGCCGAGATGGTGCACATCGCAGGCCGCACCGGGCACCGCGTGGTACTTGCCACCCAGTCGGTTCCTCTGCTGTCCCACTTCGACCTGGCGGAGGTGGTGGTCCTGGAACGCCGGAACGGGGCAACCGTAGCCACCCGACCGAACCCTGAGGAACTCGCGGGTTTCCTGGAGGATTTCTCCGTCGGGAACATGTGGGAGATGAACCTGCTCGGCGGGCGGCCCTCGCCCGAGGAGGGGCGCAGATGAGGCTGATCGCCCTGCTGGTGGAGGGGCATACCGAGGAGCGGGTGGTGGATCAGGTGCTGGCTCCGGCGGCCAGGAAACATGACATCGTGCTGCAGCCCATCGTGGTGTGCACCTCAGCGGGACATCACGGCGGTGGGTCGTGGCGGAACTACCACGACAAGTTGCAGGTCTTGCTGAAGCAGCAGCACTTGGACACGGTGGGCATCCTCATCGACCTCTACGGTTACCCGTCCGGGGCGCCCGGGAGGTCACCGTCGTCGACATCGGACCGGGAGGCCCTGATGCAGGCCTTGGTGGACAAGTACGACAAGCACGACTCGCCGAGGTTCCGGCCATGCATCGTTCTCCACGAGGTGGAGGCCTGGGTTCTGGCGGCGATCGACGCCGGTGGAGCCGACAAGGATCTGGAACCGCGGCAGGTGGCCCGAGTCCGGAGGGCCATCGAGGAGGCGGGAGGGGCCGAGGCCGTCAACTCCCAGCCTGATCTGGCGCCCTCGAAACGGCTGACCCGGATCGTTCCCGGGTATCTCAAGGTCGTCAACGGACCCCGCTGGATCGCAGCCGCCGGACTGGGTGCCGTCCTGGAACGCTGCCCCGTCTTCAAGGCCTGGTGGGAGGAATTGTTGATCGTGTGACGGAGAGGGCGCCGCCGACGTGGTGGGTGAACCCGTCGGGAACCCTTCGCCGCTTGTTTGAGCGACGTACGCTCTCCGAGGATGCGGATACGGCAGACTGAGTCCATGAGCCTGCTGGAAGTGATCGCTCTCCACGCCGACGACGCCCGTCGCGCCGAGGAGGGGGGTGCCGACCGGGTCGAGGTCGTGGGGACCATGGACGACGACGGGCTCTCCCCGGAGCCCCTCACCGTCGCGAAGGTGCGTCGGGCCACCACCATCCAGGTGCGACCCATGGTGCGGCTGCGGGGTGGTTTCCGTACCGACGGCGGGGAGTTCACCCGGCTGCGCGGACTCATCTCCTCCTACCTCGACGAAGGGGCCGACGGCGTCGTGTTCGGCTTCCTCAACGGCCACGCGGGGGTGGACCTGGAGGTCTGCCACGCCCTGGTGGAGGATGGCGACTGGCCGTGGACCTTTCACCGCGCCGTCGACCACTGCCTCCAGGCCGACGACGCCTGGGAGGACCTGCTCACGTTGCCGCGCCTCGACCAGGTGCTCACCGCGGGCTCGATCCGGGGGGTCGAGCACGGCCTGGACGACCTGCTGCGACGGGCCAGCAACGACGCGCGGATCGCGTCGCTCATCATGGCAGGTGGCGGGCTCCAACCCGAACACGTGCCCTGGCTGGTGCGGGCCGGGGTGAGGGCCTTCCACATCGGCAGCCCGGCCCGGCCGGGTGGCAGCTTCAAGGCCTGGGTCGACGCGGACCTGGTGCGCACCTGGCGCGAACTCATCGACGAGCAGATCGCCCACGAGAGGGAACGCCACCGGTGAGTCGTCGCCCGCTGAAGTTCCGTCACGGCGCTCGGGTCCTGCTCGTGGCGGGAGACGAGGTGCTGCTGGTCAACGACTCCGACCCCGGGATCCCCGGCTCCAGCTGGTGGGTGCTGCCGGGCGGGGGCATCGACCCGGGGGAGCGTCCCGATCAGGCGGCCGTTCGCGAGGTGGGTGAGGAGACCGGGCTCAATCTCGGCCCAGGGGAGCTGGTGGGCCCCATCGCGACGGGGATCGCGATCCACGGCTACTCGGATCGGATCCGCGTCCAGGAAGAGGTGATCTTCCGGGCCGTCGTCGAGCGGTTCGCCCCCGACAACGCGGGATGGACGCAGTGGGAACGACGACGCATGAAGGGCATGGTGTGGCATCCCGTCGAATCGTTGCCACAGCCGGTGTGGCCCTCACGTCTGGCGGAGCTGCTCACCGTCCCGTCGGGGCGGATCGTGGACCTGGGCGTGCGGGAGGAGTCATCCGTGCCGTTGTCGGAGCACGAATTGCGCGAGATCACTGATCGCGGCTGGGTCCCCGGCTGAGCGCCCACACGACGCAGCCGACGGCCAGGCCGCCCCCCAGCCACCGCACCAGATCGGCCGAGATGATGGCGGATCGGGTGGAGGAACCGAGCAGCCACACCAGCACGGCGATGACGAGCACGGTCCAGGCGAGCTGGCGGCCCTCCTTCGTGGTCCGCAGCAGCAACGCGGCACCTCCCGCGAAGAGGTAGGGCGCGCCCGTGGGTACGAACACGGCCAGGAGGAAGGCGATCGCGGCGATGAGGACGAGGTTGCGGGTCGACTCGTCGAGCGTGGTCGGGCCGTGCCGGGGTTGTGTGGGGATGCGGGCGTGCGGGTCGGGAGGCAGCGGTTCCTCGACGAGGGAGGCCGACGTGGTGGTGATCTGGATCGGGACGCGGGGATCCCGGTACATCCCGGGGGTGGGGGGCGGGGCCGCGAGGGCGGAGTACACGGTGAACGGAGCCGCCGGGTTCCTCGTCACGGTGGCCTTCACCCCGATCGCGGCCAGGTCCGGACCCGGTGGGGTGGGTGCGTAGCCGGAGGGCGGGGGAATCGCCCCCGCGGTGCTCTGTGGCCGCGCCTCGGCCTGCGGCAACGGCTCGGCGTCGGGCATGGCGAAGGCATCGGGACGCTCGATGGGGGCGTACGCCGAACCGTCTTTCCAGGAGGCCATGGGCCAACAGTACCCGGCAGGTGGGTGCTCCCGCGCACCCGGGATGAGCGTTTGTCAGGAGAAGGTCCTGACAGGATGCTGCGCAGTTTCGACCTGCGTAGTGTTCATTTCCAACCCCACGTGAACAATTCCGTGGACATGAGCGTGTGAGGAGGCCAGCGGTGGAAGTTGTCATCTGTTCCGACGAACGGCAGGTCGGTGAGGTCGCGGCGGATCGGGTGATCTCCTGGCTCGAGGGCCTCGTCACCCCGGTGCTCGGGCTGGCCACCGGTAGCTCTCCCATCGCCCTCTACGACGAACTCGCACGCCGTGCGGTTCTCGGGGACATCGACTTCTCGCATGCCCTGGGCTTCGCCCTCGACGAGTACGTGGGCATCGATCCCGAGCATGAGCTCAGCTACAAGCAGACCATCCGACGCACCGTCGTCGAGCCGCTGCGCATGGATCCCGCCCGCGTGCGGGTCCCCGATGGCTCCGCCGAGGACCTCGCCGCGGCGGCGGAGGCCTACGACCTCGCCATCGCCGAGGCGGGGGGCGTCGACGTGCAGGTGCTCGGTATCGGCAGCAACGGTCACATCGGCTTCAACGAACCCACCTCCTCCTTCGCCTCGCGCACCCGCGTCAAGACCCTCACCCAGCAGACCCGCGACGACAACGCTCGATTCTTCAGCGAGGGCGAGCAGGTGCCCACACACTGCGTCACCCAGGGGCTGGGCACCATCATGGACGCCAAGCACCTCATCATGGTCGTCACGGGCGAGCACAAGGCCGACGCCGTCGCCGCGATGATCGAGGGCCCCGTCGCCGCCGTCTGCCCCGCATCCATCCTGCAGTTCCACCAGAGCGCCGTCGTGGTGCTGGACGAGGCGGCGGCCTCGAAGCTGCAGTACGGCGACTACTTCCGTCACGTCGCCCGGCACAAGGACGGGGTGGGGGAACTCGGTTCCTGAGGAGGCGCCTCAACTGGTGCGACACCTGATCGTCGGGCACGATAGACTGGCCTGCCATCCCTTCAACCAGAAAGACCAGTGCCATGCCCACCGGAAAGGTCCGCTTCTTCGATGCCGACAAGGGTTTCGGATTCATCTCGAAGGACGGCGGCGGAGACGTCTACGTCCGCGCCGGAGTCCTGCCCGAGGGTGTGACGACGCTTCGAGCCGGCCAGAAGGTCGAGTTCGGGGTCATGGAGGGGCGACGCGGGGAGCAGGCACTGTCGGTGCGGCTCATCGACCCGCCGGCCTCCCTGTCGAAGGCCACCCGCAAGAAGCCCGAAGCGATGGCCGTCATCGTCGAGGACCTCATCAAGATGCTGGACTCCCTCGGCAACGGATACCGTCACGGGCGCTACCCCGACGACAAGCACGGTGCGAAGATCGCGGCGGTGCTCCGCCGCGTCGCGGATGAGCTGGAGCTGTGACGGTGAGGGCGCCGAAACTGGACTCCGTGGCGGCCTCCGCCGTCGACCTGGCCCGGGAGGCCGCCGTGGAGACGGGCGGCGCGGACTCCGTCGGTGATCACCTCGGGGTGGTCGCTGAGGAGGAACGTGTCGTCACCCATTCCTTCGGCTGCCTGCTGCCCGGATACCGGGACTGGCACTGGGCGGTGACCCTCGTGCGGGCCTCCCGCGCCCGAGCCGCGACGGTGAACGAGGTCGTGCTGCTGCCGGGGGAGGGTGCCCTTCTCGCCCCGGCGTGGGTGCCGTGGGAGCAGCGGATCCAGGCCGGGGACATCGGCCCGGGCATGCTCATGGCCACCCCGGACAACGACCCCCGGCTCGAGCCGGGCTTCGCCGCGACGGATCTGCCCGCCGACGCCGATCCTGCCGAGTGGACCCAGCTGCGCACCACGGTTGCCGAGCTGGGGGTCGGTCGGGAACGTGTCCTGTCCGCGGTCGGTCGGGACCTGGCGGCTGAGCGGTGGCTGGCCGGCACCCCCGGCGCCTCGGACGAATCGAGTCGCAACGCCCCCGCCGGGTGTGGCTCGTGCGGGTACTTCGTCCCGCTGCGGGGTTCGCTCGGGACCCTCTTCGGGGCCTGCGCCAACGAGTACTCCCCGTCGGATGCCCGGGTGGTGAGCCTCGAGCACGGCTGCGGCGGTCACTCCGACGTGGTCGCGACGGAGCGCGCTAGGGAACTCCCCGAGCCCGTCTTCGACACGATCGGCATCGACCAGCAGCTCTTCGACTGAGAGCCGCTCCCCGCGGGCCGGGGCGCTGGGGGTATTTTGATCCTGTGCGAACACTCCACCTTCGCTGTTCCCGGGTTTCTCACCCATGAGTGGGCAGGTGCCTCTCTTCTTGGTCAGCCGGGCCGTTTCGGCCTTGGCGGGTTCCATGATGCTGCTCGCATTGGGGGTGTGGGCGAAGCAGCTCACGGGATCCAACACTTTGGCAGGACTGTGCACCGCCGTTGTCATGGCCCCGCGTCTGCTTGGTTTCCTGGCGGGCGAGTCCTTGGATCGACTTCCTCGTAGAACCGCGCTTCTCGGGGCTGAACTGACGACAGCTGGCGCCCTCGCCGTGCTGTGGCTGGTGCAGCGCGATGAGCAGTACGTGCCCCTTGTCATCTTCGGGCTTGTCTACGGAGCCCTGGGGGTTCTCGTCTACACCGCATCCCCGGGAGCCCTCAAGGCAATCACCCCCAAGGATGAGATCCCCCGTGCCGTCTCAGTGTTGCAGGTCATCAACGGAACGGTGTTGCTCCTCGGACCGATCAGTGGGACCGCCGTCCTCGCCACACTCGGGCCGCGCTGGCTCGTCGTTGTGACCGCTGGCCTGTTCCTCATCGGTGCGCTGCTGCTGATCCTGGTCCCCATACCGCGTCACGACTGCGGAGATGTCCCGGGAAGGTGGGCCGGAATGCGGCTCTTGTGGTCGGATCCGCAGCTCAGGGTCGCGTTGGTCACCCTCGTCATGGCCTACGGCGTGATCGGCCTCGTCGATGGGTCGCTGTATGCCCTCATCGACGCCCTCCATCGACCGGCGCAGTTCGCCGGGGTCGTGCTCGCCACGCAGGGGATCGGCATGGTTGTCGGTGCATTCGTGGTGCCGGGACTCATTGCTCGCCATGGTTCGCTGCGGTGCCTTGGCCGGAGTCAGTCTCAGCGTCGCGCTGACCTCTCTCGGCGTCCTTGTGCAGGAACGTGTGGACCAGGCTGTCATGGGACGTGCCCAGGCTGCTCTGCAGACGGCCCAGACCACACCGGCCCTTGCGACGATGATTCTGGGTGCGTTGCTCGTGGCCCACGTGGATTTTCGGCTCCTGTACATGACCGCTGCAGGAGGTCTGGTCGCCATTGGGGTGTGGGGGCTTCGCCGGGGAGGTGCCACGCGCCCTGAGCGGGCGACCCCGCGGGCCGGGAGACCGGGTTAGAATCCGGCCGTGGTCACGAAATCCCCCAGAGCCGCGCGTCGAGACGACAGCGCCAGCGTCCCTGCCAACACCCCGTGGATCGAGCGTCACTTCGGCGTGAAACGACGCGGGTCCAGCATCGGCCGCGAGGTTCGCGGCGGGCTGGTCACCTTCTTCGCGATGGCCTACATCATCGCGCTCAACCCGCTCATCCTCGGCACCGCCGTCGACAAGAACGGGCTGCTCATCTCCGGGGCGCCGAAGTACCTCGACGCGGCGATGACCCAGGAGAACGGGGCCGCGGTGGCGGCGTCGATCGGCATGGTCGCCGCGGCGACGGCGCTCATCGCCGGCGTCCTGACCATCCTCATGGGCGTGGTGGGTCGTTTCCCCGTCGGCATGGCGACAGGGCTCGGACTCAACGCCCTCGTCGCCTTCGCCCTCGCCCCGCAGATGACGTGGCCGCAGGCGATGGGGCTGGTGGTCTGGGAGGGCATCATCATCGCCATCCTCGTCCTCACCGGTTTCCGCAAGGCGGTGTTCAAGGCCGTCCCTCGGACCCTGCGTACGGCCATCTCCGTCGGCATCGGGTTGTTCATCGCCTTCGTCGGGCTCATCAACGCCGGTGTGGTCCGCAAACCCGCGGGCGCACCGCCGGTGGAACTCGGGATCGCCGGCTCGCTGTCGTCGTGGCCGATCCTCGTCTTCATCATCGGATTCTTCCTACTGGTCGCCCTCCACGTGCTGAAGGTCAAGGGCGCGATGCTCATCTCGATCCTCGCAGCAACGGTGCTGGCCGTCATCATCGAGGCCATCGGGCACCTCGGCATCCACATCGGGCCGGAGAACCCCACCGGCTGGGCCCTCAACGTGCCGTCGTTGTCGGGATTCTCGCTGCCGGATCTCGGACTGCTGTTCAAGGTGGACATGGTCGGTGGCTTCCTCGTCGACGGGAAGTTCTCCTTCCCGACCTTCCTGGCGCTCATGGTGCTGGTGTTCTCCCTGCTGCTGGCGGACTTCTTCGACACCATGGGCACCGTCGTCGCGGTCGGCTCCGAGGGTGACCTGCTCGACAAGGACGGAATGCCGGAGCAGGCCACCGAGATCCTGCTCGTCGACTCCCTCGGCGCCGTGGCCGGTGGCCTCGGTTCCGTGTCGTCGAACACCTGCTACATCGAGTCGACGGCGGGGGTCGGTGAGGGGGCCCGCACCGGTCTGGCCTCCGTGGTGACGGGGCTCGCCTTCCTCGCCTCGGTGTTCCTGGCGCCCTTGGTCAACATCGTGCCCTCCGAGGCCGCCGCGCCCGTGCTGGTGTTCGTCGGGTTCCTCATGATCGCGCAGGTCGTGGACGTGGACTGGAATGATCCCGAGGTCGGCATCCCCGCCTTCCTCACCATCATCCTCATGCCGTTCTCCTACTCCATCACCGTCGGCATCGGGATCGGGTTCCTGGCCCACGTCTTCATCAAGGTCATCCGTGGCCACGCGTCGAAGGTCCACTCACTCATGTATGTGGTGGCCGGGCTGTTCATCATCTACTTCCTGCAGGGACCACTCCTCGCCCTCATCGGGTGACCCAGCTTGACCGCGCTGTCGGCTGAATGGTCGAGAGGGTTGCTTTCGACGTGGATCCACGGAACTGTGATGGGGCAAGTACTTGAAAAATCATTCACTTTGTTCCATTGCGAAAGGTGGACATCATCATGAAAACGCCGAAGGTCGTTGGTTTGCTCATTCTCATCGCGGGTGTCGTCATGCTCCTCTCCGGTGCCCTGACCTGGGGGTTCACCTCCTCCCAGTTGGCCTCGGAGAAGATCACCGTGGCCCAGGACGCGGACAGCTTCGCCGGGGCCGAGGTGAAGGGGCCGCTCACCGCGCTGGCCCAGTCCGAGGCCGTCAAGAAGCACATCATGACCGCCTCCGGGGGACTGACCTATGCCGAGCTCGGGAACGAGGTCCGCAAGGCCACTGAGGCGGGGGACAAGGCCAAGGCTGATGAACTCCAGAAGACCCGCACGATGGTGGAGACCGGAAACTTCGTGCGCTCCTCGTTGCTCACCTCCGTGATGGCCTTCGGGGTCTCGGCCCTGGTGATGGGGGTCGGATTGCTGTTCGCCCTGACCGGATGGGCGCTGACTCGGGTCAAGCTTCCTGTCGTCGCTGCCCAGGAGAACCTCGCGCAGGGCGAAGCATCCTGACCGGGGCGATGCGCCCTCATGGGTTCTGTCCCGAGCGGGTGAGCCAAGCAGGCCGGGTAGGCTGACGCAGCTTGATTGAGAGTTCATCCACCTCCCGGGTGGGTGTGTACGGAAAGGCTGTCCATGAAGTCGCAGAAAGTGATCGGCATCGTGTCGATCATCGTGGGAGTCGTCATGCTCGTCTCGGGTGCCATCGCCTGGGCGGTGACCTCCTCCCAGCTCGCTGCCGAGAAGATCACCGTCCCTCAGGACGCCATCGCCTTCCAAGGGTCCCAGGTCAAGGGGCCGCTCACCGCGTACGTGCAGGCCGACATCATCAGCAAGCACGCCGCCAAGCAGAGCGAGGGGCTGACCTTCGCCGAGCTGGGGGTCAAGGTGCGAGAGGCCAAGGAGGCGGGGAACACCGAGTTGGCGGAGAAGTACCAGAGCGCGCGTGATGTCGTGCAGACGGCATCCTTCCTGCGGGCCTCGCTGTTCACCTCGGTGCTGGCCTTCGGGGTCTCGGCCCTGGTGATGGGGGTCGGGCTGATGTTCGGCCTGATCGGGTGGTCTATGACCCGGAACAAGGAGCGAGACGTCGTGAAGGCCGAGGAGGTCACAGCCTGAGGTCGTGTCAGCCTCGTGGGTGTTTCGAGCGTTGCGGTTGAGGTCTTTCTCAGCCGCAACGCTCGTCGCGTTCGCGGCCGTGACGATGCCCTAGTCTTGGGGCATGTTTGAGAAGGTCCTTGTCGCCAACCGAGGCGAGATCGCCATCCGTGCCTTCCGCGCCGCCTACGAGCTCGGTCACAGGACCGTCGCGGTCTTCCCCTACGAGGATCGCAACGCCGATCACCGCGTCAAGGCCCATGAGTCCTATCTGATCGGAGAGAAGGGGCACCCGGTTCGCGCCTACCTCGACATCGATGAGGTCATCCGCGTGGCGAAGGAGTCAGGATCGGATGCCATCTACCCCGGTTACGGGTTCCTCTCCGAGAACCCCGACCTCGCGGCCGCGTGCGAGGCCAACGGGATCACCTTCGTCGGCCCTTCGGCGAAGGTCCTGGAGATGGCTGGCAACAAGGTCCGCGCCTTGGAGCAGGCCCGCCTGGCGGGTGTGCCGACGCTGAGTTCCACCGCACCCTCCACGGATGTCGACGAGCTGACGCGGCAGGCTGAGGAGATCGGCTTCCCGGTCTTCATCAAGGCCGTCGCCGGGGGCGGTGGCCGAGGTATGCGGCGGGTCAACGACCCTGCCAGGTTCCGTGAGGAGCTCGGTGCCGCCATGCGTGAGGCCGAGGGAGCCTTCGGCGACCCGACGGTGTTCGTGGAGCAGGCCGTCGCGGCTCCCCGCCACATCGAGGTCCAGGTCCTGGGCGACCGGGAGGGCAACATCGTCCATCTCTTCGAGCGTGACTGCTCCATCCAGCGGCGACACCAGAAGGTGGTCGAGATCGCCCCGGCGCCGCACATCTCCGACGAGCTACGGGAGGCCCTGGCCCGGGATGCGGTGAAGTTCGCCAAGGCCATCAACTACACGTGTGCGGGCACCGTCGAGTTCCTCGTCGAGACCAGTGGCCCGAGGGCGGGAAGTCACGTGTTCATCGAGATGAACCCGCGGATCCAGGTGGAGCACACCGTCACCGAGGAGATCACCGACGTCGACCTGGTGCAGGCCCAGTTGCGCATCGCGGCGGGGGAGACGTTGGAGGAGATCGGTATCCGTCAGGAGGACCTGAGGATCCGCGGCGCCGCCCTGCAGTGCCGGATCACCACTGAGGACCCGGCGAACGCGTTCCGTCCCGACACCGGGGTCATCCAGGCCTATCGCTCTGCCAACGGCGCGGGGATCCGGCTCGACGGTGGCACCACCGGTACCGGCGTCGAGATCAGCCCCCATTTCGACTCGCTGCTGGTGAAGCTGACGGCCCGGGGACGCACCCTTGAGGACGCCACGGCACGGGCCAGGCGGGCTCTGGCTGAGTTCCGGGTCCGGGGCATCGCCACCAACATCGCGTTCCTGCGCGCGGTTCTCGACGACCCGGACTTCGGGCAGGGTGGGGTGACCACCTCCTTCATCGACGAGCGTCCCTACCTGCTCAGCGCCCGCACCCCGGCGGACCGGGGCACGAGGCTGGCCCGGTTCCTCGCCGACGTCACCGTCAACCAACCCAATGGGGCGGCCCCGACGACGGTGGAGGCCACGGCGAAACTGCCCCGGATCAGCCTGGCGGAGGAGGCCCCGCGCGGCTCCCGTCACCGGCTGCTGGAACTCGGCCCCGTCGGCTTCGCCCGCGCCCTGCGCGAGCAGCGGGCCGTCGGGATCACCGACACCACCTTCCGTGACGCCCACCAGTCCCTCCTCGCCACCCGGGTGAGGACGAGGGACCTGCTGGCCGTCGCGCCGCACCAGGCGCGGATGCTGCCGAACCTGTTCTCCGTCGAGTGCTGGGGTGGCGCAACCTACGACGTCGCCCTGCGTTTCCTCGGCGAGGACCCGTGGGAGCGGCTCGCGAAGCTGCGTGAGGCGATGCCGAACCAGAACCTGCAGATGCTGCTGCGGGGCCGCAACACCGTCGGCTACACCCCCTACCCGACGGAGGTCACGCGGGCCTTCGTGCGGGAGGCGGCCGAGACCGGCATCGACGTGTTCCGCATCTTCGACGCCCTCAACGACGTCGAGCAGATGCGTCCCGCCATCGACGCCGTGGTGCAGGACACCGCGTCCGTCGCCGAGGTGGCGCTGTGCTACACGGCCAACCTGCTGGATCCGGCGGAGCGGACCTACGACCTCGACTACTACCTGAGGCTCGCCGAGCAGATCGTCGCAGCGGGGGCCCACGTCCTCGCGATCAAGGACATGGCCGGGCTGCTGCGTCCGGCCGCCGCGTCGCGGCTGGTGACGGCGTTGCGGGAACGGTTCGACCTCCCGGTCCACCTCCACACCCACGACACCACGGGCGGTCAGCTGGCGACGCTCATGGCGGCCATCGAGGCCGGGGTCGACGCGGTGGACGTCGCCAATTCGTCGATGGCCTCCACCACCTCCCAACCCCCGATGTCGGCGCTGCTCATGGCGTTGGAGGGCAGCGACCGTGCCCCGGAGATCGACGCGCAGGCCGCGCTGGACCTCGAGCCCTACTGGGAGGCGGTCCGCAGGGTGTACCAGCCGTTCGAGTCGGGCCTGCCCGCCCCGACGGGGCGCGTCTACACCCACGAGATCCCCGGCGGTCAGCTCTCGAACCTCAGGCAGCAGGCCATCGCGCTCGGCCTGGGGGACAAGTTCGAGGCCATCGAGGAGATGTACGCGGCCGCGGACAAGATCCTGGGCCGACCGACGAAGGTGACGCCATCGTCGAAGGTGGTGGGCGACCTCGCCCTGCACCTGGTGGCCGTCGGTGCCGATCCGGCCGAGTTCGAGGCCGACCCGCGTCGTTTCGACATCCCCGACTCCGTCATCGGCTTCCTCAACGGGGAACTCGGCACCCCCGCCGGTGGCTGGCCCGAACCCTTCCGCAGTCGCGCGCTGGAGGGACGTCGTCAACCGCCGAGGATCACGGAGGTCGCGCCGGAGGACCTCGCCGCGCTGGAGACACCCGGGGTCGAGCGGCAGCAGACCCTCAACCGGCTGCTCTTCCCCGGCCCGACGAAGGAGTTCCAGCAGAAGCGGGAGGACTTCGGCGACGTGTCGGTCCTGCCGACGATCCCTTACCTGTACGGGATGGAGTCCGGTGAGGAGTACCCGGTCACCCTCGGGAAGGGGGTGACGTTGCTGCTCGGGCTGGAGGCCATCGGCTCGGCGGACAAGCGGGCCAAGCGCACCGTCATGACGCTGCTCAACGGGCAGTTGCGTCCGGTCAGGGTGCGTGACAACTCGCTCACCTCCGAGGTGGCCTCGGCGGAGAAGGCCGACCCGGGCAACCCGGGCCATGTCGCGGCCCCGTTCGCCGGGGCGGTCACCCCGACGGTCAGCGTCGGCGACGAGGTCGCGGCGGGCGATCAGGTGGCCACCATCGAGGCGATGAAGATGGAGGCGGCCATCAACGCGCCGGTGGCCGGCGTCGTGAAGCGCGTCGTGCTGCCGGACACCACCCAGCTCGACGGTGGGGACCTGGTACTCGTGATCGAGTCCTGAGTCAGGAGTCGATCACGACGACATCCGCGCCAGCGGCGAGCTGCTCCAGGAAACGGAGCAGGGGTTCGACGACGTCGCGGGTCCTCTCCTGCAGTGTGTCGGCGTCGATCGTGGCCAGCGCGTCACGGGTCGCGATGGCGTGCGAGTGATGGCTGTACCCGGTCATCATGCCGGGCGCGTCCCGAAGGGGGATGCCGAGGCTGCGTTCCCCGAGCCGTCGAACGGAATGCGTGGAGGGCAGCCCGCGGCGGGCCAGGTCGAACTCGATGCCGTCGAGGGAGTCGTAGCTCAGGCTCACGTGACCTGCGGAGAGTTCCTCCAGCCAGGCATCGAGGATTCGCCAGCTCTGGCCCAGACGTTCGGGCGGGATGAACTCGCCTGCCAGCAGGGCCGCGACATCCGTTGGGAGAGGCTGCTCGGGGTCGATCTCCATCGCCGGATCCCGCTTGAACAGACCCCATCGTCGTTTCATGGGTGGTGCGGGGAAGCGCGCGGCTGCCACTCTTCCGAGCTCCTCCGCCCGCTCGGGCGGGGCCCCGAAGATGTCGCGGACATCGTCGATGGCGATTCCGTAGAGCTTCATCGCTCGCATGACCCAAGCCTACCCATGGTTGTGCACGTTATGCTGGCACGCACCATGAGTAGTTTCAGAGGGCGCATCGGACGACGGGATCGTCGCAGCCATCAGCCCAGTGGATCCCGTGCCGGGGAACAGCCCTGGCGTCGCGTTCTCGCCGCCTGTCTCGCTGGTGGCATGGTGTGGGCGACGTCGCTCCCGGCCGTGGCCGAGGACCTCGTGCTCCCGGATGCCGGGGCCGCAGTCACGGGTGTCGCCTGGGACGACAGCGGCGACCGGCTCTTCGCCGTCTCCGAGGTTCACGGGGCGAGCATCCTCATCATCGACGCCGCGGGCGAGAAGCGGGGCAACCTCGACTTCTCCGCCCAGCCCGAATCGGTGCAGGGGCTCGCCCTGCACGACGGGAACCTCTATGTCGGGGACATCGGCGGTGACCGGGACGAGATCACCGTGTTCCGGATGTCGGCCGAGGCGGGGGAGCAGAAGTACCGCGCCTACAAGTTCGCCTACCCGGATGGTTCCCACGACGCGAAGGCACTGCTCGTCTCCGGAAAGGGCCGGATCTACATCGTCACCGCCGGTGAGAACGCCGGCGTGTACCGCGCCGAGCTGGAACTCTCCCGTGACGGGGTCAACAAGCTGACCCGCTCCGCCGACGCCCCGGACGGGGTGACGGACGCCACCTTCCTGCCCGACGGCGCCACCATCATCATGCGGACCGCGGCTGGGCTGGCCAAGGTCGATGCGTACTCGTGGGAGACCACCGCCACGGTGTCCTATGTCGGGGCCCCGGAAGGGGAGTCCGTCACGGCCAAGGGGGAGGGGGCGATCCTCGTCGGGGCCCAGACCCTGCGCGAGGAGGAGGTGCCCGACGGCGACACCGAGCGGGTCATCAGCGCGGAGGCGAGCCCCACCCCGTCCCAGAGCCCGGCACCGCCCGCCGAATCCGGGGCCGCCCCCGAACCCTCCCAGCCGGCTGGGGAGACCCCGCCGGATCAGTCGCAGGGCGCCAAGCCCGCCTTGGGTGGCACCAAGCTGGCGCTGGCAGCGGCAGCTGCGCTGGCGCTCTGCTGCGGGCTGGTTGTCCTCCTGCGCAGGAACTGAACGGCAACCACCGCGCACCCTCTTGCTCAGAGGCGTTCCACCACGTGGTCGATGCAACGCGTCAGGGCCTCCACGTCGGCGAGGTCCACCGAGACGTAGCAGCCGATCCGCAGCTGGTTGCGACCCAACGCCCGGTACGGGTCGATGTCGACGATCCCGTTGTCGCGCAGCACCGAGAGGACCTGCTTGCCGTCCACCTCGTCGGCGAGGTCAATCGTCGCGACGACGGGGGAGCGGTGCCCGGGGTCGGCCACGAAGGAGCTCGCCCACGGTCTCGACTCGGCCCACGCGTGGACGTGGTCCGTCATCTGGCGGCACCGCGCCTCCGCGGCGGCCAGGCCCCCCAGCTCCAGCAGCCAGGCGATCTGGTCCTGGAGCAGCAGCAGTGTCGTGAGAGCCGGGGTGTTGAGGGTCTGCTGCTTGCGGGAGTTCTGGACCGCGACGTCGAGGTTGAGGATCTCGGGGATCCAGCGCCCGCCCGAGGCCAGCCTGGCCGCCCGGTCGAGGGCCGCGGGGGAGACGAGGGCCAGCCACAGGCCACCGTCGCTCGACAGGTTCTTCTGCGGCGCGAAGTAGTAGACATCCGTGTCGGCCACGTCGACATCCATCCCACCCGCGGCCGACGTCCCGTCGATCACCACGAGCCCCTCGCCGATCCGCTCGACGGGGGCCGCGGCTCCCGTCGAGGTCTCGTTGTGGGCCCAGGCCAGCACGTCCGCGTCGCCGGTTCGGGGCAGGGTGACGGTTCCGGGGGCGGACTCCTCGACGAGGGGGGCGGCCAGGAAGGGGGCGCGCTCCGCGGCCCTGGCGAATTTGCGGGTGAACTCGCCGAACACGGCGTGCGAGGAGCGTTGCTCGATGAGCGAGCACACCGCCATGTCCCAGAACAGGGTGGAGCCGCCGTTGCCGAGGACCACCTCGTAGCCGTCGGGCAGGCGGTACAGCTCGGCCAGACCCTCCTGGATCTCGCGGACGAGATGCTTCACGGGGGCCTGGCGGTGGGAGGTGCCCAGCACATCCTGCCTGCGGGTGAGGCGGTCCACGGCCTCTGCGCGGACCTTCGCGGGGCCCGAGCCGAATCGTCCGTCAGCGGGCAACAGCTCCTGGGGGATCACGATCACCTGAGCATTCTCCCACGCAACCGTAGGGCCGTCTCGCGTCATCCCAACGGCTGGTGATTTGATGTGACCATGACGCAGTTGCAGGTGGGACGGGCCGTCACGCCGTCCGGGATCGTTGAGAACGCCGTCATCGGGATGGAGCAGGGGCGGATCACCTCGATCACCTCCGGGGGCGGCGGGGGCGACCTGTGGGCGGTCCCCGGCTTCGTCGACACGCACTGCCATGGTGCGGTCGGGGTGAGCTTCGGTAACCCCGACAAGGAGGCGAACCTCCGCGCCATCGCCTACCACCGCAGCCAGGGGACGACCACCCTCTTCGCCTCCACCGTCACCGAACCCATCGAGAAGCTGGAGGCGCAGTGCCGCACCCTGCGGGACCTCGTGGCGTCAGGGGAACTGGACGGCATCCACCTCGAGGGCCCCTTTCTCGCCGAGGCGCGCAAGGGGGCACATGACGCGGCGCTGCTGCGGGACCCCGAACCCGAGCTGGTGGAGCGGCTCATCGAAGCGGGCGGATCCGCGTTGCGGATGATCACCCTGGCTGTCGAACGTCGGCACGGTGAGGCGGCCACCCGTCGTTTCACCGAGGCCGGGGTCAAGGTGGCCTTCGGGCATTCGGATGCCGACGATGCCACCACGGCCGCGTCGATCGGCTGGGGTGCCTGCATCGCAACCCACCTGTTCTCCGCGATGCGGTCGATCCACCACCGGGAACCCGGCCCGGTCCCGGTGCTGCTCTCCGATGAGCGGGTCATGAACGAGCTGATCTGCGACGGCATCCACCATCGCCCCGTCATCGCCCGGATGGCGATCGACGCCGCCACTCCCGAGCGGATCTGCCTGGTCACCGACGCCATGAGCGCCACCGGGCAGGGCAACGGACGCTACCTGCTGGGGGAACTGGAGGTGGAGGTCACCGATGGCACCGCGCGCCTCGTCACGGCCGACGGTCAGCCGGGCGCCATCGCCGGCTCCACCCTCACGATGGCGAAGGCGTTCGAGTTCGTTGTCACGCAGGTCGGGTGCTCGATCGAGGAGGCGGCGATGATGGCCGCCACCACGCCCGCCCGGTGGCACGGTCTGACGGAGGTCGGCAGCCTCGAGGTCGGCAAGAGGGGCGACGTGTGTATCGTCGACGATTCCGGCCGTCTGCAGCAGGTGTGGCGTCGAGGTGAGAGGATCGGGTGAGCGGCGCGACCTGCTGTCCCCAAATCCTGCTCAGAGCTGGGATGACCAGTAGCATTGGCCCGGAGGAGGAACGCCGATGAGCGAACTGATCGATACCACGGAGATGTATCTCAGAACCGTCTACGAGTTGATCGAGGAGGGAGTGCCCCCGCTGCGCGCACGTATCGCCGAGCGGCTGCACCAGTCCGGACCCACGGTCTCCCAGACGGTCGCTCGGATGGAGCGTGACGGTCTGCTGACCGTCTCCCCGGACAGGATCATCAAACTGACCCCCAAGGGTGCGAAGCTCGCCAGGGACGTGATGCGCAAGCACCGGTTGGCCGAGTGCCTGCTCACCCAGGTGATCGGGCTGGAATGGGACAAGGTCCACGATGAGGCATGCCGATGGGAGCACGTCATCTCTGAGGACGTTGAGGCGCGACTCGTCAAGATCCTGGACGGGCCGACGATCTCCCCGTACGGCAACCCGATCCCCGGCCTGGCCGATCTGGGGTTGAAGAAGAAGACGGAGTCCTTCGGCGACGGGGTGGTGCCGCTGTCCCAAGTGGTGCCGAACCGTGGGGAGGTGAAGGCCACCCTCCAGCGGATGAGTGAGAATCTCCAGGCCGACGCGGAGGTCCTCTCCGCGATCGCCGCGCTGGGGCTGCGGCCCGGCATGGAGTTCCTGGTCCGTCGTGCAGGGCTCGCGTTGCGACTCATCGTCGGCGAGGAGGCGGTCACCCTCGACGAGGGGGTCGCCGAGTTGCTCTTTGTCACGACACCCGGTTCCTGAGCCGATACCCCCGGGGGAATATCCGGGGGGCGGGTAGCGTTGTGGACATCGAAGATTCACACATGAAGGAGACGAACATGGCCACGACTGACCTGACCAAGGACACCCTCACCTCCACCATCGATGGCAACGACATCGTCATCGTGGACTTCTGGGCCTCATGGTGTGGGCCCTGCATGCGCTTCGCCCCGATCTACGAGGAGGCGTCGAAGCGTCACGAGGATGTTTTCTTCGGCAAGGTCGACACCGAGGCCGAGCAGGAACTGAGCTATGCCCTGGAGATCCAGTCCATCCCCACGCTCATGGCCTTCCGATCCGGGGTTCTGGTGTTCCGCCAGTCAGGAATGCTCAACGGATCACAGCTGGATGACCTCGTCCGTCAGCTCAAGGAACTCGACCCTGAGCAGGTGAAGGCCGCCGCCCAGAAGCAGGAGTGATTTGGCGATGACTGCGTGACGCATTTGCGGGGCATGGCTGCGTGGGTCGGCCTAGTATGGCGAAACCGCCACTGGTCGAATCCAAGGAAGGAACGCCATGGTCGATCGCAACGATGTCACCGGTCTACCGGATCTGAGGACCTCCACGGGGCGTGTCGCCCCCACCCGTTCCAGACGGCCGATCTATCTCGATCTGTTGCCGCCATGCAATGCGGGCTGCCCCGCCGGGGAGAACATCCAGGAGTGGTTGCGGCTCATCAAGGCCGGGCAGCAGGAGGCCGCGTGGCGTCAACTGACGGCTGACAACCCATTCCCTGCCATCCACGGCCGGGTGTGCTACCACCCCTGCGAGACCGCCTGCAACCGGAAGGACCTGGACCAGGCGGTCTCGATCCACTCCGTCGAGCGGTACCTCGGCGACCTCGCTCTCGAACAGGGGTGGGCGTTCGAGCAGCCGTTGCGGAGCTCCGGCCGTCGGGTCCTGGTGGTGGGGGCTGGCCCCTCCGGTCTGTCCGCTGCCTATCACCTGCGCCGTCTCGGTCATGACGTCGAGATCCAGGATTCGGCGGAACTGCCCGGCGGCATGATGCGTTACGGCATCCCTGAGTACCGGCTCCCGAGGGACGTCCTCGACGCCGAGATCCAGCGGCTCAAGGACTTCGGGGTCGTCATCCGTGGCGGGATCACCGTCACCGACCTCCTCGCCACCCAGGCCGAGGGGAACTTCGACGCCGTGTTCGTCGCGGTGGGGGCCCACCTCTCCAAACGGGTCGACATCCCCTCAGCCGACGCCTCCCGCATGGTGGACGCCGTGTCCTTCCTGCGCGACGTGGCCAAGGGAGAGCGCCCTGTCATCGGGCGAAAGGTCGCGATCTACGGCGGCGGCAACACGGCCATGGACGCGGCCCGGGTGGCGCGTCGTCTCGGGGCGGAGGAGTCCGTCATCGTCTACCGCCGCACCGTGGAGCAGATGCCCGCCCATGAGGAGGAACGCGAGAGCGCCGAACGCGAGGGCGTCCGGATGAACTGGCTCCGGACGATCACCGAGATGGGCTCGCAAGACCTCACCGTGGAGATCATGGAACTCGACGAGAACGGCAAGGCACGCGGGACCGGCCGGTTCGAGAAACTCGCCGCGGACACCGTCATCCTCGCCGTGGGGCAGGAGGCGGACACCGGTTTCCTCAAGGCCATCCCAGGGATGAACTTCGACGACGACGTGGTCCGGGTCGACCCGAGGACCCTCATGACGGATGTGGAGGGGATCTTCGCGGGTGGCGACATGGTCCCCTCCGAGCGCACCGTCACCGTCGGTGTCGGGCACGGCAAGAAGGCGGCCCGTTGCATCGACAAGTGGCTCAACCAGGACAGCTCGCCGCGTCCGGCGAGGCACCCCATCGTCCACCTCGACGACATGAACCTCTGGTACTTCGGCGGGCACGCGCGGCGTGAGCACGAGGAGCAGGCCCCGGAGGAACGGATCAGCGACTTCGGGGAGATCGTCGCCGGCCTGCGCCCGGAGGAGGCGGTCTTCGAGGCCCAGCGATGCCTGTCGTGCGGGAACTGCTTCGAGTGTGACGGCTGCCTCGGCTCCTGCCCGGAGGACGCAGTCATCAAGCTCGGCCCCGGGAAGCGTTACCGCTTCGACTACGAGCGTTGCACCGGCTGCGGCACCTGCTTCGAGCAGTGCCCCGTCCATGCCATCGAGATGATCCAGGAGAACCAGCGATGAGTGAGCGCACCATCATCGACGGCAACGAAGCCGCGGCGGATGTCGCCTACCGGCTGAGCGAGCTGTGCTCCATCTATCCCATCACCCCGAGTTCCACCATGGCCGAGTTGGCCGACGAGTGGTCCTCGCACCGTCGTCCGAACATCTTCGGCACCGTGCCCACCGTCATCGAGATGCAGTCGGAGGGGGGCGCCGCCGGTGCCATGCACGGTGCCCTGCAGGGCGGCGCCCTGTCGACGACGTTCACCGCGTCGCAGGGGTTGCTGCTCATGATCCCGAACATGTACCGGATCGCGGGTGAGCTGACCTCGACGGTGTTCCACGTGGCCGCGAGGTCGTTGGCCACGCAGGGGCTGTCCATCTTCGGCGATCACCAGGACGTCATGGCGGTGCGGCAGACCGGATGCTGCCTCATCAGCTCGGCCTCGGTGCAGGAGGCCCACGACATCGCGGCGATCTCGCATCTCGCGACGCTGCGCAGCAGGTTGCCGTTCGTGCACTTTTTCGACGGGTTCCGGACCAGCCATGAGCTCAACACCCTGACGAAGCTGAGCGACGACCAGCTGCGGGCCCTCGTCCCGGCCGGTCTCGTGCGGGAGCACCGGGCGCGAGCCCTGTCGCCGGCCAACCCGTTCATCCGCGGGACCGCGCAGAACCCGGACACCTACTTCCAGTCCCGTGAGACGGCCAACCCGTTCTATGACGCGGTGCCGGGGATCCTCACCGAGGTGATGGAGCGTTTCGAGGAGATCACCGGACGGCGGTACTCGCTGGTTGAGTACCACGGTGCGCCGGATGCGGAACGCGTCGTGGTCATCATGGGCTCCGGCATCGAGACGGTGGTTCCCGTGGTGGAGCATCTCAACGCCTCGGGGGAGAAGGTGGGCGCGCTGTTCGTCCGGCTCTACCGTCCCTTCCCGAAGGAGGCGCTGCTGGCGGCGCTGCCCGAATCCGTCCGGCGCGTCGCCGTCCTGGACCGCACCAAGGAACCCGGCGCGGGCGGGGAGCCGCTGTTCCTCGATGTCTCGTCGGCCATCGCCGAGGCGGTCGCGACGGGGCGTCGGGAGCGGATGCCGGTGGTCATCGGCGGACGCTACGGCCTGTCCAGCAAGGAGTTCACCCCGGCCATGGCGAAGGCGGTCCTCGATGAACTCGCCGCCCCCGAGCCGAAGCCCCGCTTCACCGTCGGGATCACCGACGACGTCACCCACCTGTCGCTGCCGGTGGACCCCGGTTTCGAGCTGTTGGATCCCGACACCCACCGGGCGGTGTTCCACGGGCTGGGCTCGGACGGCACCGTCGGGGCCAACAAGAACACGATCAAGATCATCGGCTCCGATCCGGACACCTACGCCCAGGGCTACTTCGTCTACGACTCGAAGAAGTCGGGGTCACGCACCGTCAGCCACCTGCGTTTCGGGCCGAACCCGATCAAGGCCCCGTACCTGGTGACGAAGGCGAACTTCATCGGCTGCCACCACTGGTCCATCCTGGAGCGGGTCGATGTGCTCGAGAGCGCCCGTCCCGGCACGACGCTGCTGCTCAACTCGCCTTACCCGCCCGAGGAGGTGTGGCAGCAGCTGCCCCGCCCGATGCAGGAGCGGATCGTCGACCTGGGCATCGATCTCTACGCCATCGACGCCACCGCCGTCGCCCGGGCTGCGGGGCTCGGGTCGAGGACGAACACGATCCTCCAGACCTGCTTCTTCGCCATCTCGGGGGTGCTGCCCCGGGACGTCGCCATCGAGAAGGTCAAGGAGGCCATCACCAAGACCTACTCCCGCAAGTCGATGGCGATCGTGGAGAAGAACCACCGGGCCGTGGACGCGTCGTTGGCGCACCTGCACCGGATCGAGGTCCCGGCCGTCGCGGCGGGGGAGCGGGAACTCATCCCTCCCGTCCCATCTGACGCGCCCGACTTCGTCCGGGAGGTGACCGCGACGATGCTGGCGGGTCGTGGCGACGACCTGCCCGTGTCGAAGCTGCCCGTCGACGGCTCCTACCCGTCGGGGACCACCCGGTTCGAGAAGCGCAACATCTCGGAGATCGTCGCGGTGTGGGACAACGAGGCGTGCATCCAGTGCGGCAACTGCTCCTTCGTCTGCCCGCACGCTGTGCTACGCGCCAAGTACTACCCGGCCGACCTCGTCGACGGCGCCCCTGAGGGTTTCCTGAGCCAGCCGATCGACGCGGCAGGTCTGCCCGACACGCGGTACACCCTGCAGGTGTACGCGGAGGACTGCACCGGGTGTGGACTCTGTGTGGAGGCGTGCCCCGTCAAACCGATCGGGCAGCCGAACCGTCGCGCCATCAACCTGGAGCCGGTGCTCGACCGGACCCGGGAGAAGGAGGCGGTGAAGTTCTTCGAGACGATCCCCCTCAACGACCGTCGGGACGTCGACTTCGGCACGGTGCGCGGCACCCAGTTCCTGGAACCGCTGTTCGAGTTCTCCGGGGCCTGTTCGGGCTGCGGCGAGACCCCCTACCTGAAGCTGCTCACCCAGTTGTTCGGGGATCGCGCCACCGTCGCCAACGCCACCGGCTGCTCGTCGATCTACGGCGGGAACCTGCCGACCACCCCATGGGCGAGGAACGCCGCCGGGCGCGGTCCGGCCTGGTCGAACTCGCTCTTCGAGGACAACGCCGAGTTCGGGCTCGGGCTGCGGCTCGCCGCCGATCTGCACCGTGACATCGCCCGCACCTTGTTGGAGGAGCTGCGGGCCGAGATCGACGACGACGAGCTGGTCGACTCGTTGCTCGCCGCCAAGCAACGCATGGAGTCGGGACTGGCGCGGCAGGCGTTGCGGGTCCAGCGGCTGAAGGATCGGCTGGAGCAGCTGAGCGGCCCGAAGGTCGAGGACCTGAAGAGCGTCTGCGATCACCTGCTGCGACGCTCCGTGTGGATCGTCGGCGGCGACGGCTGGGCCTACGACATCGGGTCGGCGGGTGTGGATCACGTGCTGGCCTCGGGGCGCAACGTCAACGTGCTCGTCCTCGACACGGAGGTCTACTCCAACACGGGTGGGCAGGCATCGAAGTCGACGCCGCTCGGCGCCGTCGCGAAGTTCGCCGCCGCTGGCAAGCACACCAACAAGAAGGACATGGCCATGCAGGCGATGGCCTACGGGTCGGTCTACGTCGCCCGCGTCGCGATGGGGGCGGATCCGCAGCAGACCCTCAAGGCGTTCCGGGAGGCGGAGGCCTACGAGGGGCCGAGCCTCATCATCGCGTACAGCCACTGCATCGCCCACGGCATCGACATCCGCAAGGGCCTGGATCAGCAGTACAAGGCCGTCAACTCCGGGCACTGGCCGTTGATGCGGTACAACCCGGTGATCCGGGAGCAGGGAGGCAACCCGTTCCTGCTCGATTCGCCACGTCCGAGGGTGAAGCTGCGTGAGTACCAGAGCGCCGAGTTGCGGTACAAGGTCCTCCAGGCTGCCGACCCGGTGGAGGCGGACCGTATCCTTGAGATCGCTCAGGCGCAGGTCGACCGGCGCTGGGCGGAGTACGAGGAACTGGCGCTGCGCGGCGCCGAGAAGTTCGCCGCGGATCCACGCAAGGAGGAGTCATGGCAGATCTGAGCACCCGCTATCTGGGCCTGGAGCTGCGGAATCCCGTCATCGCCTCCGCAGGGCCCCTGTCCCAGACCCGCGACGACATCGTCGCGTTGGCGGACGCGGGGGTCGGGGCCGTGACGATGTTCTCCCTGTTCGAGGAGCAGGTGGCGCGGGAGGCCGAACGGCAGATCGTGCTGGAGGAGAGCTACGAGGAGCTGTTCCTCGAGGCGACGAGCTTCTTCCCCAACGTCCCGCAGGGGACGGGGGACGCGGTGTCCAGCTATCTCCGGCTGGTGGAGGAGGCGGCCTCGTCGATCGACGTGCCGCTCATCGCCTCCCTCAACGGCGCGTCGCACGGCGGCTGGACCCGGTCCGCGAAGCGGCTGCAGGAGGCGGGGGCCTCCGCGATCGAGTTGAACATCTACTACGTTCCCGGGGATCTCACCGCCACGGGTCAGCAGGTCGAGCAACGTCACCTCGACATCCTCGGTGCGGTGAAGCGTGAGGTGAGCGTCCCCGTCGCGGTGAAGCTCAGCCCGTACTTCTCGTCGGTGGGGGCGATGTGTCGGCACCTCGACGAGGCGGGGGCCGACGGGCTGGTGCTGTTCAACCGGTTCTTCCAGCCGGACATCGACCTGGAGCGGGTCGAGGTGACCAGCGGGGTCACGCTCAGCCACCCGGATGATGCCCGCCTGCCCCGCACATGGATCGCGGTCCTGCACGAGCACCTGCGGGCCTCGCTCGCGGCCAGCTCCGGGGTCGACCAGGCGGGGGACGTGGTGAAGTACATCCTCGCCGGGGCGGATGTCGTCGGCACCACCTCGGCACTGGTGCGGCACGGCATCCCACACGCCACCACGCTCATCGACGGACTGAACCAGTGGCTCGACGGGCACCAGCTGACCCTCGCCGAGGCGCGAGGCATGCTCGCGGTGCCCGCCGAGGCACACCCGGCGGCCTACGAGAGGGCGGGCTACGTCTCGGCCCTGGAGAAGGCGAAGACCACCTACGGCTCGCTGGCCTGAAGGGCTGACACGTCCCGACTTGTCGGGTGCCCGCGTGCCCGCAACGATGGGTTGGCAACGTCGTGAGGAGTGGCCGTGGCCAAGGTGGAGTGGGAGTCGGTGGAGCGGGCTGCTGTGGAGCAGGTGCTGCGGGAGGTGCGTCGGGTGCGTGCCGAGCATCCCGATGAGCGGATCTACGCAGCGATGTTCCACGTGTTCTACGGCGACGGGGAGGACATCTATTGGCCGTGCCTGTCGGTGGGTACCGAAGAGTCTTTGAAAACGGTTGAGGCCAGATATCTGGAGAGGGACCCCGACGACGATGTCTCCGGTCTGCGGTTCTCCGGGGCGGATCTGCCCTACATGGTTGAGGCCACTGAAGCGGAGATGGCTGTGGCTGAGGGAGTCAATGAGTATGGCCTGTCGCTGGGTGGCGAAGATGCCTGGGACGAGGTTTATGACCAGTTTCTCGAGGTGTTCCCGAGGGCGGCGAGGAAGGCGCGGAAGGCTGCGATTGATGAGAGCTTGGTGGGCGAGGAGTTCATCGTCGTGGCGCTGGACGAGGCGATGGAGCTGGTGCCCGCCTGCCTGACGAGGGAACAGTTGGAGCGGCACTTTCCGGAGTTGGTGGCCGGGCAGCGGGACGAGCAGCGCATCCTGGCCCTGCCGGAGGCGGAGCGGGTGCAGGCATTGCTGGACATCTCCTTCAGAAGGATCGAGGGGTCGCCGCTGTGGTGGGAGCGGACCGACCCGTTGCTGTTCCGGGAGGGCGCGGCTGCGGTGCCCGGTCTGGTGGCGGTGCTGGAGGGCCGCGCGGAGGGGGAACCGTGGACGGCGGCGAGACTGGCGGCAGGCGTGAACCACGCCACCCCGGAGCTCATCGCCGCGTTGGACCGCGTGCTCGACGATGAGCAGGCGGAGGAGGCCGCCAAGGGCTGGGCCGCCTCCGCGCTGTGTGCCCTGGGACGGATGGATCTGCTGGCGGGGCGGATCGGCAGCCTTCCCGAGGCGACCATCAGCCAAGGCCTGAGCCATCCCTTCGGGCCGTTCCGGGACAAGGGCAATCACGGCCCGCTGGACTACCGGCCCCTGGAAGCGGTGCTCGAGGCGCACCCGGAGTTCGACGAGAAACTGCTCAATTGCAGCGGTGGCACTTGCGAGATCGACGAGGCCGAGGTGGCGGAGGCCGAACGCGGTACAGCGTCGAAATGGAAGTTCATCCGCGACCATGCTGAGGACGTGCTGGAGCGATACCGCGCAAGGTGATTCCCCGCTACCGCCGCTGGTCGAGCCGGACCGCGAGCCTCGCGAGCCGTCCGTGTCGAGACCTCCAACGCCACGTGTGGGGCCCGGGTCGCCTTCTCTCCGCTGGTCGAGCCGAGGCCGGAGGCCTCGTGTCGAGACCTCCGCAACAGTCCCTGCGAACCCTCACCGGGTCTCGACACGGCCCCTGTCACTTCGCTCCGGGACCGGCTCAACCAATGGAAAACCAAGAGAAAGTTCTTCCCAAACCCTTGCGCTAGAACATCTATTCGATTACAATGGGGTCATGAACCCCCTCCCCGCGACCCTCACCGAGGCCTACCAGGCCATTCATGAGGCGGACGCCCACGCCCGGGCGGCGGAGGTGGCCCTCATCGTCGGCATCGCGAAGGCAGCCGAGTTGTATGAGGTCGATGACGCTGCGGTGATGGAGGCTGTGGAAGGGTTCCTCGAGCCTGGTGGGGACGGTACCCCATCGGTGGGTGAATTCCTCGCCCACGAACTGGGTGGGATCCTGCAGATCTCCCCCGATGCGGCCTTGGAGAAGATCGGGACCGTCCTGGATGTTCGGTTCCGGTTCCCCGCATTGTGGGAGGCCTTCCTCTCCGGGTCGTTGCGCTGGTGGCAGGTTGCCGAGGTGGTGAACCGACCGTCGGTGTCCCAGCTGAATGCGGAGGCAGCCTCGCGGTTGGATCGGAAACTCGCTGTGGCGTTGAGGTTGTGGTCGTGGCAGCGGATCCGCCGCAACCTCGAAGCCTGGATCATCGCCGCCGACCCGGCCGCAGCCCGAGAACGCGAAGCCCGGCAGCGGGAGAACCGGTATGTGGCAGTCGATTCGGTCAAGAACAGCCACTGCGCGTTGTATGGGCTGTTGGATCCCCGTGACGCGATCGACTTCGACCACGCCCTCACCGAGGTCGCGAAAACCCTCCCCACCGAGGCGGGGGACCTGAGGCAGCGTCGCGCCGCCGCAGTCGGTGTCCTCGCGAGGCGGGCGGGTGGGCAGGAGATGCTGCCCCAGACCACCCTCATCGTCCACATCAACGCCGACGACCCAGCCCTCAACCCCGACAGCGACTCCTCGGGTGTGGCGGAGGTTGAGCGGTGGGGCGCGTTCCTGACCTCGCGGTTGCCGGAGTTCTTGAAGGACTCCCGCGTGACGGTCCGGCCCGTGGTTGATCCGTTGCGGCATGCTCCGGAGGATCTCCATGATCCGTCGGTCGGGTTGCGGATGGCAGTCACGGCATTGATGCCGGTCGATGTGTTCCCCTACGCCTCCCGCACTTCCAGGGCGTGTGATCTGGATCACACGATCCCGTACCGCGACGGCGACACCGGGCAGACCAGGTGGGGGAATCTGGCGCCGTTGGCGCGTAGGTCGCATCGGGCGAAAACCTTCGGCGGCTGGACACTCACCCAACCCGCCCCGGGCTGGTTCCACTGGAAGTCTCCGGCGGGGTTTGAGTATCTGGTGCATGCCACTGGCGGCACGATGTGTCTCCGAACTCCGGAACCAGAAC
>NZ_RQYT01000041.1 GCF_003932785.1 Arachnia propionica | reverse complement strand
AACGCACAATCCAGTGCGCTCCTCGTCGTCCGCCTTGCCAGGAGGCCACCGTGACGATCCTCGTCACGATCCCCCTATCCGCGCACCCTCTAAAATGACATAAGGCGCTGGGTGGTGCGGGGCCGGGCGGTCCGTGGCGATCAGATGATGAACTCCGGCATGAGTGGAGTCTCCCGGAGGCCCGTGAACAGGTCGTCCTCAGGGATCATGGTGGGCACCTTCGAGATCACCAGCTGGTAGTCCTCCGTCGGCCACCCGGCCCGCTGGATCGCCAACGGCACCGCGAACCACGGGCCGTCCGGGTCGATCTGCGTCGCGTGGGCCCGCAGCGCGTCGTCCCGCACGTCGAAGTACTGCTCGCAGCGGACGAAGGTCGTCAACCGGCCGTCCGAGAACGGGTCCTCGTCGTGGGCGGGGGCCGGGCTGCTCGGCGGCAGGCCCTGCTCGTGCATGACCGCTTCGAGGGCCGCATAGCGACGGCGATGGAAACTCATGTGGTAGTACAGCTTCGCCGCCTGCCACGCCGGGCCGTGCTCCGGCCACAGCCTCGCATCGGCCGCCGCCCGGAACGCCTCGACCGTGATGCGGTGACACTGCACGTGATCGGGGTGCGGGTATCCGCCGTGCTCGTCGTAGGTCGTGACAACGTGCGGGCGGAAGTCGCGCATCACCCTCACGAGCGGGCCCGCCGCCGTCGCGACGTCCTGCAGCGCGAAGCAGCCCTCCGGCAGCGGTGGCAGGGGATCCCCCTCCGGCATGCCGGAGTCCACGAAACCCAGCCACGTGTGCCGGATCCCCAGGATCTCCGCCGCCCTGGCCATCTCCTCCCGTCGCAGGGCGGGCAGGTCGTGCAACGCCCGGGGATCGTCGGCCAGCGCCGGGTTGAGGATGTCGCCCCGCTCCCCGCCGGTGCAGGTCGCCACCATCACCTCGACCCCCTCCGCGACGTACTTCGCGGTGGTGGCGGCACCCTTGCTCGACTCGTCGTCGGGATGCGCGTGGACGTGGAGGAGGCGCAGCGGCCCCTTGGGGTTGCCTGGCATGGGGAACATTGTGGCCCCTCCAGGGCCTCTGCCGCTTCCTCCCATGCCCGGAAGCGCTTCCCTGGTGTTGTCGCAGGGCGCTGCTAGGCTTGAGCGATGTCCGAGACCCATTCCGATGCCGTCTGGCTCACGCAGGACGCCTACGACTCGCTCGAGGCGGAACTCAACCACCTCAAGACCGTCGGCCGCCCCGAGGTCAGTGCCCGCATCGCGGCAGCCCGTGAGGAGGGCGACCTCTCCGAGAACGGCGGCTACCACGCCGCCCGCGAGGAGCAGGGCCAGATGGAGGGACGGATCCGTCAACTCGAGCACCTGTTGCGCACCGCCCAGGTCGGGGAGGCGAGCAGCCACCCCGACGAGGTGGCGCCCGGCCGTGTCGTCACCGTCGCCTTCGACGGGGACGAGGACGACACCGAGACCTTCCTCCTCGGCTCCCGGGAGATCCTCGGCACCGACGACTCGGTGGACCACGCCGTCTCGCCCCAGTCGCCGCTCGGCGCCGCCGTGCTGGGCCGTCGCGTCGGGGACGAGGTGTCCTACGAGGCCCCCAACGGCCGCACCATCAACGCCACCGTCATCAGGGTCGAGTCCTGATCCCGTGGCTCATCCTGCTCGGGGCGGGCTGCCTGCTCGGCGGCGCAGCCATCCTCTGCCACCAGCGGTGGCGCCGCTCCCGTGACGAGCCCTCGTCGGAATCCCTGCCCGACGACGTCATCGACGGACTCGCGCCGGGGCTGGTCGGGATGGGACTCCACGCCCGGGTCCGCCCCCGCGACATCCTGGCCACCATCGTCGACCTCGCCGTCCGCGGACACATCACCGTCTCCGTCCAGGAGGGCCGGCGACGCGACTGGGTGCTGAGCCGCGGACCGGCGGCACGGCGGGGCCTGCGTCCCTTCGAGCACTCCTTCCTCGACCGGATCTTCTCCGCGGGGGCGACGGTGTCGCTGCGTGAGCTGTCGCGCCAACGTCGCGGCGCGGTCACGAAACTCGCCAACCGACTCATGCAGGCCGCGGTCAAGGACGGCTGGTTCCTCGCGACCCGACCCGGACGGCGATTCCAGTGGTGGGGGCTCGGCGTCGGTCTGGCCGCCGCGGTGGCCGCGGCCGTGCTCGCCCCGGGATGGCAGGGGGTCGTCGCGGCCGTCCTCTGCGGGGTCGCGGGTCTTGCCACTCTCTACCAGCCGGAGCTGCGGGTCCGGCGCACCGCGCGCGGCACCGCCATCCGGGCGGCCCTTCTCCGACGCCGGCACCGCCTCGGAGAAGGGGCTCTCGACGGGGTCGGCGACGACATCGTGCCGTGGCTCGTCGCATTCGACCTCACCTCCGGCCCGAGCGCCGTCGTCGACGGTCGCGCGGTGTCGAACGCGAACGTCCGCTTCGATTGGCTGACGGGCCCCGGCGGGGCGGGCGACGTGGCCTGGGCCACCGCTGGGCTGGCGGGTGAGGCCGCCGCTGAGATCGGCCTCCGGGTTCTGGGCGGGGCCGCGCTGGGTCTCGTCGCCGCCCTCCTGGATGGCGCGGGCTGACGGCGTCGGATCAGTTCAGGGCGAAGACGCAGGAGAAGCCGCGCTGTCCTTCATCCCACTTGTTCTGCTTCGGGCCGAGGACCCGCACCTTGTGCGGCTTCGAGATGTCGATGCCAGCACGTTCGGCGTTCTCGTCGGTGCAGGTCTCGGCCACCTTCGGATCCTTCTTCATCGCCTCCTGGGCGTTCCGCGCCTCGATGTCGGGATCGATGGAACCACCCGCGAAGACCCGCCAGTTCGCGACGGCGCAGTCCACCGTCGTCGCCGAGGTGTTTCCCTGGGAGTCGATCGCGCCGTCGAGGCAGGCGCCGAACTCCCACGGCATGTCGTCGCTCGTCGGCACGTCGTTCCGGTCCAGCTCACCCTCGAAGTTGGGGGGATCCGTCCGCGTCTGGGTGGGCTCGTCCGATGTCGACGGCGTTGGCGGGGGCGCGGACTTCGGCGGCAGGGTCAGGCTGGGGCCGGACAGTGCCGCCACCGCCCCCCAGGCCGCCCCGCCGGCCAGCAACACCACAGCGGCGATCCCGGCGATGAGGGCGATGGGGCGGCGGCGCGGCGCGACCGTGATGGGCGAGTAGGTGATCGTCGGCGGGGGTGGGGGGACGTAGACGGTGGCGACATCGGATCCCAGCGGGGCCCGGTAGGTCGTGGCATCCATGTCCCGCAGGGAGCCGTCCTCGAGGCGGGGCAGGACGCTGTTGAGTGCCTGCGCCAGCTCGGCGCCGTTGCGGAACCGCTGTCCCGGATCGACGTGCATCGCGCGGTCGAGGATGGGGCGCAGCGGCGGTGGGATGCGTGGATCGTTCGTCGGAACGGGGCGGTGGAGGTCCGCGACGATTTCGCTGAGGCTCTGCGACCGACCGTCCCAGGTGGAGCGGGGGCCCCGGCCGGTCAGCAGGGCGAACAGCACCGCCCCCATCGACCACACGTCGCCGGCGCTCGTCGGTTCCGTGTGGCTGAACGCCTCCGGTGGGGCGTAGGCGGGGGTCAGGGCCTCCAGGGTGACGGTGGTGGATGCCTCCGCCCGCTGGATCGCGGCGAGGCCGAAATCGCTGAGGCGGGGTGCGCCGTAGGAGTCGAGGAGGATGTTGCCCGGTTTGATGTCCCGGTGCAGCACGCCGGCCGCGTGGGCGGCGCCGAGCGCGGCGGAGGCCGAATGGATGATCCGCGCCGCCTCAGCGGGAGGCTGCGGTCCGCGGGCGACGACGTTCGCGAGGCTGCCCCCGTCGCAACGTTCCATGACGAGATAGGGGCGATCGTCGGGCAACACCCCGGTGTCGATGAGGGTGACGACGTGGGGGTGGCTGCTGATCTGGCTGGCCGCCTGCATCTCCCGCTGGAATCGGCGTCGGTTCCGTTCGTCGTGGAGTGGTCGGGTGTCGACCTTCACGGCGACGGGGCGCTGCAGTGACAGCTGTTCACCCGCGTAGACGACCGCGAATCCGCCGCGTCCGAGGACTCCGGTGAGGCGCACACCAGGAACCTCCGGGACGTTCGAGGGGGGCACGGTCATGTGCTCCATGGTCGTTCATCCTGCAGGGGCCTGCAAACTTGGGTGTCCACGTGAACATCCCGCGGGCACTTCCTGGCCGAAAGGACGACGTAAGTCACAGTTGGGCGATGAGCTGCGCCGCAACCTCCGAGCTGATCTCGCCGGAGGCGACCCGGGCGAGGATCTGTTCCTGCGGGGAGGGCGGCTCATCTGCCGGTGGTGCCTCCTCCGTCGTCGTGGGCGAGGTGGACTCGGGCAGCATGTCGAGCTTGCCGAGCAGGGCGTCGAAGCGGGCGCGGGCCGTCGGGTAGGACACCCCGAGGTGTTTCTCGACCTCGCGAAGGTTGCCGCGGGAGGACAGGAAGACCCGCAGCAGCTCGTGCTCACCGGCGTCGAGGCGGTCATAGATGGAGGAGGCGAACTCCCCGGCCAGCTCGGAGCCGCAGCGTCGGCAACCTTTGCGGGTCACGATGAGTTGGGCGTCGCAGACCGGGCAGTCGGCGGGGGCCTGGTACAGGGGTTCGGTCATGTCAGTGGTCCTCTCCGGTGGCGTCCTTGATGGTGGCGAGGCCGGCGACGACGTTGATGTCGCAGCGGGCGGAGCCGTTGCCGAACACCACCTCGTCGACGCCCGCGTTGTCCTCGGGCCACCGGATGTGGCCGAACTTCGACTCCGCGTGGATGACGACGTTCGCGCCCGGCCTGAGGGTCAGGGTGAGGGAGCCGGACTCGATCTTCAGCTTCGAGCGTCCCTGCGAAAGCGGTCCCTCGACGGTGACCCCGCCGGCCTGGCTCAGCAGGTCCGTCACCTCGACGACGTCGCTGAGGTGGCAGCCGCCCATCGTCACGCGGACGCGGCCGAAACGCGGGATGCTGGTGCTGCGGAGGCCGCCCGTGGTCGACTCGACGTCGACGATCAGTCGGGGGTTGACCTTGACGATGAGTTCCTTGCCGAGCCCGATGATGCCCATGTCGTCGAAGATCCGCTGCGGGCGGATGAGGGAGAAGCCGCTGAGGTTCGGGCCGAGTTCGCCCGTGGAGCTGACCTCCATGACGTCACCGTTGCGGCGCAGGACGTGGGGTCCCTCGACGCTGAGCGTGGTGACGCCGGGGTCGCCCTCGATGCGGACGCGGCGGCCGACGGCGCTGATGGACACCCGCGAGAGTCCGCCGGGTCGGGCCTTGTTCCGTTCCTGAGGTTGCTCGGTGGAGGTGTCCTCCTGGGTCTCATCCTTGAGGGCGTTGATGCGGCGATTGGCCTCGGCGGCGTCAATGCGACCGGCGGCGAGGTCGTCGAGGATGGGGCCGAGATCAGGGTTGCTCATGCTCACAATGATAAGCGACTCCTTGAACAATGGAAAGGGTTCTTTCCATCTTCGCAGGCGAATCCTGCTGGGGGAGAGGGGGGCCAGCCGCTCGGGCGGTGGGTTGGACGCCCTGTCGGCGTGACGGCTATAGTGTGTGGCTGCTGCCGCCCTAGCTCAGTAGGCAGAGCGACGCTCTCGTAAAGCGTAGGTCACGGGTTCGATTCCCGTGGGCGGCTCCAGACAGGAAACAGCCCCTGTCGGCGTGACGCCGAGTCGGGGGCTGTTCTGCCTCTCCGCTGGTCGAGCCGGACCGCGCGCCGGTGCGCCGTCCGGGTCGAGACCTGCGAAACACGGTGCTGGGGCTCCAGTCAAGGGGGAAACCCGCGACGGTCCCGACACGGGCTCTCCGAAGGCTCCGGCCGCGATGTGAGTAGCGGCGGGAAGGGTGGCGTTCCGTGACCGTGGTGGTTTCGCCTACCTCAACGCGGGTTCGCCTGTGTTGGGTATGGCTCGCCTGCCTTAACGGCGGCTCGCCTGTCTTGTTCGGCAGGCAAAGTGAAACAAGGCAGGCGTTTCCGATCCAAGGCAGGCGAACCCGTCGTAAGGCAGGCGAATCAGCGTGCTGAGGAGGCCGGTGTCGGGTGGTCACGAATCGCCGCTTTGCTTCGGTGAGATCGCGATGTCAACGCTGCCCAGAGAAGCAGGACGGCGATTCGTGACCGTGGTGGCTTCGCCCGTCTCGACTCGGTTTCGCCTACCCTGGCCCGGGGGTCCATTCAGGCAGCAGTGAAGGAGCTCACCGCCTGAGGGGCGAATAGAGTTCCTGCCCGAGCGTGGGTAGGGATCATTGGCGGCAACCGTCGCCGCTCTCCTCCCGAGCCTCGCCGCAGTGGGCGGGCGCCTCAATGGGGCTGCTGAGGACCTGTGGGTGACGGAAACGGTTCTGCGTGCCCGCCTCGGGGCGGTCTCGGCCGATCGCTATGATTCAGCCGATCGGATGACAATGAGAGTGGAGGTTCGGGGATGGCGCGTGACATCGGCCCCGAGATGCTGCAATTCCTCGACGACGCCTATGCCAAGGGCGAGATCGCCAAGGCCACCTATGACGCCAAACGGGCCGAAGCTCTCGCCATCATCCAGCGGGGTGAGGCCGTCGAGCTGGAGCCACTGGACCGCTACATCATCATGGGATGCCACGGCATGGCTGTTGTCTGGTTCGTGCTCCTCGTGTTGGGGATCGGCCCGAACATCACCGGGGTCCTGTTGGGCGGGCTGGGGACGTGGCTGTGGCTCCTGTTGGGGCGCCGTGTGCGCCGACGCGGTTGGCCCAAGCGCTGATCGTTTTCGGTCAATGAACCAGCCCATCCTCCAGTCACCCCTCCCGCCGACCTCCTCAGCACGCTGATTCGCCTGCCTTGGGTCGGAAACGCCTGTCTTGTTTGACTTCGCCTGCCGAACAAGACAGGCGAGCCGCAGAAATGGCAGGCGAATCAGACCCAAGGCAGGCGAGCCACTGCCAAGGCAGGCGAAACCGCCGCGGTCAGGGGCTGCCGTCGTGGAGGGTTGTGCAGGGGGAGTGCATGCCCACCGTCACGGGAGACCGGTCGAGTGCATACACTCAAGGGCATGAGTGAGGTCTCGCGGCGCCGGATGCGTGTTGGAACTGCGGAGAGGGACGCTGTCCTCGAGGTGCTCAGCCTGGCCTACGCGGACGGGCAGCTCGACCACGAGGAGTTCACCGAGCGGCAGGAGAAGTGCCTCGTCGCCAAGTTCGACGACGAACTGGTCCCGCTCATGGCGGATCTCCCCGCCGCCCGCGCCGTCGCTCAGCAGTCCCAGCCGACCGGCCCCGTCATCGCCGCCGACGCCAGGGCGGCCCAGGAGTTCGCCTTCATGGGCGGCAAGGACATCTACCTCGACGCGCACACCCCGACCGTGACGAGCTTCGCCTTCATGGGCGGCAACCAGATCCACACCTGCTTGGTGATGGGGCCGGGCGTGACCATCGAGCTGTCACTCTCCAGCATCATGGGTGGGCATGACGTCTTCGTGCCCGAGGGTGTTCGCATCGTCGACCAGTCCACGAACGTCATGGGTGGGGTGGAAATCAAGAAGCGTGCTCGCGGGGACGGCTCCAACGGCACGCTCATCATCCGTGGCTTCAACCTCATGGGTGGGGTCAGCGTCAGGCTCGAGCCCGAGGCCAGGAAGCGGCGGGGATAGGCGAGATCCCGGCCCCGGGGCGCCGAGGCGATCCGGAGAGTGGCGGGCAGGTGCGCGACCAAGGCCTCGCTCGGCCCCGTCGCGTGCCCCCAGAGTGGGCATGAACCGCCGTCCTGCTTGGCTTGAAACGTTTCAGGCGCGGCCTCGTGGAAGCAAAGCGGCGGTTCGTGCTCGGTGGTGGTGAGGGTTGAGCCCGGGGTGGGCTGCGATGGGTGGGCGCTGGTCGGGCGAGGGGGCCCGTGGGGTGGGTGCTGGTCGGGCGAGGGGAGTCTGTGGGGTGGGGCCGGGGTCTTCCCTGATCCGACCCGGGTTGAGTCGCCCTGGCTCAACTTCGGCTTGCCCCTGGACCCGAGGAGTGGCATAGTTGAGTGCAGTCCGCTCAAGGACTCATCTGACTTAGACCAAGAACCAGGAGCAAACATGGCCCGTGCAGTAGGCATCGACCTCGGTACCACCAACTCGGTCGTCGCTGTCCTCGAGGGCGGCGAGCCCACCGTCATCCCCAACGCGGAGGGTGCCCGCACCACCCCGTCGGTGGTGGCGTTCTCGAACTCCGGTGAGGTCCTGGTCGGCGAGGTCGCCAAGCGCCAGGCCGTCACCAACGTCGACCGCACCATCCGTTCCGTCAAGCGCCACATGGGCACCGACTGGAAGATCGACATCGACGGCAAGGACTACCGTCCGCAGCAGATCTCGGCGTTCATCCTGCAGAAGCTGAAGCGCGACGCCGAGGCCTACCTCGGTGAGCAGGTCACCAACGCCGTCATCACGGTGCCCGCCTACTTCTCCGACGCCGAGCGTCAGGCCACCAAGGAGGCCGGCGAGATCGCGGGCCTCGTCGTCGACCGCATCATCAACGAGCCCACCGCGGCCGCCCTCGCCTACGGCCTCGACAAGGGCGACCAGGAGCAGACCGTCCTCGTCTTCGACCTCGGCGGCGGCACCTTCGACGTCTCCCTGCTCGACATCGCCGACGGCGTGTTCGAGGTGAAGGCCACCAACGGTGACAACCGACTCGGCGGCGACGACTGGGACGCCAAGATCGTCGACTGGCTCGTCAGCCAGTTCAAGAACAAGCACGGCATCGACCTGTCGCAGGACAAGATGGCCCGCCAGCGCCTCCAGGAGGCGGCCGAGCGCGCCAAGATCGAGCTGTCCTCCGCCTCGGAGACCGCCATCAACCTGCCCTACGTCACCCACTCGCCCGCCGGCCCGCTCCACCTGGAGGAGAAGCTGACCCGCGCCGAGTTCCAGCGGATGACCCAGGACCTCCTCGACCGTTGCCGTACCCCCTTCAACAACGTGCTCAAGGACGCCAACACCACCGTCGACAAGATCGACCAGGTGCTGCTCGTCGGTGGATCCACCCGCATGCCCGCCGTCGCCGAGCTCGTCCGCGAGCTGACCGGTGGCAAGGAGCCCAACAAGGGCGTCAACCCCGACGAGGTCGTCGCCCTGGGTGCCTCCCTGCAGGCCGGTGTGCTCAAGGGCGAGGTCAAGGACGTGCTGCTGCTCGACGTCACCCCGCTCAGCCTCGGCATCGAGACCAAGGGTGGCGTGATGACCAAGATCATCGAGCGCAACACCACCATCCCGACGAAGCGTTCCGAGGTGTTCACCACCGCCGAGGACAACCAGCCCGCCGTGATGATCCAGGTGTACCAGGGTGAGCGCGAGTTCGCCCGCGACAACAAGTCGCTCGGCAACTTCGAGCTGACCGGTCTGCTCCCGGCTCCCCGGTCGGTCCCGCAGATCGAGGTCACCTTCGACATCGACGCCAACGGCATCGTCCACGTGCACGCGAAGGACCTGGCCACGGGCAAGGAGCAGTCCATGACCGTGACCGGCGGTTCCGCCCTCGCCAAGGAGGACATCGACCGGATGGTCCGCGACGCCGAGGCCCACGCCGAGGAGGATCGCAAGCGCCGTGAGAGCGTCGAGCGCCGCAACGAGGGCGATGCCCTGGTCTTCCGCACCGAGAAGCTCCTGAACGAGAACGCGGACTCCATCGACGAATCCACCAAGGCCCCCGTCGTCGAGGCCGTCGACAAGCTCAAGGAGGCCCTGAAGGGTGAGGACGACGACGCGGTGAAGGCCGCCATCGACGACCTCAACACCAAGGCCGCCGCGATGGGCCAGGCGATGTACGCCGCCGCCCAGGCCAAGGCCCAGGAGGCCCAGCAGGACGGCACCGCCGAGGGTGGCGCGGAGTCCGGCCAGGACGACGTCGTGGACGCCGAGATCGTCGAGGACGAGGACACCAAGTGAACGACGAACACACACCCGAGCAGGATGTGGTGGCCGAGGCCGAGGCGGTTGTCGACTCAGCCGCCTCGGCCCTCGCCGACGGCGAGCCCGGGACCACCACGGGATCCACTGACAGCACCGAGTCCGCCACGGACTGGGAGGCGTTGGCCACCGAGCGCACCGCCGACCTGCAGCGTCTCCAGGCCGAGTACGTCAACTACAAGAAGCGCGTCGACCGTGACCGTGCCCTGGCCCGCCAGGCCGGGGTCGAGGCCGTCGTCGCCGACCTGATGCCGGTGCTCGACTCGATCACCCTCGCCAAGTCCCACGAGGACCTGGCCGGCGGGTTCAAGGCCGTGGCCGACGAGCTCGAGAAGATCGCCTCCAAGCATGGCCTCGTCGCGTTCGGTGAAGTGGGGGAGGCCTTCGACCCCAACCTCCACGACGCGCTCATGCAGCTGCCCATGGAGGGGGTCACCGTCACCACGATCTCGCAGGTCATGCAGCAGGGCTACCTGCTGGGTGAGCGCGTGATCCGCCCGGCACGGGTCGCCGTCGCCAACCCTGAAGGGTGAGCTGTCCGGTTCGAGGGGCCGACAGCCCACAACCCCGGCCCCTCGAACCGCAGACGAAGAAAGGCCATGAGTGAGTACCAAGGACTGGATCGATAAGGACTACTACAAGGTCCTCGGCGTGGACAAGAAGGCCAGCGCCGACGACATCAAGAAGGCCTTCCGCAAGATCGCGCGGGAGAACCATCCCGACCAGAACCCGGGGGACAAGAAGGCCGAGGCCAGGTTCAAGGAGGCCTCGGAGGCCAACAGCGTCCTGTCGGATCCCGACAAGCGCAAGGAGTACGACGAGGCACGCAGCCTCTTCGGTTCCGGGGTGCGGTTCGGGCGTCCCGGGCAGTCCGGTGGGGGCTTCGAGGACCTGTTCCGCAACGCCGGCGGTGACCAGGGTGGGCTGGGTGACCTGTTCGGCAACCTCTTCGGCGGCGGGCAGCGTCGCGCTTCCAACCGGGGTCCCCGACGCGGCGCCGACATCGAGGGCCAGGTCAACCTGACCTTCGAGCAGGCCGTGGAGGGCACCACGGTCGCCATGCGGACGGTCTCGGACCAGCCGTGCAAGGCGTGCCGTGGGACCGGTGCGAAGGCGGGCACGTTGCCGAAGGTCTGCGTGTCCTGTGAGGGCACCGGTATGAAGTCGTCGGCGGCCGGGGGTGTGTTCGCGATGAGCGAGCCCTGCCCGGACTGCCGTGGCCGGGGGCTCATCGTCGAGGATGCCTGCCCGGAGTGCGACGGCTCGGGGCGGGGCAAGTCGAACTCCACCGTCAACGTGCGCATCCCGGCGGGGGTCACCGACGGGCAGCGCATCCGCATCAAGGGTAAGGGCGCGGCCGGCCAGAACGGCGGCGCCGCCGGCGACCTGTACGTCGACGTGAAGGTGGCACCCCACAAGCTGTTCGGTCAGCAGGGCCACAACCTCACCCTCAACGTCCCGGTCACCTTCGCCGAGGCGTCGCTGGGGGCCGAGATCCGGATCCCCACCCTCGGCGGCCCCAGCGTGAAGCTCCGGATCCCCGCGAACACCCCCAACGGGCGGACCCTCAGGGTGCGGGGCAAGGGCGTGCGACGCAAGGACGGCACGATGGGTGACCTCCTGGTCACCGTGCAGGTCCAGGTGCCCGAGCACCTCAGTGACGCCGCCAAGGAGGCCCTCCAGGAGTACGCGGCGAAGTCGGGTCAGGAGGATCCGCGCGCCGCCCTGTTCGGAGGCTGAGATGTCGAACCTTCCCCAGAGCTTCGACCCCACCGCGCCGGTCTTCCCGGTGTCGGTGGCGGCGCATCTCGCGGACATGCACCCGCAGACGCTGCGCGGCTACGACCGGCTGGGCCTGGTGGTCCCGCAGCGCACGCGGGGGCGCGGCCGTCGCTACTCGCTGCGGGACATCGCGAAGCTCCGCCACATCCAGCACCTCAGCCAGAACGAGGGCATCAACCTGGAGGGGATCCGGCGCATCCTCGCGCTGGAGTCGGAGATCGAGGCGCTGGCGCAGCAGGTGGAGCGTCTCGGCGAGACGGTCCGTCGCCTGCAGGGCACCCATGAGGTGGCCCGCATCTTCACGGCCGACGCTTCGGGCGCCGTCCAGCACGGCCGGGCCCGACGTCGTACCCCGCTCGCGCTGCCCTACCGCTGAGGGAGCGAGAGTTCTCACAGGGCGGAGGCGGGCAGGCCGATGAGCCGGTCGGAGATCTGGAAACCACGGTCGAACATGCCCAGCACCACCCCGCGACGGAACCGGTCCCCGAGCCTGTCACGCAGGAATCGGAGGCCCTTGAAGTGGTCCGGCCGGTAGGAACTGGAGGTCTTCACCTCGATGCCGACCACCGTGCCGTCGCCGAGTTCGGCGACGAGGTCCACCTCGATGCCCGTGCGGTCCCGGTAGTGGAACAGCCGGAACTCCTCCAGGCTCCAGGACTGCTGCTTGAGCAACTCGGCTGCGAGGAACGCCTTGAAGTGGCCGCCCAGGAGTTCAGCGGTGACGGGCTCCAGCTGACGTGGCGTCAACTGTGCCAACCACAGGGCGAGCGCGGAGCCGCCCACGGCCGTCTTCCGCCGCCCGGTCTCCCGGGCGGTGAGGTTGGGGGACCAGGGATCCAGCTGCTCAATGGCGAACACCCCGGCGAGCACGTCGAGATACGCGGTGATCGAGGTCGGCGGCAGGCCGGCCTGATCCGCCAGACGGGCCTTGACGAGCTCGCCACCCTGGTTCGCCGCGATCAGCCGGATGAGGGAATGGAGGCGCGCTGACTGGTGTCCGGCGCGCAGCAGCACGGCATCGCGGTTCAGGACCCGATCCAGATAGCCCTTCAGCCAGGCGGATCGCATCCGTGGGCTCAGCCGTCGCACCTCGGGGAAACCGCCGAGCGCCAAGGCCTCGACGTAGCGCGAACGGGTCCAGTCGCTGGTGACCGGCTGAGGATCGGGTAGGGCGAGGACCGCTGGGACGAAGTCGTCGGGAGCGCCCGTGACCTCCCCGACGCTGAACCCGCGCAGCCGCAGGCTCACCGCCCGTCCCGCCAGCGAGTCCCCGAGGCCCGGCATCCGGAGCAGGTCGGTGGACCCGGTCAGGAGGAATCGGCCGGGACGTCGGTCCCGGTCCACGGCCAGTTTGATCGCCCTTGACAGTTGCGGAGCCAGTGAGAGGGTGCGCGGATAGGGGGATCGTCAGGAGGATCGGCACGGTGGCCTCGTGGCAAGGCGGACGACGAGGAGCGCACTGGATCGTGCGTTCGAGGAGGTCCGCGGCCGGGGGTCACCGGGGCGGGCGCAGTGGATGCGCCTATCCGCGCGCCCTCCAAGCCTCGTCGATGACGAGGGTTCCCTCTGCAGCCTGGCGGAGGAAGCTCTCGGGGTCGTCCTTCGCCAGGGCCAGCTGTTGCGGGCTGTCCAGGGTGGCGGAGGCTCCCTGGCGTCCGTGCATGAGCTGTCCCGCCAGCGTGCTCTTGCCGACCTGCCTGGCGCCCTCGATCACGACGACGGGAAAGGTCTCCACGTAGTCATGTCCCACCCTGAGGATGTGGCGCGCGATGAGTTCCGTCACGGCTTCAGGCCATCCGACTCGTGGGTTCGCAGGAGAAAACTCGTAGGTTCGCAGCAAGATTCTCGTAGGTTCGCACCGCCCCAGCGTCGGGAAACCTCGTCGCCTCACCCCCCTCGCCGTGAACCGAAGAAGGCGTGCACGAACCGCCGCTTTGCTTCCGTCGGAGCGCGTTTCAGCCGAAGCAGAACGGCGGTTCGTGTCCGCTGGAGCGGGGAGGCGGGCTCGGCCGGTCGGGCCGGTGGCGGATGTCGCGCTCGCGCCCGCTGGAAGCGGGTCGGCGAGGTCTCAGTCGATGGGCTTGTGAACCCACACGGCCGCGTCCGTCGGCAGCTCGCCTTCGAGTTCCGTGCTGGCCAGCAGCACCTCGCCCTCCGGCAGCGGCACCGGGGCGCCGCCGATGTTCACCATGACGCGGATCTCGCCGTTGTCGAAGCAGACGACGTGCTCCGGGGCCTCCTCCCAGGTCATCCGCCCCGTCCCCAGGCCGTACTGGCGACGCAGCCTCAGGGCTTCCCGGTACATCGTCCACGTGGACCCCGGCACCCCGACCTGCTGATCCGCGGCCAGCGCCCGGTAGCTCTCCGGCTGCGGCAGCCACGTGCGCTCCGACGGGCCGAAGCCGAGGCCCGGGGCGTCCGCCACCCACGGCAGCGGGATGCGGCAGCCGTCGCGACCCACCTTCTCGTGCTTCGTGCCCTCCCAGATCGGGTCCTGACGCACCTCGTCGGGGACGGCGGTGTGCTCGGGGAGCCCCAGCTCCTCACCCTGGTACAGGTAGGCCGAGCCCGGCAGCGCCAGCATCATGAGCGTCGACGCCTTCGCGCGCCGCAGCCCCAGCTCGTTGTCGGGCTGCGGGTCGCGCACCGAGATCCCCTCGGTGTTCGAGGTGTCCTCCCGACCCAGCCGCGAGGCGTGACGCACCACGTCGTGGTTGCTCATCACCCACGTCGTGGGGGCCCCGACGGCCTCGTTCGCGGCCATCGTCGTCGTGATGACCTCCCGGTAGCTGGCCGCATCCCAGGCCGAGGAAAGGAAGTCGAAGTTGAAGGCCTGGTGCATCTCGTCGGGGCGCACGTAACGGGCGAGCCGCTCCGGCTTCGGCACCCACGCCTCCGCGACCATCGCGCGATCGCCCTCGTACTCGTCGAGGACCTTCCGCCAGCGACGGTAGATGTCGTGGACCCCCTCCTGGTCCCACATCGGGCCGAGGTCGCCCTCCATGAACTGGGACTCCTCCACCTCGTCGGGCAGCCCCGCCTCCTTCACCAGGGAGTGGGCGACGTCGACGCGGAACCCGTCGACGCCGAGGTCCAGCCAGTGGCGCAGGATGTCGTCGAAGCCCTGGCGCACCTGCTCCGAGTCCCAGTCGAGGTCCGGCTGGTGCACGTCGAACATGTGCAGGTACCACTGCTCCGGGGTGCCGTCGGGGCGACGCAGCCGCGACCAGCCGGGGCCGCCGAACAGCGACTTCCAGTTGTTCGGTGGCAGCTCGCCGTCCTCGCCCTTGCCGTCGCGGATGAGGTAGCGCTCCCGCTCCGGCGCGCCCGGCTCGGCCGCGATCGCCGCCTGGAACCACTCGTGGGCGTCGGAGGTGTGGTTCGGCACGAGGTCGATGAACACCCGGATGCCCAAGGCGTGGGCCTCGTCGATGAGCCGCTTGGCGTCGGCGGTCTGACCGAACAGCGGATCGACCTCCCGGTAGTCGGCGACGTCGTAGCCGGCATCGGCCATGGGGGAGAGGTAGAACGGGCTCAGCCACACCGCATCCACCCCCAACTCCTTGAGGTACGGCAGTTTCGAGATCGCCCCGGGCAGGTCGCCGTAGCCGTCGCCGTTGCTGTCGGCGAAGGAGCGGGGGTAGATCTGGTAGATGACGGCGTCGCGCCACCACTGGGTCTGGGTCATGCCTGGGGTCCTGTCGATTGTCGGATGATGAGGTCGGGGTGGAACAGTAGCTCAGTCCCGTCGAGGGGCTCGCCGTCGATGGCCCGCAGCAGTCCCGAGACCGCAGCGTCGCACATCGCCTGGACGGGTTGTCGCACCGTGGTCAGTGCAGGGTCGGTGAAGGCCATCAACGGGGAGTCGTCGAAGCCGATGACCGAGAGATCGCCGGGCACGGTGAGCCCCTGGGAGCGGGCCTCGCGGATCACACCGAGCGCCATGATGTCGGAGCCGCACACGATGGCGGTGTGACCACTGTCGATGAGTCGACGGGCCGCCAGCTGTCCACCCTCGGCGGTGAAGATGGTGCGAGCCACCGAGTCCTCGGGGAAGCCGAGAGCCAGGAATGCTGCGATCTTGCGCTGCGACGGCACGAAGCGCCTCGGGCCGATGGCCAGGCCGATGCGTTCGTGTCCCAGGGTCTGCAGATGGGCCACCTGGGACCTGATGGCCTCCTCGTCGGAGCAGTTGATGAACCGGGTGCACAGGATGGGGGCGTGACCGTTGATGACCACCATCGGTGCCCCGGTGGCGAGGAACCGTTCATGGGGCTCGGTGCTGGCCTCGGTGTCGGCCGCACCGGAGACCGAGAGCACGCCGTCGACCTCCAGGTCACGGAGTGTGTCGAGGGCGGTCGCCTCACTGGTGCCGGCCGAACCGGCATGGGCGACGACGCATCGTCGGCCGTGCTGGAGCAGCAGGGCGCCGAGCTGCTCGGCGAAGAGCGCGAAGGCCGGATTGGTCAGGTCCGGGACGAAGATCCCGATCAGTCCGGAACGCTGCGGGGTGCGGGTGGGCACGTAGTCCAGCTCGGCGACCGCCCTGAGCACCGCCTCGCGGGTGTCGGCGCTGATGCCCGACTTCCCGCTGAGCACCCTGGAGACCGTCGCGACGGACACGCCGGCGTGGCTGGCCAGGTCCGACATCCGTGGTCGTCCGCTCATCGCCACCTCCGTTGGTCCGGTGTTCCTGAGAAAGTGATGTTATCAAAGAGTTGCAAAATTTTTTCTGCAAGTTGCTGCAAGGGTTGATACAATTTTTTCGCAACCGAAGACGTCGGCGTCGTCGCCGATCCGAACAGGAGTAGATATGCGTAGGAGCCTCCTCGCCCTGGTGGGTGCAGGTCTCAGCCTGGCCCTGGCCGCCTGCGGCTCGGGCACCCCATCCACCACCTCGTCCGGCCCCGCCAGCTCGGCGGCCATGGAGAACAGCGCGCCCGCCGATGCCGGCACGCTCACCGTCTGGGTCGACGAGACCCGCATCGACGCCTTCAAGAAGGTCGGCGAGGCCTTCAAGGCCGAGAGCGGGGTCACCCTCGACGTCGTCCAGAAGCCGTCGCAGGACATCAAGACCGACTTCATCGCCCAGGCCCCCTCCGGCCAGGGACCGGACCTCATCGTCGGCGCCCATGACTGGATGGGTGACCTCGTCACCAACGGTGTCATCTCGCCGGTCGAGCTCGGTGACAAGTCGGGCGCGTTCTCGGAGGTCGCCACCAAGGCCTTCACCCACGACGGCCAGCTGATGGGCGTCCCCTACGCCGTGGAGAACATCGCCCTGGTCCGCAACAACAAGCTGGCCCAGGAGACCCCCGCCACCTTCGACGAACTGGTGGCCCAGGGAACCAGCCTCACGCCCGACCTCCCGGTCGTCCTGCAGCAGGGTGACAAGGGTGACGCCTACCATCTCTACCCCATCCAGTCGTCCTTCGGTGCGCCGGTGTTCAAGACCGACGACAAGGGCGAGTACGTCCCCGAGCTGGGCATGGGTGGCCCGGAGGGTGAGGCCTTCGCCGCCTACGTGAAGAAGCTCGCCGACGCCAAGGTGCTGTCCGCCTCCGTCGGTGGCGACCAGGCCAAGCAGGCCTTCGTCGACGGCAAGTCGGCCTACATGATCACCGGCCCGTGGTGGGCCGCGGAGTTCAAGGAGGGTGGTATGGACATCACCGTCCTGCCCATCCCCTCGGCGGGTGGCCAGGATGCCGCGCCGTTCGTCGGCGTCCAGGGCATCTTCCTGTCCTCGAAGTCCAGCAACGGACTGCTCGCGAACCAGTTCCTCACCTACATGGCGGGTGAGGAGGCACAGAAGACCCTTCACGAGGAGGGTGGTCGCCTGCCCGCCGTCGAGTCGCTGGCCTCGTCCATCGACGACGAGCTCCTGAAGGGCTTCCGTGACGCCGGTGCCAAGGGGCATCCGATGCCCTCCATCCCGGCGATGGGCGCCGTCTGGGAGTTCTGGGGTGCTGGTGAGCTCGCCATCATCGACGGCTCCGTCGAGCCGGTGGCCGGATGGCAGCAGATGATCACCAACATCCAGGAAAAGATCAAGAAGTGATCCAGTGACCTCCGTGGGGACGGCCTCGTCCCCACGGAGGTCTCCTGGTCCCCAAGGAACTCATCGTGACCACATCGTCTGCAAAGCCGCAGCTCTCCCATGCGCGCGACCTCTCGCGCCCGGGCTTCTACGTGAAGCTCGTCCTCATGGGCCTCGTCAATGCCTTCGGCATCTTCGGCATCATGACCGCCGCCGCCCAACAGCAGTGGTGGGTCCTCTCCTTCCTGGCGGTCACCCTGGTCGTGGCCGACTACGTCTACTTCTCGAAGCGCGCCATCCCGGCGAAGTACCTGGTGCCGGGGCTGGTCTTCCTCATCGTCTACCAGCTGTACGCGATGGGTTCGACGGCCTTCGTCGCCTTCACGAACTACGGGGACGGGCACAACGACACCAAGCAGGTCGCCATCACACAGATCGCCAAGACCTCCGACCGGCGCGTCGATGGGACGGACACGTTCCCCGTCGCCGTCGTCAGCAGGGACGGGGGCGGGGACGACGCCCTCGGCTTCGCCGTCGTGCGTGACGGCAAGGTGCAGGTCGGCACCCAGAAGGAGCCGCTGGCCGAGGTCCCCGACGCGAAGGCCAACGGTGACAAGGTCACCGAGGTGCCCGGCTGGCGGGTCCTGCCGTTGCCCGAGATCCAGCAGCAGCAACAGGCGGTCCTCGACCTGCGGGTCAGCCTGAGCGACAACCCCGACGACGGCTGGCTCCGCACCGACACCGCGGCCTTCGCCTACATCGCCAAGTCGGTGCTCGACTACGACGAGGCGGCCGACACCTTCACCGACGCCGAGGGCAAGGTCTACACAGCCGACCCGGCCAAGGGAGCCTTCATCGCCGCCGACGGCAGCGAGCTGCAGCCCGGCTGGCGGGTCTTCGTCGGGACGAAGAACTTCACGGAGGTCTTCAATGACTCGCGCCTGACCGGGCCGTTCATCAAGATCACCCTGTGGACCTTCGCCTTCGCGATCCTCTCGGTGCTCACCACCTTCGCGTTCGGTCTCGTGCTCGCCGTCGTCTTCAACGACGAACGGGTGAGGGGTCGCACCTTCTACCGCGCCATCTTCCTGCTGCCCTACGCCTTCCCGGCGTTCCTGGCGGCCCTGGTGTGGCGGGGCATGCTCAACAAGGATTTCGGCTTCATCAACCAGGTCCTCCTCGGCGGGGCCCAGATCGGCTGGCTGTCGGATCCGTTGCTGGCGAAGCTGGCCATCCTCTTCGTCAACCTGTGGCTCGGCTTCCCCTACATGTTCCTGGTCTGCACGGGTGCCCTCCAGGCCATTCCCGCCGAGTTGAAGGAGGCCGGGATCATGGACGGCGCCGGTGCGGTGAAGCGGTTCTTCAACATCACGTTGCCGCTGCTGCTCGTCTCCGTCGCTCCGCTGCTCATCGCGTCGTTCGCCTTCAACTTCAACAACTTCGCGTTGATCTACATGCTCACCGGCGGTGGCCCGAACTTCCCGGGTGCGCCGGTGCTCATCGGTGAGACGGACCTGCTCATCTCCATGGTCTACTCGATCTCGTTCGAGTCCGGGACCAAGCAGTTCGGCCTGGCCTCGGCCCTGTCGATCCTCATCTTCGTCGTCGTCGGACTCATCTCGTGGCTCGGCTTCCGCCAGACCCGCAAGCTCGAGGAGGTGCTGTGATGAACAAGAACCTGGGACTTCTCGATTTTCGTTGGTGGAAGACGGTGGGGTGGAAGCACCTCGTCGCCGTGTTGGTGATCGTCTTCTGCGTGTTCCCGCTGCTCTACGTCCTGTCGGCCTCCCTCAACCCGGGCGGCACCCTGACGGGATCCAACCAGCTGTTCCGCAGCGTCTCCTTCCAGAACTACGGTGAGCTGATGGCCACGGACTTCCCCAAGTGGATGCTCCGGTCCTTCTACATCTCCGGGGTCACGGCCATCGGGACGGTCCTCATGGCCGCCTCCGCGGCCTACGCGTTCAGCCGGTTCCGGTTCAAGGGGCGTCGTGCGAGTCTGACGGCCCTGCTCATCATCCAGATGTTCCCGCAGATGCTGGCCTTCATCGCCATCTACCTCCTGCTGCTCACGCTGCAGGAGATCTACCCGCCGCTCGGCCTGGGCTCCCCGCTCGGCCTCATCGCGGTGTACCTCGGCGGGGCGCTCGGGGCGAACACGTTCCTCATGTACGGCTTCTTCAACACCATCCCGAAGGAGCTCGACGAGGCCGCCCGGATCGACGGCGCCACCCACGCCCAGATCTTCTGGGGCGTCATCATGCGCCTGGTCACCCCGATCCTCGCGGTCGTGGGCCTGCTGTCCTTCGTCGGCACCTACGGCGACTTCATCCTCGCGAAGATCGTGTTGCAGCGTCCCGAGGACTACACCCTCGCGGTCGGCCTGTACGTGTGGGCCTCCGACGAGCGCAACGCCCCGTGGTCGTTGTTCGCGGCGGGCGCGGTGATCGCGGCCATCCCGATCATCCTGTTGTTCATGTACCTGCAGAAGTACATCGTCTCCGGCCTCACCGCCGGTGCCGTCAAGGGCTGATCCACTCTCCGTTGCCCGGAAGGCCCACCCCCTTCAAGGGGGTGGGCCTTCCGGTTTTCCGGGGCAATAGAGTGACCCCATGACCAATCTCGCCTGGAACGTGGAGCAGGTGCTGCCCTCCGTCATCGCCGACCTTCACGAACTCATCGCCATCCCCTCCATCTCGTCCATGCCCGAGCACGACGACGACGTGCTGGCTGCGAAGGATCTCGTCGCGGAGTGGATGCGCGAGGCGGGGGCGGTGGAGGTGCGGATCCTCGACGGTGGGGGCAAGCCCGCTGTGTGGGCGGACTTCCCCGGCCCGGAGGGGGCCCCGACGGTGCTGCTGTACGCCCACTACGACGTGCAGCCGATCGGGGACCCCGACGCCTGGACGTCGCCGGCCTTCTCCCCCGAGGAGCGTGAGGGGCGGCTCTACGCGCGCGGCTCCGCTGACGACAAGGGCGGGATCGCCGTGCACCTGGCGGCGTTGCGGGTGCTGAACGGCCAGCTCCCCGTCCACGTGAAGGTGTTCATCGAGGGTGAGGAGGAGATCGGTTCCCCCTCGATGCCGACCCTGCTGGAGCGGTACCGCGACGAGCTGTCCGCGGATGTCTTCGTCATCGCGGACTCCGTGAACTGGGAGGTCGGGAAGCCGTCGTTCACCACGACGCTGCGCGGCGTCGTCGACTGCGAGGTCACCGTCTCGACCCTGGAGCAGGGGCTGCACTCCGGCCAGTTCGGGGGAGTGGTGCCCGACGCTCTGACGGCTCTCTGCCGGCTCCTCGCCACGCTCCACGACGAGGCGGGCAACGTCGCCATCGAGGGTCTCGTCACCGCCCCTGGGCCGGAGCTGGAGTACCCGGAGGCGAGGCTGCGGGAGGAGACCGGGCTGCTTCCGGGGGTGAGCCAGATCGGCGACGGCTCCGTCGTGGAACGCATGTGGTTCCGGCCCTCGGCCTCGGTCCTGGCCATCGACGCCACCCCCGTCGCCGAGGCCTCCAACACCCTCATCCCGTCGGCCCGTGCCAAGGTCAGCGTGCGGATCCCGCCAGGTCAGGACCCGGAGGCGGCGGCCGCGTCGCTGGAGGAACACCTGCGCACCCACGCCCCGTGGGGATCCCGGGTGGAGATCAGCGGCGGCCAGTCGGGGGCGCCGAGCCGCATCGGCCTCGCCGACGAGCGCGCCGAGGCCGCCCGGGCCGCCTTCCGTGAGGCCTTCGGCACCGACGCCGTCGAGATGGGCTGCGGCGGCTCGATCCCGATCGTCGCGGAGTTCGCGGAGCGCAACCCGGGGGCCCTCGTCCTGGTCACGGCGGTGACGGACCCCACCTCCCGGATGCACGGCATCGACGAGTCGATGGACCTCGGCGACTTCGCCAAGGCGGCCCTGGCCGAGGCGCTGCTGCTCGACAGGCTCGGGGTCGTGGCGCAGCTGTGTGAACGGAGTTGATCCTCGTGCAGGGGCCCCAAGGGGCTTCCCTCTCGGGTGAACACCTGTTGGCGGTTCCGGCTTGACCTTGGCGACCCCTGCACGAGGATCATCGTGTCTCCAATGTACACGGGGCCCTTGGAAGGGGCGAGGACGTCAGTGACGGATTCTCCAGCGTCCCAAGGGAGGTGACCCATCCTCAACTACACTCAGGAACAGCGCTCTGCTGGAGCAGGGCAGGGTGGTGATTCACAGAGGGGGCACGATGGTTTCGGTCACGTCTTCTTCCTTGGGGCAGATCGCGGGCATGCCTGACGTCGAGTACGACTTCGGGGTCTCGGCGTCGTTGCGGACGGCCTTCACCAACGCGGCCAATGCCTTGGAGGGGCAGCGTGGTTCACGCTCGACCTACCGGACGGACGGGTTGACGGATTTCAAGGGGCACTTCTCCCAGGTGTTCTCCGACAACGGCACCCAGCAGCTGGCGGACCTGGACGAGATCGTCACCAACCTGAAGTTGGTCGCGACGAAGGTGTCCGAGCTGGAGACCGCTGCCCGCGAGGAGAACGGACGTCGGGCCCAGGCCAGGGCATGGGCCGAGCGGCTGGCCAACCGCAACGGGTGGGACAAGTTCTGGGACAGCCTGTTCGGCGAGGAGGACCCGCCGGTCACGAATCTGACCGACACCGGGCCGAGCCAGTCCGTCACCTCCCCCACCCCCAGGCAGCCCGAGACGCCCGCGCCCGGCTCGGGTGGCGGCCACACCGGAGGCACGTCGTCGGCCCGGCCCGAGAAGCTGCGGGGCTTCGCCACCTCGACGCGGAGCGCGGACGAGGAACTCGCCTCGTACCCGGGGACCTTGACGACGCACTGTTCCTCCTTCGCCACGTCGTGTTCGTGGGCCACCCTGGATGCCAGCGGCGTCATCAGCGCCTTCTCGGCGTGGCTGACCGCCAACGGGCAGGACGCCCAATGGGCCGATGTGGTGGCCCAGGCCTTCGAGAGCGCAGGCGGCGAAGGGGTCATCACCCTGCCGGATGCCGCGATCAGCGCCGCTCTGCAGAGCGCCGGGATCGCCGAGAGCCGCACCGACATCCAGGTGGATCCGCCGACGGCCTACGGTTCCCCACCCACGACGGGGTACGCGAACGACCCGGTGAACACCGCGACGGGGAACTTCCTGGAGAGCGAGACCGACCTGGGATTCACCGGCCCGGCGGCGTCGCTGGTGTGGTCGCGCATGTACAACTCGATGGATTCCGCCGCGGGCGCCTTCGGCCCCGGCTGGTCGTCCTGGGCCGAGTGTGGCCTGGAGTTCGGTGACGACACGGCCCGGTTCAGGCTGCCGGACGGCCGCGTCGTGGTCTTCCCCCGGGAGGGAGCGGGCTGGGGTCGCGCCGTCGGGGAGAACCTTTGGCTGGAGACGACGCCGGACGGCCATCGGATCTCCACCAACACGGGTCTCGCCTTCGAGTTGAGCGCGGCGGGTGCGGTGTTGGCCGTGGATGCTGGCCCCAGCAGCCGCGTGACGTTGGAGCGACGACGTGACGGGCGGCTGATTCGTCTCACCCACGTCTTCGGACGGTCCCTGTCCATCGACTGGGCGGGGGAGCGCATCGTCGCGGTGACCTCATCCGACGGGCGCGAGGTACGCTACGACTACGACGACGCCGGCAGGCTGGTCGCGGCGAGGGGGCCGGGAGGTGTCCGCTCCTACGGCTGGAACGACGATGGCTTCATCGCGACCGTCACCGATGCCGACGGCGTCGTCGAGGCGGCCAACACCTACGACGAGCAGGGGCGCGTGACGACCCAGGTGTCGCAGCACGGCCGCACCACCCACTTCTCCTACGTCACCAACCAGGTCACCGTGGTCGCCGACGGCGACGGCTCCCGCGCCAACACGTGGCTGCACGACTCCCGCGGGCGCCTGGTGGGCGTGGTGGACGGCGATGGAAACCGCCAGTCGACGGCCTATGACCGCTTCGGCAACCCGGTGATCGTGACGGAACGCGACGGCTCGACCACCGTCAGGGCGTACGACGAGCGAGGGCGCCGCACCCTTGAGGTGCTGCCCAGCGGGGCCCGTCACGAGTACGTGTTCGACGACCGGGACCGTGTCACCGAGGTGAGCGTCGAGGCCGGCGGCGCCCGTGCGGTGACCCGCTACAGCTACACCGGGGAGGATCGGAACCCATCGCTCGCCGTCGACCCGAGCGGGGGCGAGACCCGTTTCACGTGGGAGCGCGGGTTGCTGGTCGAGGCGACCGATCCGACCGGAGTTCAGCTCAGATTCACCCATGACGAGCACGGCGACCTGATCGCCACCACCGACGCGCTGGGCAACACCGCCCGTCTGGAGCGCGACGCCGCGGGTCGGGTCGTGGCGGCGATCACCCCGCTCGGTCACCGCACCACCTACCGTTACGACGAGATGACCGGTGTGCTGATCTCCCGAACCGACCCGGCGGGCGCGACGACGCGGTTCGAGCACTCGGCGGCGGGCCGGGTGACCGCGATGATCGACCCCACGGGTGCGCGGACCGTGATGGAGTACGGCGACGACGGTGAGCGGCACGCCACCACGGACGCCCTGGGCCGCACCGTCACCTCCAGCCACGACGACCTGGGGCGCCTGACCGCCGTCGAGTTGCCCGACAGGTCCACCTGGGCCTTCGGCTACGACCTGTTGTCGCGGTTGGTCGAGACCACGGATGCCACCGGCGGCACCCACCGCATGGAGTACGGCCCCACCGGGCACCTGACCAGCGCGACCGACGCGACGGGGGTGCGCCGCGAGGTGGTCACCGACAAGGCAGGTTTGCCCCTGTCGTTCATCGACGGGGACGACCGCGTCGACGTGGTGCGCGACCAGCTGGGCCGTGTCACCGCCGAGGCGGGGGCCGACGGCGAGGCCGTCACACGACGGTTCGACGCCTGCGGGCGCGTCATCGAGTCGGTGAATGCGGATGGTGGGGTGACCCGCATCACGCGCGATGCTGCGGGCCGGGTGGTCGCGGTGACCCAGCCGATGGGACGCACCTTCCGCTACGAGTACGACGCTGCGGGACGGTGGGCCGCCACGGTCAGCACCGGCGGGCAGCGCTACGAGGTGACGCGCGACGCGGACGGCCGGGTCGTCGCGGAGCGCTGGCCGAGCGGCGAGCAGGTGTTCACCACCTTCGATGCGTGTGGGCGCATCGTCGAGCGCATCGAACCCGGCCGGGGTACGGTGCGGTTCCGCTACGACGCGGCGGGACGCATCGTCGGCATGCGGGATCCGTGGAACGGTCGACGCACCTTCAGCTACGACCGCGCGGGCCAGCTCGTCGCGGCGACGAATGCGTTGGGCGGTGTGACCCGGTTCGAGTACAACGAGCTCGGGCAGCGCGTGGCGACGATCGACCCGCTCGGTGGGCGAACGGAACGCACCCACGACCAGCTGGGGCGGGTCCTCACCGAGACGGATCCGTTGGGTCGGGTGACCCGCTACTCCTACGACGCCGCCGGGAGGCCGGTGCGACGGGTGGATGCGGATGGGCGTCTCCTGGAGTGGCGCTACGAGCGTGGCCGACGGTCGATGACCCTGGCCGACGGCAAGGTGCTGAGCACCATTGAGAGGGATCCCGCGGCCCGCACCATGCGGATCACCGAGGGTGAAACGGTGCACGGGCTGGTGTGGAACACGACCGGGCAGCTGCTGTCGCGGCTGCGCGACGGCGTGGGTGTGCGCTACACCTACGACGCGAACGGCCGTCGCACCACACTGGAACGGCCCGACGGCTCGATCACGAGCTACGAGTACGACGACAACGGGCGTCTGGCCGCGCTGGAGCATCCGGGGGTGGGCCGCGCGGTGCTGGAGCGCGACGCGTTGGGCCGGGTCGTGTCGTTGGCCGCGGATGGCCTGCACGCCACGTGGGCCTACGCGGACGGGATGGTGGTGGAGCACCGGATGAACCGGCGCGGCTTCCTGCAGGTGACCCGCATCGAACGGGATGCGGATGGGCGGGTGCTGGCGCAGGTCCGTGACGGCCTGCGCACCGAGTACACCTACGACGATGCGGGGCAGCTGACCGGTGGGAGGACCTCGGAGGGGGCCAGCTTCCACTTCGAGTGGGACGCGAACGGGCGGCTGGTTGCCGAGACCAACGATGGTGACACCACGCGCTACGAGTACGACGCCGGGGGCCAGTTGCTGGTGGCGACGGCCCCCGACGGGTCGCGCACCGAGTACGCCTACGACGGGGCGGGTCGGCGGGTGCGTGAGCGCGGGCCTGCCGGGGAGCGGCTCTTCGGATGGGATCCGCAGGGTTTCCTGGCCCGCATCACGGCGGTTCGTCCGGACGGTGATCGCATGCTGACGGCCACGCAGCGCCTCCAGGTGGATGCGCTGGGTGAGCTGGCCCGGATCAACGACACCCCCGTCCACTGGGACTCGGCGTCGGCGGCCGCATCCGTCGCCCAGATCGGCGCGACGGTGGTGGTCAATGCGCTCGCGGCGACGGCTCTGACCGCGGGCGGAGGCGAGGATGCCGCGTGGGTGATGCCGGATGCCCAGGGGCGTGACACCGGGGGCATGCCGTGGGGGTTGGCCCAGGACCTCCCCGGGGCGGGGCTGCCGCAGGGCACGTCGGTGACGTCGATGGGCGGGGTGAACATCGGTGGCCTGGAGTGGATGCAGGCCCGCGCCTACGACCCGGCCACGCGCGGCTTCCTGTCCACCGACCCGTTGGCGCCCGTGACGGCGGCCGGATGGGCGGGCAACCCGTATTCGTTCGCGGGCAACGACCCCATCAACCAGTCCGATCCCCAGGGGCTCCGGCCCATCACCGAGGCCGAGCTGCAGGCCTATCGCGACTCCAACAACGGGGCGCTCGGCAACGCCGCGGCCGCCGCGAGCGACTGGGTGTCGAACAACTGGGAGTACATCGTCGCGGGAGCTCTCATCGTGGGTGGCGTCGCGGTGATGTGCACCGGTATCGGCGGTCCGATCGGGGCGGCGATGATCGCGGGGGCCGCCATGGGGGCCGGATCGTCGATCTGGTCACAGAAGGCGACCAACGGCAGCGTCGACTGGGGCAAGGTCGCCGTCGATGGGGCCGTCGGTGCGGTCACCGGCCTGGTCGGCGGTGGCGCCGCAGCCGCGGCGGCGAGGATGACCTCAGGCGTCACGTCCTGCCTGGGCCGCAACGTACTCACCGGCGCGATCCAGGGTGGCCTGGACGGCGGCTTCTCCGGCGGGATGGAGTATCTGACCAGCGGTCAGCCGCTCACGGTGAATGGTTTCCTGGCTGCGACCGGTCAGGGTGCCGCCACCGGAGCTGTGCTGGGTGGCGGTGGCGGTGCGCTGGCCCATGTCTCCGATGTGGCCCGTTACGGCTGCTTCGCCGAGGACACGGCCGTGCTCATGGCCGACGGTACGTCGAGGGCCATCCAGGACGTGGCCGTCGGCGACGAGGTGATGGCCTTCAACGCCGAGACCGGGACGAATGAAGCAGCCAAGGTGTCGCGGACCTTTGTCCATGAGGATGTCGAAACCCTCGTGGTGAGGACCGAGCAGGGCGAGGTCACCACCACGGCGACGCACCCGTTCTACGTGGAGGGTCGCGGCTTCACCCCGGCAGGGGAACTGCACGAGGGCGACCGGCTGCGGACCCCGGACGGCGACCAGGTGGTGGTGCAGAGCATCCAGTTCACAGGCCGTCGTCAAACGGTGTACAACATCGAGGTCGAGGGCCTGCACAACTACCACGTGGCCACCGAAGCGGGGACGTGGGTTCTGGTCCACAACAGCTGCACGTGGGATGACAACGTCTCACGGTGGCGTGACGTCGACACAGGGCGTTTCACTACACGTCCAGCGGACCCGAGTGAACTGGTCAACGGCGGTAGGATGGACTATGCGGATATCGACGCATGGGCGACTCAAGGAGGGCTCCCGAACCAATGGGCATCCACTGCTGATCTGCCCGATGGGTTCCGGTATCAGGATGGAGGTTTCAGAGTCCATGGGCATGGCCCCAACCCCAATGCTGATCCGAGTTACTATTCCCACAACAATCCGACCGCAACGATTACTGATGCTAATAATTTGAAATTCCGAACAGATGGGACGTGGGGGACCTTCAGCTCGGACAAGGCGGGAGCTCACATCCCGCTTGATGGTTATCCGCCGTAGGAGTGATGTTTTGTGAAGGGCTTTCAGATGTTTTGCGATATGCCGACGGTGATGGCTGCGTCGGCTGAGTTGGCGGTCATGCGGGCTTTGAGGGCGATGCCTGTGGAGTATCTCGTCGCGCATCGTGACGAGTTCGTTGACGTGGTTGAGAGGTTGGATGACTCACATTCGGATTCCTCGGGTGGAGCATTCGGGTTGACGCCTGAAAATGAGGGGGAGTTCCATGAGTTCGTGGCTTGGCTTCGGGAGCTTGGTCCGGTGATGGGCTGGCCTTCGGACAGATCATGGGCCTTGGGGGTGACCTTCGAGGAGATGGCGGAGACCTTCCCGCAGATGATTGAGCAGGCTGCTTCGGGGCCGAAACCTGGATCTCCCGTGGTGGTGCAGCTGGCGGATCGGCTCGGGGAGGTTGGTGTGTTGAGGATCTCGGAAACGGCAGCTGCATCGTGGGGACTTCGACTGTTGGGTGAGGCGTGGTACTTCTCGGCCAGTCCTGGGTGGCGGGTGGTGAACCCGGATGGGACGCTCGCCTTTGCGTGGTCGACTCCGGGGGTGGAGGACCTCGTGGCCGGGTTGGTGGGGTTGTGTGTGGTGGAGGTGGTGCCCCAGAGTCGGGTGACGGCTGCTGATCCCGCGCTTCGTCTGTCGGATGGTCGCTGGTTGGAGGTGTTCTCGGGGAATCCTCTGATCCCGTGGACCATGCGGATTGGTTCGGGGGTCTTCACCGGTGCCCCGAGCGC